>CALBJW010000155.1 GCA_937893145.1 uncultured Prevotellaceae bacterium | reverse complement strand
ACCAAGCCATCAACGACTTCGAGCAGTTCAATGAGGATGCCATGACTCGCATCACCCCTGAGTCTATCCACAAGGCGGGCGAGAAGGTGCCAAAGGGACGCAGTCTGTACTTCACTATATTCCAGACCTTCATGGGATGTCCCGAAGGAAGCGACACGCCTTACTTCATGCAGTACCCGCAGGACTTCTTCGACTTCATCATCATTGACGAGTGTCATCGTGGAGGTGCGAACGACGAAAGCGAATGGCGCAGACTGATGGACTATTTCGCTCCTGCATACCAGCTCGGCATGACTGCCACTCCTCTGCGCAAGGTGAATGCCAACACATACAAATACTTCGGCGAACCTGTGTATTCGTATTCGCTGAAGCAAGGTATTGCGGATGGATTCCTCGTGCCATTCCGTGTGAAGATAGGTCGTGGAAATGCTGATACATACACCTTTGATGAGGACGACACGGTGAAGGGCGATATTGACAAGACTCGCACATACGGGGAGAAGGACTTCGCAAGTGGTGTCATCAAGATGAAGGACAGGGACGAGCATCGTGTGGTGGAACTCCTTCAGCAGATAGACCCCGACGAGAAGACCATCGTGTTCTGCTCTGTGCAGGAACATGCTATGATAGTGCGCGACCTCATAAACAAGCACAAGCGTCGCCCCGACAGCAACTACTGTATGCGTGTGACGGCTGATGATGGCGAGGAGGGCGAGAAGATTCTGCGACAGTTCCAGAACAACGAGAAGTTGCGACCTACCATTCTCACCACCTCACGCAAACTATCGACTGGTGTGGATGCTCGCAATGTGAGAAACATAGTGCTGATGCGCCCTGTGAACAACATGGTGGAGTTTAAGCAAATCATAGGTCGTGGCACTCGACTCTTTGACGGAAAGTATTACTTCACGATATACGACTTCGTGGGAGCAAGCCAGAACTTCCAAGATGCAGAATGGGATGGCGACCCACAATGTCCTGTGTGTGGCAATTACCCTTGCTCGTGCAGAAAGAAACCAAGTTATCCAGATATTGCAGGTGAAGAGGAGCCTTCTTCATCGGCAGGCGAACCAACACCAAAGGTTCCTACACCATGCCCAGTGTGTGGACATCTGCCTTGCACTTGTTCGGGAGGGCAGACAAGGACTGTGGTGGTAAAGCTCTCGGAAGAACACAAGCTGGAACTTTTCACCGAGTGGGAAGAGAGGTTTCAGTTTGGTGATGAGTTGATAACGCTTGAGGAGTTTGTGCGACGACTGTTTGGACGAATGCCAAAGTTCTTCAAAGGTCAGGACGACTTGGTGCAGAAGTGGCAGCACCCAGATACTCGTTCTGCTCTGCTTATGCTTCTGGAACAGGAGGGATTTGCGGAGGAGAAACTGGAGATGCTGAAGAAGGTGCTGAACATGGAGAAGTGTGACTTGCTCGATGTGCTGCAGTTCATTGCCTACAACACTACTCCGATGGAGCGTGAGAAGCGAGTGCAACTGGTCAAGGAGCAATACCTGAAGCAGTTCAGCAATCAGCAACAGCAGTTTGACAATCTCATACTTGAATACTATGTGCGTAATGGTTTCAAGGAACTCGACATGGAGAACCTGAAGACCTTTATCAAAATCAAGTATAACTCCCTCGCTGATGCAAAAGACAGGCTCGGATGGCAAGCGCAGGAGATAAGCAGACATTACCTCGATTTGCAGTCGCAGTTGTATGGTGTGCAGGATAAGAACGAGATTCACATGCACATTCATGCAAAAAATGCAACGATAGATAAGTTTTTTAACAATGTAGATAAATATCATGGAAAATAAGAAGATGCCAGAATTTCCTTTTGCGGGAAATGTGCATATTGATAAGTTCTTCAACAATGTGGAGACCTACAACGAGTATCATGAACCAAAGAGCAACCATCCCGACCTGAAGGCTATGCGAGAGGCTTTGGATATGTATGTGATGCCGTATGTGAGGATTCAGCGGCACATGTTCTGCGTGATGAAGGGACTGATGCACAATGGATATGTGGCTGATGGCGACTTCATCGGGGCTGAGACTCTCTTGTGTCAGTTATATCCTGAAGGTCTGCCTTATGTGATTGGTAAGCGTGAGATAAGCGAACTGAACTCACTGTCGATGAGTAAGGATATAGACTATTGGGATGCGGACAATCAACCTGTGGGCAAACCCTATCCCGAATACAAGACTATCGCTGTGCTGACATCTTCGAGTTTGCCTAATATGAAGGAAAAATAACTTCACGACATTGGGTTTCTGGTGTTTTTACTCCGAAACTCCTCCAAAACTATTCCAGTACTCTGGAACATCTCCGACCTGTAAAGATTATTCTTTGCAGGTCTTTTTTGTGCTTGTATCTTTGCAATGTGAAAACGAAACGGGTAAGTTACGAAACGGTCTTTGACCTACGAAAC
>CALBJW010000154.1 GCA_937893145.1 uncultured Prevotellaceae bacterium | reverse complement strand
AAAAAAGCAGTATAGAATTAAATATAAACTGTAAACCTAATTCAGGAAAAGACACTTATGCGAAATTGTGAATTTTTTTGTGAGTTTTTTTTGAAAAAACTCACATTGTAAATTGTTGAAACTAAACGTCTTAAAGGCTGTATGTGATAAAAGTGAATTTTTGCTTTATAATACCTTCTTATGCGTATGCGCATAGATAAGGTATATAAGTGAAAAAACTAATTTTTTCACATTTGTCACACAATTATCTAATTATCAAATTATTACATTGTGAGTTTTTTCAAAAAAAACTCACAAAAAAATTCACAAGTTGTCTTTTCTGGTGTCCTGAATATGTTGACACTACCACCCTATTGTATAGACAAAAACATACGGAAGAATGAGATCAATCTTCCGTATGTTTGAGGTCATTCTTGCGGTGGAATAGCCTCAATATTGCAGTAGATTATTTTAGATATTATTGTAAAGATACGCTTAGAAATCAAATCCAAAATTTAGCATAACATGATTATTTGTTAAGGTCTTGTATTTGAGGATACCATCTTTTATTATGGCATGGTTGATGTCCTTATCTCTAACCCTTATCATACTGTATGAAAGACTGAACATGAAACCACTTCTTTCGGAGATGACGAAGCGTGGACCCATTCCTATAGAGAAATATGGGGTGTTGCCATCAAAGATGCGAGTACCAATCTTGACGTCTCCAAAGAAACTTGTTCGGGTACTTGTAGATAGTCGAGCATTGAAGAACGCATTTGTGTTTTTTCCAAAATCCTTGAATATCTTTCCGTAATTGTTCAAACCTAAGCCGATGTAAAGGTTTGGATTGAACTGATAACCGTGACTGGTGGAGATATTGAAGACACCATTAAAGGCTTCATTGCTAAGACAAGGACCTACACCTGCTGAAATAAATCCTTTGTATCCGTTTTTCAACTTGAATACTTCATTTTCAACTTTAGGAGCCTTCCTTTTTACAACTCTAACATTTGATGATGTTACTCCTTTAACTCTAATCTGTTCTAATGTCTGAACTTGTGCAGAAGCTAATCCTACATATAACAAAACAAGTAAAAATGAGGCAATTCTTTTCATACAAGGTACCATACTGATTAGTTAATACTTTTGTTTCTTATTGCAAATATAAGTATTATAGAAAATATAACAAAAAGGAATTTCCATATATGTAAGGGAATTTCCCTTTTTTGAGATAAAAAAGTATGTTTTTTCAACGACATTTTGCATTATTAACCAAGAAAAAACGAATATTAACCAAATATTGTGTACCTTTGCAACGAGATTGAAAAAACATAATTAACGCACAATTACTATTTAAGGGAAATGAAAAAGACATTTTTTATTGCATTGGCAATCGTCTCGTTCGGACTCATTTCATGTAGTCAGGAAGAGAAAGTAAACGGTAATGAGGTTTCACAGCAGAATGTAGAAGAGAATTTTACTGTGCTTGAAGAAAAGGAATTTACAGGTGATGAACTCTTTGCTCAGTCAATGAGCAGCCTTGAAGGATATGTGGATAGCGACATCATCGAGCGCATCAACACATCATTTGAAGAGGCTTACAATGAGTTGCCATCAACAGGTGATCAGACTCGTACGCTCCCTCTCCCACTCTACAAGACTGTTCGCATCACCTACCCTACTGCAGACGAAAGCGGAAAGACAGTTCAGGCTTCTGCGCTCATCGTGTATCCACTACTCAAGCGAATCAAGAATGTTATGCTCATCAACCACGGCACACAGATTGGTTTCATGATGGTTCCTACAGGCTACACATCGGTTGAAGCAATCATGGCAGCTACAGGTTCGCTCTGTATCCTCCCAGACTACATCGGTCTTGGCTCAACAGCAAAGCATCCTGACCTCTACCTCAACCATGAGGTTCACGGCACAACAAGTGTGGATGCACTCCTCACACTCCTCGACTTTGCAAAGAGCAAGCGTCTCCCACTCGAAAGCGACTACAACACATACATCGTAGGTTACTCACAGGGTGGTTCGGTATCGCTCGCCTCACTCCGTCAGGTACAGCGTCTCGACGAGGCAACACAGAAGCGCATCCACCTCAAGAAGGTGTTCTGTGGTGATGGTCCTTACGACCTCCGACTCACTTTCGAGACTTACCTCAACGACTTCCACAACGGCAAGCCACTCGGTCTTGGTTCGGTTATTCCTCTCGTAATCAACAGTATGTTCAATAGTTATCCTGCAGAGTTGGAGGGCATGAAATACGAAGACTTCTTCACAGATTGGGCTCTCAAGACTGGTGTTCCTCAGGCTATTCGTAACAACAAGGAGGGTATCCTCGACATGATGTTGAAGTTGTACGGAGCAGACCTTGACAAGATTCTCAACTTGAAGTACATCGAGGAGAACCCAGACGACCTCGAACGCCTTCTTTGTCTTATGGACCGCCAGAACCTCTGCAAGGGCTGGACTCCTAAGTACCCTCTCAAGCTTCTCCACTGCAACCCTGATGGTGTAGTACCATTCGCTAATTTCGAGGAGGCTTCTGAAACTCTCAAGAACGAGTATGTAGAGACACAGGTTGTTCCTATCAACTCAAATATTCTAAAGGACGCACTTCTCCAGCACATCTTTGGTATGACAGTAATGTTGGAACAGATTTTGAGCGGAAAGTTCTAAAAAGCATAGCTTTCCCACATAAACAATTAAAGAAGGGCAGGACCATAATTGGTCTTGCCCTTCAGTATAGAAGCCGGGAGGAGATGTGATGAAACTCCGATATGATAAGATTTGAGTTTTCGCTTCCCTTTGTAATCCACCGACTCGAAGAGTTACCTTAGGCACCGAAACTCCTGGCTCGAAGACCAGGCGACACCGTGGCGTGGCCCGCCATTAGAAAGCAAAAGTATCTCGGTTTCGTTTTTAATTTGATGAGTATCCCGATCGATCCAGAACCCCGGCTATGTGGTTGTTAAAGAAATCGTCTTGTTAGCTCAACAAAAAGCGGTGTACTTTTGTTTTGATGTTGCAAATGTAGTGCAAAGTTTTTAATCTGCAAAACTTTTCTTCAATTATTTTACAAAAACTTTTTTGCCACCCTTGATGTAAACACCCTTTGAAGGGTTGCCCACCTTTCTACCCATAAGGTCGTAATAAGTTGAACCATTTCCATTTATGCAACTATCAGACGTGATATCCTCGATGTCATTTGGTTCACCTCCATTGAAATCAACGCTGACAGTCAAATCGTCGTTTTGGCGAATATCTGTGATATTTACCGGAAGAGTGCCACCACTGAAAAGAGTGAACCTATCAGATGGGATAGATGTCACATTCATTCCTCCAGGATAGAGGTCATTGCGGAGAGAAGTGAAATATTCATCTGTATATCCTCTGATACTTGTTATAAGTTCGCCATCGGCAGGAAGAACAGTGAGTCGCTGATGGTGGATAGTTGTATTCACACGGTTTTGTTGCCATGAATCGAGATTGTAGTCAAGATGTGTGACAAGAAGTCCCGAAATCACCCCAAACTCGCGGAGGTATTGCGAAGCCACATAACCGAAATAGTGGTCAAAACCGATTTGCTGACGGTTCTCAAGGATATAGTATTCATTCTTATTGTTAGGATTAATCAACTTATATCCCTTACCACCGTCCTCGATAGGTTTGATAGTGATAGTCTGCTGCTTTGAGAGGTCAACAGTCTCCATTTTACGCCAACCCATGAAATCACGTTCGTATGCACTATATTCTACTGGTGAACGACCTATCATGCTGTAGTTGCCCGAATCCATCACGTCGAAGTAGTCCATACCGAAGCCGACATACTGAGTATCATAGAGGTCAGGCAAACCAAGTCCGTGTGAGAGTTCATGACACATGTTGCCAATACCATCTACACCCTCTTTGTATATCTCATTGGTACATCCGTAACCACCAAACACATACTGGACTGGCTGATCGAGGGAATCAGTACTGTTGATTGTAAAATCGTCCTGCAACTCCTTCGGCCAGATGTAATAGCTCTGGTCGCCTTCACACTCGCTCTTCTTGCCATAGGCATTCTGGCCTTCACCTGCATAGATAAAGAACACAAAGTCAATCTTGCCATCACCATTATTATCGAACGATGACATATCGGCACCCTGCTGGAGGGCAAGTTTGAGAGCATCTCTGTAGAAAGCAGTCATGTTCCTGTCCTTCATGTTGTCGTTTGTATCTTCACCGTAATACTTAAAACTACGTGGAAGGGTCACAGGACCTATGACACCAAAGTTTGGTGTGAACTGTCCATCAGAACAAGTGTTGAAGTATTGCTTTACATAACTAACGCTACCGATAGTGAAACGGTAGTCCTCGTCTGGGTCGCCAGAACCATTGCAGAAACGGTCGTAGAACAGACGAACATTCTCGTCTGAATGTTCTATCTCCTTGTTCATGATAGTGTCGCAACTAAACATCAAGTCTGGAAACTGAACAAGAATAACTGGTACATTTGGAGAACCGAAACTCTTGAGTGGAGCTGTTGCTGCAATACCTATTCGGTGCTGTGGGCGTTCAGACTTTGGTGTACTTACAGCACTATAATCAGTAACATTTTCTATGTGATAACGATGCTGCGCAAATGAAGCGGAAGAAAGCAGCAATGTGAGTAATAGTAAAGAAATCTTTTTCATAACCTTATAAAATTTGGTGCAAAATTAGTGTTTTTTTTTCAATTAGGAGTTATTGTCAATTAATTTTATTATATTTGTAGCAAATTTTAGAAAGAATGGAACGACAAAAGATAACCAGAATCAATTTTTCACATTTCCCAGAAGATAAACATGCCGCACAGATTCCAGGCAAGTTGTTTCTCATGGACAACTTCGACGGTCCAATAGGATTGATAGAGAAGGACGAGATTATGTCGTTCCCTGTACAGGTTACTATGGCAGTCGCCTTTATGTGCAAACAGGGACAGGTACATACAAGGGTGAACATGAAGGACCATATCCTCAAATCATCACAATGCCTGTCTATTCTTCCTGGTTCGTTCTTCCAGATGATGGACATTTCGGAGGATGCCGAATGTTGTGTTATCGCTGTCAACCCCGACTTCATCGACATGTCGAAAGGACTCAAATTAGGATTGGACTTCACTCGTTTGATGAACACTCCACCTGTTTACGAGCTCAACTACCATGACATGAACGAGATGCTCTCGATATACAACGCATTGAAGCACAAGTTATACCAGAAGGACTATCAGTTCAAGGAGGATGTGGCACGATGCTATCTTGAAATCATGCGATGCAATTCTTTCCAGAGAATACTTGACATCCAGGACACCATCGAACCTGCCAAGCCATCGTCTCGCAAGGAGGAGATATTCATGGATTTCATTGCTTGTGTACATAAGTTCTACATGAAGGAGCGCAATGTGGGGTTCTATGCCGACAAATTGTGTGTGACACCTAAGTACCTCAGTTCTGTCATCCACGATGTAACGGGCAAATACGCTACTGAATGGATTAACGAATGTGTCATCATCGAGGCTAAGGCGATGCTCCGTTCGCAAGGCATGAGTGTGAAGGATGTGTGCAACCAACTGAACTTTGCCAACCAGAGTTTCTTTGCCAAGTTCTTCAAGCAACACACAGGCATGACTCCTAAGGAGTACAAGAATGAATAAAAACATAATAACAATCTATAACTATAATTTATGAAAACTATCAGAATCAATCCTGCAGACAACGTGGCAGTTGCTATCGACGCACTTCCTGCAGGCGAAACAGTAAATGTAGAAGGCATTGAACTCACACTTGGTCAGGATGTTCCTGCAGGTCACAAGATTCTTCTTCAGGACCTCAAGGCGGGAGAGAATGTCATTAAGTATGGCTACCCTATCGGTCACTTGAAGGAAGACCATAAGGCTGGTGACTTCATCTGTGACGTGAACATAAAGACAAATCTTGCAGGTCTTCTTGACTACACATACAATCCTGTTCCACAGTCTGACCTCAGCAACCCAGCTTACGATGAATGGTTCAGCGACGCTGCACTCCCATCTACCTTTAAGGGCTATCGCCGCAAGAATGGCGAAGTGGGCATTCGTAACGAGGTGTGGATTGTGCCAACAGTAGGATGCGTGAATGGTGTGGTAGAACAGATTAAGAGCCGTTTCGAGCAGGAGATTCTTCCCAATGAGGATGTCAAACTCCGTATCGTGGCATATCCACACAACTATGGTTGTTCACAGCTCAGTGAGGACCATGAGAACACTCGTCTCGTGCTTCGTGACCTTGTTCTTCACCCAAATGCTGGTGCTGTACTCGTTGTTGGTCTTGGTTGCGAGAACAACCAGCCTGATGCATTCATGGAGACTCTGGGCGACTACGACAAGGAACGCATCCGTCTCATGGTAAGTCAGAAGGTTAAGGGTGATGAGGTAGAGGAAGGTCTTAAGATTCTTTCAGAACTCTATGACATAGCAAAGAAGGACGAGCGTGAGGACATTCCTCTCAGCGAACTCCGCGTAGGTCTCAAGTGTGGTGGTTCGGATGGTTTCTCTGGTATCACAGCCAATCCTCTTCTCGGCGTGTTCTCTGACTACATCGTTAAGCAGGGAGGTACAACTGTACTCACTGAGGTACCTGAGATGTTTGGTGCAGAGACAATCCTCATGAACCGCTGTGCTACAACTCAACTCTTCGACGAGACTGTATCTCTCATTAACGACTTCAAGGAATACTTCCTCTCTCATGGTGAACCAGTAGGTGAAAACCCAAGTCCGGGCAACAAGGCTGGTGGTATCAGCACACTCGAAGAGAAGGCTCTTGGTTGTACTCAGAAGTGTGGTAAGAGTGCTGTGCTTGGTGTCATGCCATACGGTGACCGTCTCAAGGTTAAAGGTCTCAACCTCCTCTCTGCTCCAGGCAACGACCTCGTAGCAAGCACTGCACTTGCAAGTTGTGGTTGCCACATCGTACTCTTCACTACTGGTCGTGGTACTCCATTCGGCACATTCGTTCCAACAATGAAGATTTCTACAAACTCCACTCTTGCAGCCAACAAGCCAACATGGATTGACTTCAACGCTGGTCAGCTCCTTGAAGGTGTAAGCATGAAGGACCTCTTCATTGCCTTTGCACAGAAGGTCATCTCTGTTGCTAACGGCGAAGAGGCATGGAACGAGAAGAAGCGTTATCAGGAGATTGCTATCTTCAAGAAGGGTGTGACATTGTAAAGAATAACTCCAAAAGACAAAATAATTGAAATCCCTAAGCCCATTACTTGTATTTCTTGTGCTATATCTTGCTACCAGCATTATAGCACAAGATTTTTACAAGGTGCCAATCACTGTGGCATTCCTTGTAAGTGCTCTCTATGCACTTTGGTTAACTAAAGGTTCAGCAGACACACGCATGAAGATTTTTGCAAAGGGAGCAGGCAACAACCAGATGGTGCTTATGGTTCTCATCTTCATCCTTGCAGGAGCATTTGCCGCAAGTGCAAAGGCAATGGGTGCTGTGGATGCTACTGTCAACCTCGCCCTGCGCTATCTGCCAGAATCGTTCATCCTTCCTGGTGTGTTCCTTGCCTCGTGCTTCATCTCGCTGAGCATCGGAACGAGCTGTGGAACAATCGCCGCCCTCACTCCTGTAGCTGTTGGTATAGCACAGCAGTCGGGCATAAATGTCGGTATGATGGTGGGACTCGTTGTTGGCGGCACATATTTCGGTGATAACCTTTCGTTTATCTCCGACACAACGATTATTGCTACCCAGACTCAAGGATGCAAAATGAGTGATAAGTTCAAAGTTAACTCACGCATCGTTGTACCTGTAGCGGTGATTATGCTTATCGTGTATTTCCTTCTCGGCAAGGGGGTTACGCTTGACCATTCCATACCAGAGGTTGATTTATGGAAAGTCATTCCATATCTCGTGGTGATAGGCACTGCTCTTTATGGAATACATGTACTGCTGGTGCTTGTCATCGGACTTCTCATGAGTGGAGCAATAGGAATGCTTGAAGGCACATACGATGTGTTCGGCCTCTTCGCCGCAATGAATGAAGGAATGATGGGCATGGCAGAACTCATTATCGTAACCATCCTTGCAGGTGGTATGCTCGAACTCATTCGCAATAACGGAGGTATAGACTACATCATTCGTAACATCACTCATGGCATCAGTAGCAAGCGTGGCGCTGAGTTTGCTATCGCAGCACTTGTTTGTCTTGTAAACATCTGTACTGCAAACAACACTGTTGCAATCATAACCACAGGACCTATTGCAAACGATATAGCAAATAAGTTCGGTATAGACAAACGCAAGAGTGCATCTATTCTCGATACTATGTCGTGCTTCACACAAGGACTACTCCCTTACGGAGCTCAGGTTCTCATAGCAGCAGGTCTTGCCCAGATGAATCCTATTCAAATCATCCCATGGCTCTTCTACCCTATTGCCATCGGCATAGCAGTCATGCTTAGTATCCTTCTCAGATACCCAAGAAAGTATTCGTGAATCACTTCATGTTGTAGGTGTGAACCGAATTGCCCTGTGCTGTTGGGAGGTAGTTGATGCCCCACCAGCACATCTGGAGGGAAAGGAACGAGAAGATAAGCAGACAGGCTGCAAGGCGGTGCTGTTGGGCAGAATGGAGTCGGAAATGGATGTAAGCGAGGTATAGCAACCATGTTGCTGCAGCCCATGTTTCTTTTGGGTCCCATGCCCAATAGTGGCCCCACGCTTCTTTTGCCCACAAAGCTCCAAAAAGCATTCCGATGGTCATGAAGGAGAGACCAACATATACAAGGTTGTCGATGAGAGGGAAAAGATGTGAAGCACGTTTTGCCTGAACGAGAGAGGCAACAGCAACAAGTGTTGCCACACCAAGAATGGCATAACAAAACATGTAGATTATGACATGCGGAGCAAACCAAGGAGACTGCAATGCTGGCATGAGTGTCTTGTTGTGTATCTCTGGTCGAAACAGATTGATGCAGATGAAAACGAGAGCAAGAACCGTTGAGAAGGTTAGTATCCACTTGTATCGCCATCGCACATAAACTATTATGCCTGCCAATGGGAGGAATGCACTATACCAAAGACGTGTCTCGCCCATTGTGCGAAGTGGTGGACATTCAAGACTTATCCACAGCAACGCTATGAAAGAGAAAAACACAAGTAGTCCTAAACATGTCAGGATATTTGCCATAACACTACGGTCTTTCCATGCGCTCCATGCTCCGATAGCCCAGAGCAACACAGCAGGAATGGCAAAATATATAAATTCGTTCCAGGTTATCATGATTTCTTTCCTCCTGCTGTTATAAACATGAATAATGCTCCCGCAAGTAGCATGAAAATGCCGAGATATACGAATGGTAACCAAGGGTCGCGAACAAGTTCAAAGACCGATATGATGCTCCCGCGCCCATATCCTGTGTCATAGCCAAATTGATATATCTTCCAACCTTCTACCTCAAGAGGTTTATTGACCTCAATAGGTGCATCTTTTATGGTCTTGCCCGACTTCGTGATTACAGTTACATTTGAAGTATAGCACTTAGGTTCACCTTGAGGCATGGAGAGCGATGTGGTATCTATTTCGGAAGTAGAAGGATATTCCTCGATGGAGAAACGATTAAGCTGTATGGAAAAGTCCAATTCGTGTACCATGCTATTGTCATCAACAGCTCGCCATTCGGGTACACCCTGCATCACAGTCATATGCAGTTTCTGCATATCGGCACTACCCAAAGTGGCAGCAACGATGGCTATGAAGAGCCCGAGATGGTTGAGAAGGAACGAAGGACTCTTCCAACGCTTCAAACATGTAAGTCCGAGTATCGTAGTTAGCCAGAAATAACATAGTACGAACGACCACGATGAAAGTGTACTACGATTGCATGTGATGCCATAAATGAGCGTTGCAAGTCCTGTGATGAGTATGGACGGAACAGCTGCACCGTATGTCATGCTCCACCTAACGGCATGAACCTTTCGGCGAAATAAGTACAGAACGACAATCAAAACCACATAGCACACAAGGAAGATGATATTCACAGGAGACGCAAACCAACTCCAATCTATAGGACCGACGCTGTATTGCAGCGCCAGTCCTAAGAGTATCAAGCCAATATTAATGGCTATTCCTTGCTTGTAGTTCCAACATCGTGGACATCTACTATTTATCATGTATAACCTTACTTTTTTACTTGTACAGTTTAACAATAGAGTTCTTATAGCGAACGATATTTATACCAGGACGAAGAGTTGGAATCTGTGTTCCACTGAGGGTATAGATACGAATATTATTATTTGAAGTTCCTACAAGAACGGAATTGATGGCTGTAGAGAGTTCTGTGAAGTAACTGTACTCACGAGAAAGAAGACGAACAGCCTTATCAATATCGGACTGGAGAGTAGCAGAAAGTGCATCATTACCTACTGAGATTGCATGGTTGAGAGCCTCTGTGTCCTCCTCATCAAGGATGATAGTTGTTGTATTCTTGAAGTCGTTGAGTGCATCGAGAAGGCGTTTGAGTTCGGTGAAGTCGAAATCTACCCATGTTGACTTGAATGTATTGATGGCTTCAGAAAGTGTCAAGTACTCTGCTGTGATAGCAGACTGATTGTCTGTTGTAGAGTTGATATGCTTCTTTGCTGCATCAATAGCAGACTGAAGCGCATCAAACGCACTTGATGGATATGTACCCGGACCTTCACCCTTGTACTTTGTGTTATCAGAGATTGTTTGCTGAGCTGTAGTGATAACAGACTTGAGCTGGTCAAAGTTGATGACAACCTTTTCCGCTGCAAACGCTGTAGCTGCCTCCTTGAGTGATGCTGTAGCAGCATCTACCTCAGCCTGAGAACTTGACTCACTAAGGTTCACATTCTTTGCATCATCAATAACCTTCTGGTAAGCATCAACAGCCGATTGTGGATAGTTGCCGTTGCAGTCACCAACCTGTGCTGATGCGAGAGTCTTCTCAGCAGAAGTGAGAGCCGAAGCGAGGGCAGTCTTGATGATTACCTCTACAATGTTTGCCTTTGCCTTGAAGGTCTCGATTGTTGCCTCAAGTTCTGCAGCAAGAAGGTCGAGTTCTTCCTGAGACTGTGCCTTCTTTGCCTTAGACTGATACTGAGATACTACGCTTGCATACTCTGTAATTACCTCTGAGAGATATTCGCCTGGCATACGACCTTGAACCATTTCAGAACGGAATGTCTGAACCTTTTCGAGTGCTGCAGTCCAGAGAGTCTTGTCGAACGTGATGTCATCAAAACTTTCGATAGTCCAATAAGAGTTAGCTACAGCAGACTTGTCGGAATAAACAAGACTACCTACAGCTGTGGCATCAGTACCAAAGTAAGCACGTTTGCTCACATTATAGAGTCCAAGATACTTGCCTTTGAGTTGATCGATGCGGAAGATGCACTCTTCGTTCTTCTCAGCAATCCACTTGGTGTTGTAGTCACCTTCAAGTGTGAGGTATGTATCTTCTGCACTACGAATATAATATGTGAATTCTTCGCCTGCTGATTCAAGGTAAATCTTCTGTTCATCGTTAGGTTTGCCCTCTTCTCCCATTGCTGTGAGCTTAGCATTTCCCGAAGCGGTAGAGGTAAGAAGATTACCACCATAATGCAAGATATAATATGAGAGTGATGTATCGAACTCATTCATAGGATTGAATGATGCATTGAACTCATCAATGGCGTCCTGAAGTGAAGAGGCAATCTGTGTGGCATCCTCGATTGAAGCAGAAGAGATGGCATCTCGAGCATCGGCAATAGCTTCACGAAGCACATCGACTGCACTCTGAGGTACTTGGTAGTACTCTGTACCAACCTCAGTCTGTGCAAGGATATTCTCTGCCTTCTCGATAACAGCTCCAATGATAGCACTAACAGAACGCTCCATGATTGTCCAATGTGAATTTGCGGCAGAAGCAGCTTTATCACAATAGAGAGAAGAACCTTCGCTTGTAGCATCAGAACCAAGATAACCCTTGCCTGCAACATTCTGAATGGTGTATGCTGATTCGCCATAGGCAGCAATGTACCACTGTGCTTCCTTAGTTCCCTTTTCTTCAACCCATGATGTATTCCATGCACTTGATGGTGATTTAGCGAGATACATGCCACTCTCCTTGTTCTGTAGATAGAAAGCGCCTGCTGTTTCAGCAGCGATGATGTGGAACGATTGTGGTTCTGATGTAAGGGTAGCAAGTGCGTTGTCCTCTGCGTATGCTACGCTATTACCAGCCGACTGAGTGATGATGTAATCTGCAGCAGGGTCAGGAGTGTTCACACTATTTGCTTCGTACTCATCGAGGGCAGACTGAAGATAATCTGCAGCAGCGGAGAAGTCAGACATGGTCTTTGCAGTAGCAATAGCAGCACCAAATGTTTCGTAGGCAGACTTAGAGTACTGGAACACACCATTTCCAAGATTGTCGGTTGAAACAGAAGAATAAACATTCTCTGCCTTTGTGAGAAGGATGTTAAAGTTGTATTCTGCATCACGCTGATCGGCTGGGATGTATTCCTTGAGAATCCACTTGTATCGAGCATCACCACCATTCTTATTTGAATAGACGGTGCTTCCACTTCCTGTATTGTCGGTTCCGAGTACAGAACCACTACCCATATTCTTCAACTGAATGACTCCATCACCGAGGTCAACAATCTGGTATATAGCGTTTGCAACGGTAGCATCTTGAGTGCTACTTGCCTTTGTGTCCCACGAACCCTGGCGATACACATAGTTGCCCTCTGCATCAATGAGGTTATAGCCAACATAGTCGTTTGTTGGTGCTTTAACAAAGGAGAAGACCTGTGTCTTGTCGGAAACATCTTCGTCTGTAATCTTCACTGTTCCACCATCACCACCAGAAGTCATGACAAAGGTCTTCTGGCTGTAGTGTACAAGATTGTACTGCTTGCTGATGTCGAAAGGAGGATTAACACTATTAGAATATGTAGTGCAAGCTGTCTTGAGCGCAGCAATAGCGTCGTTGATTTGTGTCTGTGAAGTTGCTGAATTCAAAATGCCTTCTGCATCAGAGATAGCAGATGTAAGAGCTTCACGAACAGCTGTGGTATATTGACCTGCACCTGTACCCTCTGTTGTAGTAGAGATGAGTGTTTGAGCTGCGGAAATCTGCTCTTCGAGTTTTGTGTAAACAAGTTCGGCAGACTGCTCAAGTTGATAGAGTTCGAAACAATCGAAACCACAACCATTACCCAACCAACCGAAATTGGCGATGCAGTATGAGTATTCTCCCGAATCAAACACAACAGTGTTCTCCTGCCATGTGCCAGCTGTATATTTCACAGAAGCAATCTGGCTGGATGTGCTTGTGGCACTTGTTCCGAGATAGACACGACTATACTGAGCATTTCCATCAACAGCAGGTCGCAAAGCATAGAAATGAAGCATATATTTTGTGTTGGTCGATATTTCCCAACCCGTCTTGATGGACTGGGCTGCACTTGAACCAGCACTATTCAAAGCTTTGAGGTAAGGTCCTCCATCAGCACCTCCTGTTTGAGGAACATCGAAATAACTGTCGGAAATGTCTTGACCATTTCCACCCATCCATCCTACTGTACCTTCATCAAACGAAGGGTTTGAAATGAGGTTATTGCCTTTTACTACAAAGACTCCATCATCGGTGACAACCTTATCACCCTGTGTGTATTGCTTCACCTGGGCTGTGACTGTCAATGATGTTGCTATCATGAGGATAGCTGAAAAGAATAATTTTGATAGCGTTTTCATAATATTCTTATTTTATAAATTTCGTACTTCTTGTTTTACCTCCAGCATTCCAACGCACGAGGTATGTGCCATGTGGAAGGCGGGATGTGCTCCATTGTTCATCAGCACGGAACTGACCAACAAGGGCACCATTAGAACTATACACATGAACCATGAAGCGTAGCATATCGGGAGTTTCACTTCCAAAATGGAGAACACCATTTGATGCATTGAAAGCAAGTGCATAATCATCTGGTTCTGGGACCTCAATAGCATCAGCAATCTCTGGCTCTATCTCGTTATCCGGAATGATATACCACAGACGATTCATGCTGCTTGAATTGCGCTGGTCGGAAGTGTAACTGAGGATTGATGTGCCATTGCTTGAACCTCCACCACTGAGATTGGCAGCATGTTGGGTGCGTTTGTTGACAAGGTTGTAATATCCATCTGTCCCCTGAGGTGTGAACTTCCACAACTGACTGTCTGCGTTCTTATTTGGAGATGCCACATTTAGAACAGTTCCCACATTAGTGGTTGCAGTAGCGGCTCCTTCTGTAGGGTCGTTAAGTGCCATACCAGACAAATGATTGATGAGCATGAAGTATTCGCCAGATACTGGAGTAATCTGCCACTCCTGACTCGTACGGTCTGCATTGTTCTCCCACAAACAGATATTTGTGCCTGAAGAAACGGACTGATTAACGAGGTCTATCGCTTTGGCATTGTTTGCATTAGTGATGCGATACCAGAAGTTGAGAGCCTCGAAAGGAGGAGTTGGCTCTGCTGGTGCCTTATGGTCGAAGGTAGAGAGAAGCCAGTCGTTGTGAGTAGTGATGAACTCACGCAAGTCATCTACATATTGATTGTAGCTACTATAGAGAACACGTTCATGATACATACGAGTATTGATGCCCCACTTCTCATAATTGCGCTGTTGCGAACGCTGAAGAAGTATAGTGAGACTATCAATAGCAGAAAGCAGACGATCAGTAAGTCCTGCATCAATGACCTCCTTATAGCGGCGATTAACGATTTGGCAGAACCACGGGTCTTCCCACATACGGTTCATCCAAACGCGTGTTTGTCCATATCCTTCGTCTGTCATCAACTTACGACGAGTATCACCCTTTCGAGAGTCGTTGCCATAAGCCACATCATAGTCCCACAAAGGACCAAAATAGAGTTTAGGGTCCTGGCGTTTCTTGTAGAAATACGTACTATAATATCCATCAATGTTTGCAGAAACCTCAGTGGCAATAAACCAGTTGACAAGTGTTGTAGTATCAACAAGCGGACGATAGCCCTGCTCTGCATCTGAAAAGTTGGAACCGAAAAGAACTTTCTCGAAATTATTGATATACGATTTAATATAATTGTTCTGTTCACCTACAATATCCTCTTCATCAGGATAATGGATTCGAATAGGCAATCCCTTTGATGAAGTGAAACAGTTGCCATCACTAAAGCCATCCACCTCAAGGAGATAACCGCCAGTGATATCACTCTCCTCGGTAAGAGGGACATCCTGTTCTTCCACATCAACGCGATGAGGGCGCACATCCACATGGTCACTAATTTGATAAGTGCCATAGTACGTGTTGTTGATATTAAGGTCAACGAACTTATATGCAGGATTGAAAGGCAAACCAAGATATTCTCCCATAATGCTTGTTATGGCATTACGAATCATGGTCTTGTCGCCAGCATTAGCCATGAGAGTCCATTTCTTGGTCTTTGCTTTTCCTTTTCCAAGAAACTTCTCCTTCTCCTTGAACTTGATACGATAAGGCTTCTTCGACATGTTCCATGTAGAATTGCCACGACCACGTATCTGTATCGAGTCATAGAGAGTGACTGTATCCCCTTCATTGACATAATAAAGGTCAGCATACTTATAGACCGTCTTGCTCGTTATGCCTCTACCATCAAAAGTCTTGATGTAGATGGTTGGCAGATTGGTGTAGCGTGAGTAGTTTTGGGCGAAAACTTCACCTACCCCGCAAAACATCTGCACGGCAATAAGGAACAGAAAGAGGATTGTATGTTTTAATGTTTTCATTTACGAATTACTTTTTCTCCATTGATAATGTAAATACCAGGTCGAGTGATACTTTCAATCTTTATGCCTTGAACGGTATAGATTGATTCTGTCGATGATGATGCAGAAGTACGAGAGCCAATGATTCTGTCTATACCTGTTGTCTGGATATAATCAAGTTGCTTCTGCTTTGCTTCTTTGTTTGCAGCAAAATACTCCTTTGAATACATTTCTGCTTCTGCATACTCTGGATGAACAGTCGAGTCGAAATAGAGCGCAAAACTCTGATGTGTTGGATAGTCTTCGACATCACTCAAGTCGCCCATATAGATAGATGTTCCTACTTGAGTGGAATTGCCTGACACAGAAAGGATCTTTCCAGATGCTTTGCCTTGAAGTTTGTAGTAACCATCTTCCTCAATGCGGAAGAACCACTCTTGCTGTTCGTCACCAGGCATCTCGTCTTGTAGTTTCAAAGTTCCAAGAGCAGTACAAGTGAGATACTTACCTGTCGATTTCTGTTCTATACGCCATGTATAAGGTTCGTCTGTAGCATGAAGGATAAAGCAGACATTACTTTCTTCATCATCCTGCAATTTCCATCCATTGCTTGGACGAGAAACGATACGGTCTGAATAGCGTTCAAGGAGGTAAAACTCCTGACCATCCTCCAAGTTGGCAAGTCGTTTCTTGTCATAGAGATGGTCGAAGAAACTGAGGTTCCACTCCTTGAACCATCGCACAGCAGGATAACCTGAACGAATGCTCAGCGGGCACCATACATACTTTGAACTTCCAACATTACTTGAGTTCCAACGGTCACCCATATAAATGAAACACTTGTCGCGACCTTGAACAGGGAAAACGTATGCTGGCTGCGATGTGTAACATTTTGCATTGCCTTCATCAACACAGAAATCAACTCCCCATGAGTTGTTTGCGTAGAAGTCACGACCTGATTTCCAATCATCAACAGGGTCATCTCCTACATACCAAGCATATCTACCACGGTTTGGATTCCAACCATCGCAACCAGAGAAGAGGCACCAGTACGAGTCGCCATACTGGAACATAGATGCTGCTTCATATCGCATTCCAAGTACCTGCAGACTCTCTTCACTGGTTGGTTTTGTGAAATCTTCCGAAAGACGTATGAAGTGTGTCTTGTAGTTTGTCTGAGTTGCACTAACATGATAGGCTCTGCCATCATTAGCAAGGAAGAGTGTCTGGTCGCGAGAGTCACAATCATTAGGACGGAACACTCCATCTTCCGTTGCCTTGTACGGACCATATACCTTATCAGCAGAAAGGACAGCCACCTTTGCCTCGTTGTAGTTAGAACCGTTCTCCCAATGCGCCCACATAATCCATTTGTTTGTCTTGGCATTATAGATTACCTTTGGGCGTTCAAAAAGACGACCTTGCGCTACATCCTTACAGTCGTCTGTCTTCGTGCCATAAGGGGTGAAAGCGTTAGTGAGCTTCTTCCATTTATACAGGTCTGTGGAGGAATAGCAACTGACTCCATTGCTCGTACTACCAGAACGTGTCTCTCCAAACCAATAGTAAGTGCCATCAACATACTGCACACATCCTCCATGTGCATTTATCGCACTACCACCTGTGTCGTTCCATGTCTCACCGGGTTTGAAGGATGACTGTGCATCTGCCTCACCTCCAATGAAGGAGGCGAGGAGGATGAACATATATTTGTTTGCTTTTCTCATTATCATATTGTCACCTTAACAACCTTCTTGTTTCCGTTCTTCTCTACAAGTATGATGTAGGTACCACGGTTAGGAAGTGCTATACCCGTTCCATCTGTGTAGTTATTCAAGAGTGCAACACCAGCTCCACCTGCTGTGTAAACAGCCACTCTTGAAGCGGTCTCCACACCATGAAGTGTTACCATTCTGTTATTTATAGTTGTCTTGATGCCAAGCGAATGCTCTGCCTCAGGAGTTTCAACAGCGGTCATTATCTCAACATCCTGAAGAACAGGGAAAGCAGGAGCATACGCACCTGTGTTGTCAAATGCAAAGTATTTTACATCAGCTCCATCATTGTTGAAACCAATCATCTGCTTCACTTCACGGCTCACACCACGAAGCACAACATCGTCTGCCATGAGACTTGAAACGGAAGCACCCCAAGAAGCACGTTCGATACAGAAGCTCACACGGATCTGCTCTGTGTTGTCAAGTGTCTCAAAGTCTGTTGCGTACTTAGTCCATGAATCAGACTTGACAGGAATAGTCACCTTATTGTCGGAATTCTGAAGGTCATAGATGCGGATGCTACCAAACTGTGTTCCATCAGACTTTATACCACCCTTTGCAAGAGCAGAGAGTGAATAAATCTCGTTTGGAGCCACATCAACAATCTGTGAAATCTCACCAGCAGCCCATCCGCCTTCCCACATATAGCGGTCGATAGAAACGGCATGATTGTTCTGTCCCTTGACATAACCACGTTCCGAAGAAGAGATGTCCTGAGTTGTATTGTACTGATCCCAAGGATAAACATCCCATCCTTCAATACGAGCCACAACACTCTGCTTGTGGTCATACTCACCTTCAAAACCAGGATTCTTCAAGAGGTTCTTCTTTACCTTACCCTTTGCTCCAAGCCATTCTGGTTGACTTGCAAGGTCGGCAACACGCATCGAGTCAACGGTGATACCATCACGATAAACAATCACACGTTCATCTGGCGTAACTGCATAACGATATGTATGGTATTCCCCATCAGTATTGTAGAACGTACCACCATTTGATGGGTTCGACATACTTTCTGTACTTGTATAGTCGCCATAACCATTGTAAAGACCTGTACCAGTTGAGGTAACAAAGCCTTTGAAACCTACACCTTCTGAACTTACAGCGTATGGTTCAAACTTCTTGCTTGAGTCATCAACCTTAACCTGCACTTCAAGAGTATAACCCTTATCGGATGGTGCAAAACCTTCGAATGTCTGCTTCTCTCCATCACCAAGAGTAACAACATTGTCAAGTTCTGCCTTTGGTTCAAGGTCGGTAGAATAACTTGTGAGGAGCACATTAGCATACTTATCACCCGAACGGAGAGTAAGTTTTCCTGAGTTCTTGCGTCTCCATGTTGTATTTGTTACGGTGATTGTGGCATTCCTTGTTCCTGCTTTGATGAGTGTTGGATAAACAGCGAAACCTGTTGAAGCACTAACAGTCACATCGCCAATAAGATTAGCAAGAG
>CALBJW010000153.1 GCA_937893145.1 uncultured Prevotellaceae bacterium | reverse complement strand
ATAGCTAAGTACCATTTTTGCAGCATACATACGGTTGGAGGTATAGTTCGATGTGGAATAGTTGGACATAATCGCATCTCGATGCTCCTCAATGGTTGTGCTTTCGGTTGTCTTGTTGGTGATGAAATCGAGATTGATGTCTATATTCAGTTTGCCCACCTTGCCGTTGTAGTATGCGTTGCCCTCCCAGTTGTATGGAGTGTGGTCGCGTTCCTCCTGAAGTGCGTAGTTCATCTCAGTACTCTTTTCGGTGCTTCCTTCGATATATTGTGTTATCGCAGACTCTTGCCAGAAAGGCATAGGCAAAACAAACTTGTCGTGGCGTTCCAACTGTGCTCCTATCGAATGGTTGTCTGCTATCTGCCAGTTGAAACCGAGGTTGTAGTTCATTCCTGCTCCGCGCCAATCGTTGCGAAACCTTGATTCTTGCTCTATGACATGTATCTGTCCATTATCCATGAAGTAACTTTTCTGTAAAGGGGCGGCATAGGTCGCATTCTCCCACTTCCAGTAGTTTACCAGTCCGAAGAAATCTATGTTCTTGTGACGATAGCGCAGGTTGAGTGTTGCACCAGGGTCAGCAAAACCATAACGCAGGTTTTGCTGATGCGAGATGTCTGCATCATAACCGAAACCGTTGCCTTGTCTTCGGATTGTCTTTATCCTCACTACAGCCGAAACCGTTGCGTCA
This sequence comes from uncultured Prevotellaceae bacterium, assembly GCA_937893145.1. GTDB lineage: Bacteria > Bacteroidota > Bacteroidia > Bacteroidales > Bacteroidaceae > Minthosoma. The sequence goes on along the minus strand of CALBJW010000153.1, from coordinate 5,306 downwards.
TATTGAGCTCCTGGATTGGTGATGACCTCCACCTCCTTTATCTCTTCCGAGCGCAACCTCTTCAGTTCGTCCTTGTCGTTCACCTTGCGTCCGTTGATATAATAAATAGGTGTACCCTTACCCAGCACTTCAAGGTCTTCACCCTTTTGTGTCATGCCCGGCACCTTTGCGAGCATCTCTTTTGCGGTACCTGATTTGCCAAGCACTGTTCCTTCAACGGTAGTGACCATTGAGTTGCCTGTGAGTTTAGTCTTTGGAAGTTGTCCTTTCACAGTAACTTCATCAAGAATGTGTGCATCTTCATTCATCACTACTTCACCATTGAAACTGCTTATGTTTATATATACAGTCTCGTAACCGATACACGATACTTTCAGCACAGCATCTTTTGGGGCATCAATGATACAAAACTGACCTTCCGAGTCTGTTGTCATTCCTTCCGTAAATGTCGAATCAGGCAATGATAGCAGAACTACATTCACAAAACCTAAAGGTTGTCCATCCGTACCTATCACCTTCCCCTTTACATCACCTTTCTTTGCAAATGCCATCATGAAAGTCACGAGCATTGCAGTTATCATAAATATCCGTTTCATGTTTGGATTAATCCACCCATTTGTTTACCTTCTTTTTAAGATTACCAACTCAGCATCGGCACCATCCTTTCCGTATTCGCTTACGAGGATAAACTTCTCACAGCAAGCGATGCCGTAGCAACGTGTATCGTCTTTCATAATCTGGTTGCCCCAGTATGTGGCATTATCATCAAGGAGTTTCACTTCGTTGCCGTTGATGTTGTAGGGCTGATTGATGAATGAGCCTTGAAGGACATAGAGGTTGTCTATGTGAAGTCCAGGAATGCCAAGTTCGTTTACCTCTTTAATATATGTCTTCTTCATTGGGTGGTCAGCATGAGGAAGATTAGCATCATCACCTTTCCAGCGTTTAAGGGTAGGGAAGTACTGGCGCAGCACATCCTTGTACTGACAAGCAGTGAGGTTCTCCCCTGTATTCTTGTTGTACTCCTCGACAAACATGGAGCAGTATTCTACCATCTCCTCCATGGTGAAATCGCCTGTGAAGGCACCATCTTTATAGCAATAGATGCAGTAGTCTTCGTTCTTGCTCTGGTCTGCATTGGTGCCGAGTATCTCGTCTGAAAGAGGCATCCCGCAACTCTGACAGAATTTTGTTTCTTTGTTTGTATTCATTGTTCTTTATATTAATGTTTAGTATTAATGATGATAATGCTGATGATCCTTTATTGTTTCGTAGTTTACGACCTTACCCTGATTGTTGAAAGTGACAAGGAATAATACTTCTTCAGGTCCTGCTATCTCGCCAATCATTTTGCGATAGCCCCATTGTTCGGAGAATGTGTCACCATTTTTGAACATAGGCTTTCCCAGGAGGCTGGTAATATCATTCTTGGTCATACCAATTTCAACTTTGTTTATCTGTGTCGTAGAGTGCGTACTAAAGCAACTTGTCATCATCAATGCTGCAATGATGAACAAGGATATTAACTGTTTCTTCATAAGTTCTTTTGTTCTTTTAAATGATTTTTGAAAAAATAGGCATCGACCTTCACAGGCAGAGCCGTTGTTGAATAGGAAAAAAATATTTTACTAATGCCCCCTCATTTAGGGAGTGAGTATGGGAGAGTATCCTTATTGAGTGCAAAGGTACACAGTATCAACCATACATTGTTGTAAAAAATGGACAATCTACCATAAATACGAGGGTGTAAGGCATGTTTTGTGCTTAAATTCGTTGCAATTACTTGGAAAATGTGTATATTTGCATGCAAATTACCATGGAAAAGTGGCAATACAATGCTAAAAATACCATAGAAAAGTGGCAGAGCGTCATTCGTATCACCATAGAAAAGTGGCACAATAAAAAGATTAAGATATGATAAACAGAAACTTAGATTACATAATAGAGCAGCATTATGCTTCCAGCAAAAATGCGCTGTACTTGTACGGTGCTCGTCAAGTAGGAAAAAGTTATGCAATACGCAAATATGCGCAGGCTCACTATCCAATCTATCTGGAGTTGAACTTCTACAAGGATAAAGCGCTGCGTGATTTAGTGGCTACAGCTCCGTCCGCAGGAGAAGCTCTGCAACGTATTGCACTACATACTCACAAACAACTGGAGGCAGGTAAGACATTCATCTTCTTCGATGAGGTTCAGAAGTGCCCCGAAGTCATCACGATGGTGAAATTCTTGGTTGAGGATGGACGCTATCGCTATGCTCTGAGCGGCAGTTTGCTTGGAGTAGAATTGGAGGGCAAGAAGAAGGTTGAGAGTTGGCCTGTTGGCTATATGGCAGAGCAACATGTATATCCATTAGATTTCAAAGAGTTCATCCTTGCCGTTGGTGTAGGTGAACGGATTGTCGATGTGCTGAAAGACTGCTGGGAACGAAAAGTGATGGTAGATGATAAGATACACGAGGAGATGATGAAACTGTTCCATCTGTATCTCATCGTGGGAGGAATGCCAGCACCTGTTCAAACCTATATTGACACTCAGGATTTTGTGCAGGTAGAGGCACGCCAGAAAGAGATTCTTGATTTGTATCGCAAGGACATAAAAGAATATAATCCAGGACGCGAATTACAGATAAATGAGATTTTCGATTTGATTCCACCAGAATTGAATGCAATGAACAAACGTTTCATTCTCAAGGATATGCACGATACTGCACGTTTCCGTCAGTATGCAAATGACTTCTTGTGGCTTAAGCAAGCAGAAATGGCTTTGCCTACATTCAACTCAGAAGTGCCAATGGCTCCGCTGAAACTCAATGAGAAACGTAATCTCTTCAAACTCTTCCAGAATGATGTTGGCCTCCTTGCTTGCCAATATGCAGAAGGAATACAACTGCGTATCCTTACTGGCGAAACATCCATCAATTATGGTGCCATCTATGAGAATGTTGTTGCAGAAGAGTTGTATGCTCATGGTTGGAATCTATACTATTTCAATAGCAAACATCAGGGAGAGTTGGATTTCCTGTTGGAGCGTGACACTGAGGTTATTCCGTTAGAGATAAAATCAGGCAAATCATACGAACGGCACAATGCTTTGAAAAATGTACTGAATAACGAGGAGTACCACATTCAGCAAGCATTGGTTCTATGCAATGACAATCTCCGTGTGGAAGGGAAGATCACATACGCTCCCATCTATATGCTTATGTTCCTTCATTGCAAACAGCGTCCAAAACAAGCTCTGTTCCATTTGGAATTACCGGAATTCATGAAATAGTCAATGATGTTAGTGACACTATGCCAAACATACATTGTTGTACAAAAAGGACATCCTTGCTCCAAGTTTGCAAGGATGTCCTTATTTATTTTTCTATATCAGGTTCTCAATCTTAATTTTCTTCTTCATCAGTCCACTGAACTGCTGCCCGAAGGCTTCGGTGAGTTCTGTTCCCGAACTGATGAGTTCGGATGGAGAATAGCCGCAGATGTCGCGGAAGTCCGAAATCATGTGGGGCAGGTCGTAGTATCCACATTGCCATGCTATCTCCACCTTCTTGTCGCCCGAAGGTGCTGAGGTTTGGTGTTGCAGCATCATCAAGGCTTTGTGGAAACGCAGCAGTCGGAGGTACGACTTTGGGTTCATACCAACATATTTATTAAATACTCGTGTGAACTGCTTCTGGCTAAGACAAGCCGTAGAGGCAAGGTCGGCAGGCGAGAACTCCTCCTGACTGTTTGGTGGTTGCGCCATAGTTCCGTCTGTAGGAACAATGTCGTCAAACACATCGTGCAGTCGTTCGATGTTCACATCGCCCTCAGGAAACTCAGCCAGTCTCTTCAAGAAGAAGTCATCAAGCAAGCGAACACGCTCGTCCACGCTCTCTGCCTCATAAATCTTATGGCTCAGTTCTGCCAATCCTTCATCGTTTAACTGTTCTGGCGAAGCATAGATGCCCATCATCTCGCTGCGGAAGAACACACGCGAACAGAACGGCACAAACTCCACACCGAAGATGTTAAACTCACCCTCGTCCGTCACCACTCCCACCTTCTGCATGTTCTGGTGGAACAGTACGGTGCGGTATCGCTCCTCGCCCCAGTCCAGCTTTATGGATTGCGAGAGGTAGAAGTGCAGACTTGCCGCACCATTCGAGAAAATCTGTTGAGTGCCAGTCGCTGTACAGTAAGCCGTGAGCATCCAGTAGTTGCGGATGAACGGACGCAGCGATTCGTGGCAAGGTATTGGCTTAAATTCCATTGTATGACTAAATATTTTTTCTTCCGAGAATTACAATCGACAACACAGAGCAAGCGAGCATGATGAAGCCCGCACTCACCGTACCCATCCATCCGTACATGGTCCAGAGGGTGCCAGCAAGGAAAGTGCCGAGCGAACCACCTATGAAGTATGTCACCATGTAGATGGTGTTCATGCGTGATGAGGCTTCGGGACAGAGTTTCATCGTGGCACTCTGGTTGCTCAGTTGGATGCACTGCATACCTATGTCGATGATGATGATGCTCAGGATGATGCCAGTATAGGTGTTGTGGAACACAGCAATGATGCCCCATGCCACCATCTGCAGTGCGATGCCCCATGCATTGATGCGCTCCACCCCAAAACGAGGGATGTATTTGCCCACATTCGATGCAGTCAAAGCACCCGCTATGCCACACAGACTGAGCATTCCCACCACATCACTACCCACGAAGAACGGTGCCTCCTTCATTCGGAATGCAAGGCATCCCCATAGTCCCAAGAACGAACCGAAAGCAAATCCTGAGCGCACCGAGTAGAGAACGGCACGAGGATGCTCCGCTGCCAGGGTATGTATGCTCTTGAGGAGGTGAACAAATCGCCCCCTGTATGTTGGTTCCACATCGGGAAAGAAACGGTATATCAGTCCTGTCATCATCGTGATGGCAAAGGCAGCAATGATGTACATGCTTCGCCAGTCCAGAGCATGACCTACATATCCGCTTATCACCCTCGAACCGAGAATGCCTGTGAGCAGACCTGAGAGTATCATCCCCACCTTGCGTTCCTTCTCGCCAGGTTTGGAGTAGAGCGAAGCAAAGGGCATGAACATCTGCGGAATAACGGAGAAGAACCCCGTGATGAACGATGCCGAAAGCAGCATCCAGATGTTCCGAGCAAAGGCAATGCTGAGAAGCGACACCATCAGTATCAATGCACATCCAGACATCGTCTTCCTTCGATTGTACATATCTCCCATCGGGATGATGAAGAGCAGTCCGAGAGCATATCCCACCTGAGTGCATACAGGCATCAGGTTTACCTCA
>CALBJW010000152.1 GCA_937893145.1 uncultured Prevotellaceae bacterium | reverse complement strand
TATTATACGCCTTATTGACACCACCATTCTCACCGCTGAACGTACCATCGCCCTCAGCATCCGTTCCCTGCTTAGAGATAAGCATCGGATTCTTACAGCAACGGAAATAGTTGCTCTCCACAAACGACGAGCCACCACAGGTGACACCTATGCCATATTTGGCATTGCCGTCATAGTAGTTATTATAGCAGTGGTAGAAAGCCGTACGGATACGCGGATGACGGCTGTCGCTATGGTCAAACCAGTTGTGGTGGTATGTCATCCAGCAGTCTGTGCTCTCGTCCTTCATGCCACCGAGCGAACATTTACCCGAATCGAAGAAGTGGTTGTATGAAACAGTCACATTCATAGATTGTCCCTTGATGTCGATGGTGCCATCACCCTTTGCCTGGTCTGCATCGCCTCCAGCATTACCATAGAAGAGGTCCATGTTGTGAACCCACACATTTGAGTTGCCTGTATCGAGTGAAATGCAGTCGTCCATACAGAGCATGATGGCGAAGTTGCGCAATTCTGTGCCGTGGCATCCGCGTACCAAGATGCCGAAGCCGTGGATAGTGGCATCGTTGCCCACACCTTCGATGGTGATAGGCATGTCGGAATAGTTGTTTCTTCCCTTTACCTGAAGTCCTTCTTCACTTGAGTCGAAACGGTCCATGTCGGCAGCCTTGATAGTACCTATGATACGGATGTCGAGTGGGGTGGTGTCATATCCTTTCTGATAAAGGTAGATGATGTCCTGCAGACCTACTCCTGTGGTCTTTCCGCCCTTACTGCTTGTGATGACATCAGTCGAGACGGTCTTTGCATTATCTGCCCAAACATATATTACCTTTGCGTTGTCCTTGAGTGTTCCGTCGTTCTTGTAGGCTCCAATACCGTTAGGCATTCCTACATGAGCAAAACCGGAACGGTCGTGTGGTGCTGCAGTAAATGATTCACTCTCAGTAGCATTAGCAGTCATCTCGCCGTTTGCATCGACAGGAACGACCTTAAACTTATATGTGCCAGCCTTGATGCCAATAGCATCGGCACGATAGTAGTCTGGATATTTACGAACAAGTTCGCTGTCGAGTTTTGTCCATGAACTTGCAGAACTTTCCTTTACATAAACATTGTAAGTGGTTGCTCCCTCTACGGTTGCCCATGTGATGTAGCCCGATTCAAACCAACCGCCTAATTCCTTGATGCTCACTCCTTGTGCTGATGCTGTTTGTGGCAAAAGCATAGACATGGCAAACAATGCCAAAGTGATGATAGACTTGATTCTTTTTACCATAATAGTTTCTTTGTGGATAATAGTTAAGGTTTATTTGGATAATAGTTAAATCTTTGAGAATGTGAGGCTTCCAAGAGCATTGCCTATAATCATGATGAGGAGGTTAGTGCAGAAGCCTAAAGGCAGTTCTGCGAGTCTTTCTGCTGTGTGAGCAAAGCCATCGGCTGTAATCCACATCCAGAAATATCCGTAGTTTGCGATGCAGTGCTCGAAGCCACAGAGGATGAAGAACATGATTGGCAATACAACAAGGAAGGGGTTGCTTGTCTTCTTCCATGCGTTTACGGCAAGGTACATCATGGCACCACATCCCCATGCAAGGATGAGAGAACTGAACCATGACTGTGTGGTCTTTACCTCCACCATCTTTTCAATAGCAGAAACATCGAGTCGGGTGCCATTTACGGCAGCACATACGATTGCTATACCAATGAAGTTGAAGAGGATGATAGGGAGCATTCCTTTGTTCAGGTCCCATAGGTCGCGAACGGACTCTACATAGCCTATTCGACCGGTGTAGAGGGGATAGCCCTTAATCAAGATGCTGATGAGACCTAAAGAGAAGAGGAATGAACCTACGATGTGGTTTTCGTTGACAACATAAACGATGTCGCCCATGCCGATGAGCATTCCTGCAAGAATGGATTGAATGTAGAACTTAATGTTGTTTTGCATTACTTGTGATTTAGTTATTTTCGGCAAAGATACGAACTAATTAAGTTTTTGCAAAATAAAAAGAACAAAGAAAACCTTCGAAAGCGAAAAGTAGCTTTCGAAGGTTTCCATATTATTATAATGTGTAGAGTTTTTTTACAACAGAACGAACTTCATTTACGAAATGACTTCATAATCCTCGAGGTCCTCAATGTCGTCCTCGTCGAGCATTTCGAAGTCGTCATCATCGTAAACCTCTTCATCGCCCCATCCCTCATCATCGTCTTCGATGACATACGAGAAGCGGGTGAGGTCCTTGTTTCCATGTACGATGCTCTCCTGAGTGTTGATGGCAGCAAGTTTGTTGCTTTCGCTGTTCATCTCTTGCCAGAGAATGTCCTTAAGTTCCTGGAGTCCTTGCTCTGCAACGGCAGAGATGAACACTACAGGGAGGTCTGTAGGCAAGTTCTCCTTGAGCATGTCAATGAGTTCTTGGTCCATACCGAGAAGGTCGCACTTAGTGATAGCAAGTACGCGTCCCTTATCGAGGAGGTCAGGATTGAATTGCTGCAACTCGTTGAGCAGAATTTCATATTCCTTCTTTATGTCCTCTGTGTCGGCTGGCACCATGAAGAGGAGTAGGGAGTTTCGTTCGATGTGACGCAAGAATCGAAGTCCGAGACCACGACCTTCACTTGCACCTTCGATGATACCAGGTATGTCGGCTATGACGAACGAACGGTTGTCGCGATACGACACGATGCCGAGTGATGGTTCGAGGGTGGTGAATGGATAGTTGCCAATCTTTGGTTTAGCACTTGAAAGTGCATTGACAAGTGTTGACTTGCCCGCGTTAGGGAAACCTACGAGACCAACATCAGCGAGGAGCTTGAGTTCGAGGATGACTGCAAGTTCCTGCATTGGTTCGCCTGGTTGTGCATATCGAGGTGCCTGATTGGTTGGAGTGGCAAAGTTGAAGTTGCCAAGACCTCCACGACCTCCCTTAAGGAGGATAACTTCCTGTCCGTGTTCAGTAACATCGCAGATGTATTCGCCAGTCTCTGCATTGTACACCACTGTGCCACATGGCACCTCAATGTACTTGTCTGCACCCTGGTGTCCAGTACTCTTCGACTTCGAACCGTTGCCTCCATGCTCAGCACGGATATGACGGTCGTAACGAAGGTGAAGGAGAGTCCAGTAGTTGCGGTTGCCACGAAGGATGATATGTCCTCCACGACCTCCGTTACCACCATCAGGACCGCCCTTCGGGATGTACTTGGCACGGTGCATGTGTGTTGAACCGCGACCACCACGTCCTGAACGACAGTAAATCTTTACGTAATCTATGAAATTTGATTCTTGAGCCATATTATAATTTATGCGTTCTGCTTATCGAGGCAAGCGAAGATGTCGCCAAGCATCTCTTCCTTTGAACCCTTCCAAGTGAAAGTGTTGCGGATGCCTTCCTTCTCAAACCACTCAGCGAGTGGAGCAGTCTGGTTGTGATAAACCTCAAAACGCTTCTTGATTGTTACTTCGTTGTCATCTGCACGACCCTGTTCGATAGCACGGTTAAGAAGACGAGCCATGAGAGTCTCCTCATCAACTACGAGTTCTACCATCATACCCATGTCGTCACCACGCTCAGCAAGCATCTTCTTGAGAGCTTCTGCCTGTGGGATTGTGCGTGGGAAACCGTCGAAGATTACGCCCTGATGCTCCTTGCCGAAAGAGTCATAGACACTTGCAAGGATGTCAATCATGAGTTCGTCTGGAATAAGCTGACCCTTGCTGATGAATGAGTCTGCTGTCTTGCCAAGTTCTGTGCCAGCCTTGATCTCTGCGCGAAGTACATCGCCAGTAGAGATATGCTCAAGACCGTATTGAGCGATGAGCTTGTCGCTCTGAGTGCCCTTGCCTGAACCAGGAGCACCGAAAATTACAATATTCTTCATTTTAAGTCTAGTAAAGTTTTTTGGTTATATTGTTAGTTTAGTTTTTGCTTTTTTGTTAGCGTTAAGGTTAGGGTTGATAGCCTTAACGATCTTCAACGACATAGATGTCGCGAAGCTGTCGTCCCTGCTGATCATAGTCGAGACCATAACCAAGAATGAAGTCGTTAGGAATTTCCATTGCACAATAGTCAATCTTGATGTCCTCTTCAAGTTTGCCTGGTTTGAAAAGCAAAGTACAAACCTTGATCTCAGCAGGATTGCGAGTGCCAAGGCTTTCAAGCATTCTCTTCATGGAACGACCTGTGTCGACAATATCTTCCACGATGACAACGGTACGCCCTTCAAGGTCCTCATTTATGCCGATAACCTCTTTAACCTTACCTGTTGAAGTCACGCCTTGGTATGAAGCGAGCTTTACGAAAGAGATTTCCATCGGGAAATTAAGGAAACGAGTGAGGTCTGCAGCAAAGATGTATGCTCCGTTGAGCACGGCAAGGAAGAGAGGATTCTTGTCTTTCAAGTCCTCATTCATCTTTTCGGCAACAGCCTTTACGCGCTCCAAGATTTGAGCCTCCGTGAGGTATGGCTTGAACCATTTATCATGTATTTTGATTGATTCCATAGCTTCTTTTGTATATATTTCGCGGGCAAAGTTACG
>CALBJW010000151.1 GCA_937893145.1 uncultured Prevotellaceae bacterium | reverse complement strand
TCTATCACTCAGAGCAACGAACCTCTCTACATCGTTGATGGATTCCCAGTAGAAAGCATTTCTGATATCCCAGCTTCAGACATCGAAGACATCACAGTCCTCAAGGATGCATCTTCAACAGCTATCTACGGTTCGCGTGGTGCTAATGGTGTTATCCTCGTTACTACTAAGTCAGGTCAGGCTGGTCAGACTAAGGTTTCTTTCAATGCTTACTACAGCATGAAGAACATTGCAAAGAAGTTCAATGTGCTTGAGCCTTACGATTATGCAAAGTGGCAGTATGAGCTCGCTCTTCTCCATGCTCAGGGCGACTTGTCTAAGATTTCTTCTTATACCGACTTCTTCGGCAACTACCAGGATATGGATCTTTACAAGGATTGTGAGTACAATGAATGGCAGGACATCGTAAACGGTCGTACTGGTGAAACATTCAATACTAACGTTAATGTTACTGGTGGTACAGAAAATATAAAGTATGCATTCTCTTATGCATTCATGAAGGATAAGGCTATCCAGGTTGGTTCAGACTTCCGTCGTCATAACTTCAGCCTTAAGTTGAACACTAAGCCTTCAAAGCATACTACTCTTGACCTCCAGGCTCGTTACAATGATACAAATGTATATGGTCCTGGTTCGAACGACCCTACAGCCGGTACTTACGATACAGACCGTCGTCTTAAGTATTCTGTTATCTATACTCCAATACCACTCTCTAACCTCACTTCTTCTGCAGGTGCTGCTGACGATGATCTTGGTAACCTCTACAATCCACTCGAATCTCAGCGCGATAATGACCAGAAGAAGCATCGTAAGAACCTCAACGTAGCAGCTGCTTTCGGTTGGGAAATCTTCAAGAACTTCAAGGCTAAGGCTGAAATCGGTTATGATGACTACAACAACTATGGTCAGCGTTTCTGGGGTCCTACTTCTTATTATGTAAAGAATGTTCCTGCTGCTGAATATCAGAATCAGCCAGCATCTCGCTCTGTTAATACTACTCGCAACCGCGTTCGTAGTACTAACACAATCAACTACGATTTCAAGGAAATTTTCGGAAAAGGTAGTTCACATAAGCTCAATGTCCTCGCTGGTCATGAGTATGTTTATACAAGTCAGAACGACATCACTAACGAAGTACACGGATTCCCTGCAGGCTTCGACTCAGAAACAGCATGGAAGCTCTCTTCTGCTGGTAAGTACAAATATACAATCGATGACAACTACAAGGCTAACGACAAGCTCCTCTCTTACTTCGGTCGTGCAAACTACGACTTCCAGAGCAAGTATCTCCTCTCTGCTACATTCCGTGCCGATGCTTCATCTAAGTTCGCTAAGGGAAATCGTTGGGGCTACTTCCCATCAGCTGCTGCTGCATGGCGTATCTCTTCAGAGAAGTTCATGGAAGGTACTCAGAACTGGATGGACGATTTGAAGATTCGTGTATCTTATGGTACAGCAGGTAACAATGGTATCCCAACAGGACAGCTTGTACAGACTTACAACAACTCAAGCACTACTTGGGTAAACGGCCTTACTGGTTATGTTGCTCCATCAAAGGTTATGGCTAATCCAGACCTCAAGTGGGAGACAACAATTACTCGTAACATCGGTCTTGACTTCTCATTCCTTAATGGTATGATTAGTGGTACTGCTGAAGTTTACTTCAACTCTACTAAGGACCTCCTCCTCAGCTTCCCTGTAGCTGGTACAGGTTATGATACTCAGTATCGTAACATCGGTTCTACACAGAATAAGGGTTTTGAATTGACTCTCAACGCTCACCCAATCAACAAGAAGAACTTCGCTCTTGATATCAACGCTAACATTGGTTTCAACAAGAATAAGGTTACTTCACTTGGTGGTCTTGAATCTTACGGATGGAACTCACGTTGGGCTTCAACTGAAATCGGTCAGGACTATTGGCTCGAAGAAGGTCAGCCTCTCGGACGTATTCGTGGTTTCCAGGGTGCAGGTCGTTACGAAATATCTGACTTCGAAAGATATGACGATGCTAAGAAGCAGTGGATTCTCAAGGAAGGTGTAGTAAATTCATCTAACTATGTTGGTACTATCCGCCCAGGTTCAATGAAGCTTGTTGACCAGAACGGTGATGGCGTAATCACAGATGCCGATAATACAATCATTGGTAATGTTAATCCAACATGTGCTGGTGGTTTTGGTATCTCAGCTCGTATCTATGGCTTCGACCTCACAGCTAACTTCAACTATTCAATCGGTAACAAGGTTTACAACGCAAACAAGATTGAATTCACTCAGACAGGTAAGTATCAGTATCGTAACATGATTGATATGATGGAAGACGGAAAGCGTTGGACTAACCTCAATGCTGATGGTACACTCTGTAATGATCCTGAGCAGCTCGCTGCTTTGAACGCTAACACTACTATGTGGAGCCCATGGACAAAGCAGATGGTTCTTACAGACTGGGCAATCGAAGATGCTTCATTCCTTCGTCTCAACACTCTTTCACTCGGTTACTCACTTCCTAAGTCTGTAATCACTAAGATTCACGCAAGTCAGGTTCGCTTCTACTTCACTTGCTACAATGTGTTCACAATCACTAAGTACTCAGGTCTTGATCCTGAAAGTGACTGTATCCGTAACACTGGTCTTACTCCTTGTGTTGACTACTCTGGTTATCCAAAGAGTCGCCAATTCGTATTTGGTCTTAACTTGAACTTCTAATCCGATATTTACAAAATGAAGAATATATATAAACTTTCAATAATGTCACTTGCAGTTGCAGCACTTACAACTTCATGTGACTTGGACGCACCATCTATTTCTACTCTTGATGAGAGTTCTGTATATAGTGTGTACGGATTGGCTGAACAGGAAATCATGTCAATCAACGTATCATTCGGTGAGACAAACTCTTACCGTGGTCGTTTCCTCCCTTATTATGGTGTCAACTCAGATGTTGAGACAACAAGTGGTTCTGTACCTTCTGCTTCAAAGGCAACAGATGACAAGCAGAACCTCTGCAACTTTGCAACTCTCTCTACTAACGGTCAGATGAACACTGACAACAATGCTTATGCAAAGTTCTACGAAGGTATTGAGCGTGCTAACCTCGCTATCGAAGGTATCAAAAAGTATGGTAATCCTAAGGAGAACAAGGATATGGCTCAGCTCCTTGGTGAGGCTATGACTATGCGTGCAGTTATCTACAACGACCTTATCAAGGCTTGGGGTGATGTTCCTGCTCGTTTCGAACCTAACAGCAGCGATAATGTTTATCTGCCTCGTACAAACAAGGACGACATCTATAAGCGTCTTCTCAATGACCTTTATGAAGCAGAAACATTGTGCTACTGGCCAAATCAGAGTAAGATTACTTCTACAGCAGAACGTGTGAATAAAGCATTTGTCAAGGGACTTCGTGCACGTCTTGCTCTCTATGCTTGTGGTTATTCACTTCGAGGCGACGGTTATCGTCGTAGTACAGACCCTGCACTTTCACAGGATTCTCTCATGCCAGTTGTATTAGCTGAGTGTTCAAGCATTATCAGTAATTACAGAATGAGCGGAAAGAGTGACGCTGATGTACTTGGAAGTTTTGAAGACAACTTCAAGCGTCTCTGTCAGGATGGTAAAGATGGAACATTGGCTCCAGCTGCTGGTCTTGAGTCACTCTGGGAAATCCCATTCTCAGCAGGTCGTGGTCGTGTACTCTACACATGGGGTGTTAAACATGCTGCTGCTGACCAGTACACACTTCAGCCACAGGGTGGTGTGAACGGTCCTATGCCATACCTCTTCTATGATTATAGCAAGAACGACAAGCGTCGTGACATCACTTGCGTTCCTTATCAGTGGAGCAAGAATCTCGATGAGAATGGCAAGGCTCCTCAGGAACTCCGCAAGATTTCTCAGTGGTGCTTCGGTAAACTCCGTTACGAATGGATGGATCGTATCGTTACTTCTACAAACGACGATGGTGTAAACTGGCAGTACATGCGTCTCGCTGATGTTTACCTCATGGCTGCTGAAGCTGCTAACTACCTCCACGGTGCTGAGTCTGGATGGATTTACATGGAGCCTGTTCTTAGTCGTGTTCTCCCTAAAAACGAAGTAGATGCTCTCAAGGCTAAGTACGTTGTAAACAAGGAAACATTCTTAGAAGGTATTATCGAACAGCGTGGTCTTGAGTTTGCTGGTGAAGCTCTTCGTCGTGCTGACCTCGTTCGTTGGGGTATCATCGACCAGAAGATGGCAGAAGCTAAGCAGAAGCTTCAGGATCTTTCAGAACGCAAGGGTGCATACGCTGACCTTCCTGATAAACTCTACTACAAGATTTATGATGAAACTACAGACAAGGATATCATCGCTCAGTACGGTATGTATGTAGGTGATGGCAAGTCAGGCGAAGCACTCGTTATCTATGGTCTCAACCATGGTGACACTGACGAATTGAGCTCAGAACTTAAGGCTCTTGGTTTCAGCAACAAGGGCTGGTTCTCAAGCAATGGTACTCCTATCATCAACGCAGACTACTGGGATGGTCTCTATGTTAAGCAGCCTTCTCTCAATTATCTCTGGCCTATCTGGGAAACATTCGTTGGCAAGTCAAACAACTTGATTAATAACGACGGTAACTGCGGTCAGCTTTAATTTAGTCTGTAAATACTAGAAATACTAGAAGAAATAACTAGAACATCTAGAATAATTAAGAACTAAAACAAATTAGAATTTAATGAAAAAGTCAATATTATATACATGTATGTTAGGGTTAGGTACTCTTACCCTAACATCATGCTCCGATGCAATGCAGGAGATTACAGAGGTCATTTATGGTCGTGTATTCTCACCAACAGATTTGGAAGCTAAGAACATAAAGGAGACATCAGCAGATCTTTATTGGAATGCATCAAAGGGCGCTTCTTCTTATGTTGTAGAAGTATATCAGGATGATAGCCTTACCTTCGCAGGTCAACCTGTAAAGGTAGTGGAAAGTTCAGGCAGTGCTCAACACCTTTCTGACCTTGTTTATGATACTAAGTATAGTGTTAAGGTTATTGCAAAGGACCAGGAAAATTCTTCTCGCAACTCAAAAGCATCAGAACTTTTCTTCCGCACATCTCCACAGCAGATTCTCAACAGTATTAAGGAAGATGATATCCTCGACCGAAGCGTTACAGTTTCATGGCCAGCAGAAGAGAAAGATGTTTCTCTTATTGTAGTTTCTGACTATGAGACAGGTGAAGAAATTGCTACTCACGAAGTCACAGACGAAGAACGTGAGGCAGCAAAGGCTACAGTTGGTGGTCTTAACCCAGAAACCAAGTATTCTGTTAAGCTTTACTATGTAACTAATGGTATCCAGAAGGAGCGTGGTAGCAAGACATTCACAACTATTGTTGACCTCAATGGTGCAATCGTAGTTTCTCCTGAAGACAATATTCAGTCTATCATTAGAGATGCTAATGATGGTGATGTATTTGCTCTCAAGCCAGGTAAGTTCGTAGTTAAGAGTTCAAGCGATGATGAGTCTATCACAGCAGGTTCAATCGTAATCTCTAAGAACGTTACTATCAAGGGTATCTACCCAACTAAGATTCCTACTATCAATGGTCGTTTCGAAATCCAGGATGGTGCTACACTTGAAATCAATCAGGTTAACATTGATGGTAAGGGAACTTCTGGTGACCAGTGCTTCAATGTTAAGGGTACTCAGGTTGGTGGAATCAAGATCAGCAACTCAGAAATCAAGAACTTTGTTAAGGGTGTTTACTATGTTAATGTAGCAGCTAAGATTCCTTACATCACATTTGAGAACTGTCTCATCCACGACATTGCTTGTGAGGGTGGTGATATGTTCGACTGTCGTAAGGGTTGTATCGAAGCTCTCACATTCTCTAAGTCAACAATCTATGCATCATGTGCTAAACGTGACTTCATCCGTTACGATGATGCAGCTGCAAGCTTCGACAATGCTCCTTCTGTAATCAAGGTTGATCAGTGTACTATTGATGGTGCTGCTAATGGTGGCAATCGTCTCCTCTATGTTCGTTATGGTGGCAAGAACGATCCAAAGAGCACTTCTATCATTTGGACAAACAACATCGTTACTAACACAGGTGCAGTTTGGAGCAACCAGTCAACTACTCCAACTCCAGACTTTGGTATGAACAATGTTTACTCTGGCTGTGCTAAGCTTAATGTTCTTGATGGTGCTGAAGGTGGTAAGACAAACCTCTTCATCGACGAAAAGGGAACAAATGCTGACCCTAAGTACAAGAATGCTGCTGAAGGTGACTTCACAGTAAACAACGAGTCGGTATCTAAGCTTAAGGCTGGTGACCCACGTTGGATTAAGTAATTTGTTATAATATATATAAGGTGGATGCCCTTAGGACGTCCACCTTTTTTGTTTATTTACTCTTCTTTTAGGTAATAAGGTTGTTTTATATCTAAAAGTTTTGATGAAGTCATATTTTTGCAATACCTTTGCACAATATTACTAATAATCAATCAAGATAATAAAAATGAAAAAGTTCATTTTCTTCATAGTAATGGTATTCTGTGGCGTAGGTACATACGCTCAGTTTCTCTCTGCCCCAGCATTTCCTGGTGCTGAAGGTTTTGGTAGATATACTACTGGTGGAAGAGGAGGAAAGATTTATCATGTAACAAAGCTTACAGATTATTGTGACGATGCTAAATATGGAGAGAAGATTTCGGATAGTAGTGAAGATGCTAAAGGCACTCTTCGATATGCCTTGAGAAAGAAAGGTGCACGCATCATTGTGTTTGATGTGGCAGGAACCATAGACCTTGTGTGTCCATTGCGTATCACAAGGGATAGCGTTACAATCTTAGGACAGACAGCCCCTGGCGATGGAATCTGTTTGAAAAACTATACATTAGGCATTCATGCAAACAATGTCATCATCCGCTTCCTTCGTTGCCGAATGGGTGATGAACATAAAGCAGAAGATGATGCCATGAATTCTGCACACCGTGACCACGACATGAAACGTAATATCATTATTGACCATTGCTCTCTCTCTTGGTCAACTGATGAGTGTGGCTCGTTCTATGGAAACAAGGACTTCACACTACAGTGGTGTATCCTCTCCCAGTCCCTTCGTGTGTCTGTTCATGACAAGGGAAAGCATGGATATGGAGGTATATGGGGTGGTGAAAGTGCCAGTTTCCATCACAACATGATAGCACATCATGACAGTCGTAACCCTCGTTTTGACCATGGTTATCTGTCAGAACTCACAGGTCCTGTTGATTATATAAATAATGTTGTATATAATTGGGGAGGCAATTCTACTTATGGTGGAGAAAACCATCCAGGTTGTGAACCTAAGAAGTTCAACATGATTAACAACTACTATAAGCCAGGTCCATATACACTTACCTTTGAGGGTAGAGGAGACCGCTTAATGAATCCAACAACTTCTTGCAGTAATTGTAATGCAAAGGACAAGAATGATATTGTTCCTGGAAAGTTCTACATCAGTGGTAACATCGTAAATGGTCAACTTGCCACTATCAGCAACAAGAACCTTTTCTTTGACAACAATTATAACCTCGACCTTTTCAAGTCAAATTGCATCCTAACCGAAAGGGCAATATCTACCGATTTCGACTTCAAGTCGTATAATGTCGTATCTGTTCAGAATCCTTCCGTTGCATACGAAAAAGTTGTGTCGTATTCTGGAGCATCCCTATGTCGTGACTTCGTTGATGAAGATGTTTGCAGTGATGTGAAGAATGGCACTGCGAAGTACAAAGGAAGTAAATCGGGTGCTCTTGGCTTGATTGATACACAATCAGATGTACAAGGTTCTCATGATTCAGCATGGCCTGTTCTTCAAGGCAAGGCACAGAAGGACACAGATGGTGATGGCATTCCAGATAAGTGGGAGAAGAAGCATGGTCTTAACCCTAAGTCGGCAGCAGATGCTTCTGCCTATTCTCTTGATAAGAAAGGTTATTACACCAACATTGAAGTGTATGCAAATAGTCTTGTAGAGAACATTACCAAGCAAGAGCGTCAAGATGCAGAAGACACATTTGTTGAATATTATCCACTTGATAAATAATCTATTAACAAACAATATGAAGAAACTAATTTTATTCCTTGCTATGGGAATATGTTCACTCATAGCAAATGCTCAGTTTGAATCTGCTCCAGCCTTTCCTGGAGCTGAAGGACACGGTCGTTATGTCACTGGTGGTCGTGGTGGTAGAATCATCCATGTGACCAACCTTAATGACTCAGGCACAGGTTCACTTCGTGCAGCAGTAACAGGTGATGACAAGAAGATTATCGTATTTGATGTGAGTGGTTATATTGACCTTAGAAGTCAGCTCAACATTGGTAAGAATACCACCATCCTCGGACAGACTGCTCCTGGTGATGGTATTACCCTTCGTTACTACACACTCTATTTCGGTAAAGCATCAAACTCTATTGTGCGTTACATTCGTTGTCGTCGTTCACAGTTGAAAGATGTGAATGATGGTGCAGATGCTACTTGGGGACGCAACCAGAACGACATCATTATTGACCACTGTTCTTTCTCGTGGTCCATCGATGAGATAGCATCATTCTATGATAACAAGAACTTCACAATGCAGTGGTGTACACTTGGTGAGGCTCTTGCCAATCCTGGACACTCAAAGGGTGCTCACTCCTATGGAGGCATTTGGGGTGGTAAGAATGCTTCGTTCCATCATAACTTCCTCTGCCACATGCAGAATCGTACCCCTCGTTTCAATGGTGCTCGCTATGAATGGGATGGTTATGACAAAACAAAGTATTCTACTACAGTCGATGCAGAACGTGTTGATTTCCGCAACTGTGTAGTATATAACTGGGGTACTGGTGGTTGCTATGGTGGTCCTGGTGGTGGTTATATCAATATGGTAAATAATTACTACAAGGCAGGTCCTGCTACTTCACACAAGACGCAGCTCACCATTGCTTCTATTGCCAATTCAACATCTTCGGCAGATAATAGCAATCTTTGGGGACTCTTCAGTCGTTACTACATCAGTGGCAACTACATGTCTGCAGGTGGTGCTAATTATGACTGGAAAGGTGTGACATACGATTCTGGTACAACAACAATAGGTGGTGAACCATACATGCCAGACCCAAATCATCATTATGGCAATAAGATTACATATAAGACATATAACGGCAAGGATTATGTGAGCCTCAAACTCACAGAACCAATCGATGCAGGTCATGTCACAACTCACTCTGCCCAAACAGCATTCGACAAGCTCCTTCTCTATGCAGGAGCAAGTTATCGTCGTGATGCCGTAGATGAGCGATATATGAGAGAGGCAAAGAATGGTACCACTACCCATAAAGGTTCAGTAGTGCAACGTGCGGGAATCATTGACTTCGTAAATGCACTTGGAGAAAACGATGCTACAAAGGCAAGTTTCCCAACTCTTGCCACAGAGACTCGTCCTGCCTCTTTCGATACAGACAACGATGGTATTCTTGATACATGGGAAAAGGAGAATGGGCTCAATCCTAACGATGCATCCGATGCCCTTACTTATACACTTGACTCTAAGAAGTACTACACCAATATCGAGGTATATGCAAACTCTATCGTTGAAGGATATGTGAAGGCTGAGCGTGCTGATGCTGAAACCTCATTCGAAGAGTATTATCCTGCTATCAAGAGCAAGATTGAAATGCCTGATGGTGAAGGTGGCGAAGAAGGTGGTAATGAAGACCAACCTGGTGAAACAGTTACAGAGACATATTTCAAGATGGTTCCAAGTGTTGAAGAAACACCTACTGCTGCCAATGGTGAAAAGTTTGAGGGCAACACATTTGCTACTGTAACAGGCGGTTCTGTATATTACCAGAATAACAACACTACAGCCTACAAGGCAGTTCAGAGTTCTAAGTTCTACATCGGAACAGGTTCTTGCTTCTTCTGTATTACCCTCGATAAACCTCTCAAGACTGGCGATGTCATCACATTCACTAATATGCCAGCCACAAGCAATGGTGAGAATGGCATCTACATTGGCACTACATCTTCCGACAAGACTCACCAGACAACAACCGATGTCTTTGGTGATGTTGATTATGTTGTTCCTGCTGACCTTGATGGTGTAAGCACAATCTACCTCAACCGTGTTCAGGCAAAGGGAACATACTTCAGTGCTGTTTCTATCAGTCGCCAGACATCAGCCAATGCCATTGAAAACATCTATTCTATGATTGTTAAGGATACCCCTGCATACAACATCTCAGGTCAGAGAGTGTCAAGCAATTATCGTGGCATAGTCATCAAGAACGGAAAGAAATACTTCAATAAATAAATTATTTATAAACTACTTTAATTTTACAAATGAAGCAAAAAGCACTTTCACTCCTTTCTCTCATCCTCTTGATGGTGATAGGAATGGGTAATGCTTCGGCACAGACAGCTGCTGATGTGACTGGTTCTACAACATGGA
Organism: uncultured Prevotellaceae bacterium; assembly: GCA_937893145.1. Lineage (GTDB taxonomy): Bacteria > Bacteroidota > Bacteroidia > Bacteroidales > Bacteroidaceae > Minthosoma. Next base: position 10,341 of record CALBJW010000151.1, on the reverse strand, counting down.
ACTGGTCTCTCGCAGGTGTTGAAGAGGTAAAACTCACAGCCGATACTACCCCAACAAAGTCTGAGGTATTCCTCCTCAGTCAGGTTGTCCCAAGCACAGAAAAGTTCAATTCTGATGCTCTCATCATCTCAGCCGAATATCCAGTTCGTGCTGGTAAGTACTATCAGGGTGGTTACATCAAGTTCCACACTACAGTACCTGGTACCGTAAAGGTAACATTCTCAAACACAGGAAATCGTCTCCTTGACGACAAGACTACTGAGGATGAAACTCTTCGTCGTTGGCTTTACATCAATGGCAAGAAGACAGCTTCTGGTTCATGTGTATCATCAACTAACACTGTATCTGAGGCTGTACCTGTCGAGGCTGGTGATGTAGAGATTACAGCATATATTGATGGCACAGAAGCATCACAGTATATCCGTGTTTATACAATTGAGTTTGTAGCAGATTCAGAGGGTGGTTCTACAGAAGAGCCAGGTGAAGAACCTGGTGACACACCATCAGTTGACCCATCTGTTTCTCATCTCCTTTGGGACTATACCGAGACAGCACCATCATCAAGTCCTGATCGTGGACTCACTTACGCAAGTTCTGTAAACGATGGAGCTGGCACCAACAACGGACTCAAGGGTATCAAGATGAACTCATCGGGCTATGCTTACTTCACTAAGGATGCCGTAGCAGGTACATTGAAACTCACTTTCGGTCCTCGTAAGGAGAGTTCGAAGTCATCACTCAATGTCTATACCTACTCTGCAGAACCAAAGGCAGAAACACTCGTTGCCACTACACCAGAAGTTCAGGAACTCCAGACTGTAAGCATCGACCTCACAGCAGAGCAGAACAATATCTACATCACTCGTGCTACAACAGTAGAGCAGGTTCTCACAAAGATTGAGTTCGTGCCATTCGTTGCTCGCACATTCAAGGACTTCGAGATGGTACTTGGTAGCCTTTCTGCTGAGTTCGACACATCTACTCTTCCAAAGGGAGTTACCTTCGAAGGTTCTTACAATTCTGATACTCATGGTTATCGCAATGCTGTCATCACAGTGCCTGTTGATGGTACAGTGAAGTTCACTTATAGCTCATGCTCATACGGCAATCAGAAGTTCTCTGTAAAGAATGCTCAGGGCGAGGTAGTGGCATCCGACCTCTCACTCACTCTCGGCAGCAATACTTGTTACCACCAGAACCCAGCCAATGTGCTTACATATCTCTATACTGGCGAACCAACTACACTCACCTTCGGTCCTATCCAGTATCTCGCTTACTTCAAGGCAGAGGCTTGTGAGGTATCACCATGTACAGTGACATATAAGGATCAGAATGGCAATGTACTCGGTAAGGTTGACACCTTCGAAGGTGAATCACTTGGCGAAGTGCCATATACAGTAGCTGACATCACCGTTCCAGAAGGTTCAGTATTCCGTGGATGGGTATATGCTTCTGGTGTGAAGGTTAAGGCAACAGATGTGCTTTCGGGCAACACTACCATTACAGCCTCTGTTACTCCTGCCGAGACAGTATCACTTGGTTCAGTTCAGACATACAATCTTGCAAGCAGCATCTTCTACCCAGAAGACCACGAGACTATCGACATTCAGGGTGGTTCATACTACAACAATCATGGATGGACAATGAATCCTGAAGGCACAATCTCTGTAGCCGTTGCAGGCAATGCACAGGTTGTCCTCAAACTCTGTGAGTATGGCAATGGCACAACCATCACAGTTACAGATGCCAGTGGTGCAGTAGTAGCAAACGATGTACCAGCAAAGGCTGAGTCGGGTGCTGATGGTGCTGCTTATTCTTTCAATTATGAAGGCGAAGCAACAACCCTCACTCTTACATTTGCTGCACAGGCTTACATTCACGGCATTACAGTATATAATGTTCAGGACTTCATCACAATGGACGAGAACACAGGATATTATATCGTACCTGCAGGTGATGGTGCATCACTCCTCTCGGCTATCAACTCTGCCAACTCTAAGGGTGAAGCAAAGATATTCCTTCCTAACGGCACTTACGACCTCGGACAGACTACAGGCACAGCCATCTCAGGCAAGAATATTTCCCTCATCGGTGAGTCTGCTGAAGGTGTTATCATCATGAATGCTCCAGATGTCAAGGACGAAGGTCTCAGCAAGGCTGACCTCCTCTACAATACTTCAGAAGGTCTCTATATGCAGGACATCACTCTCAAGAATGCACTCGACTACTACAATGCAGGTGGTACAGGTCGTGCTGCATCGTTCCACGACCAGGGTCGCAACACCATTGCAAAGAATGTGCGTCTCCTCTCACATCAGGACACATATTATTCTCATCGTGATGGTTCATATTTCTACTGGGAAGGTGGCGAAATCCACGGAACAGTTGACTACATCTGTGGTGGCGGCAATGTATATTTCAACGGCATCACACTTGTCAACGAGAGTCGCAGCGCATCATCAAATTCTGGCGACGACACTATGACTGCTGCCCAGACTAATGCCAACGACAAGGGTTATGTGTTTGAGGGTTGTACAGTAGAATCTAAGTGTGCTACATTCAATTTCGGCCGTTCATGGGGTACAGCCAAGACTGTTTACCTCAATACTACTATCAATAGTGGCCGACTCATCGACACTCGTTTCAACACTCAGGACATGAACTCTACTCCTCTCCTCTATGCTGAGTACAACACTATCGACAAGTCTGGCAATGGTATGAACACCCCAGCATCTAATGTCCTCACATTCTCAAAGGGAGGTCATTTTGAGACTGTCCTCACAGCAGAGCAGGCAGAGGTATACTCATATTCTAACTTCTTCAACGAGGGTTGGGACCCTAAGACTATCGCAGCACAGGCAGCCATCACAGCTATCGAGGCTGATGCCACATACCTCGTTACAGAAGGTGGTAAGTTCAAGGCTATCCTGAAGGGTTCAGAACTTGACGCATCTACATTCACAGAAACTACACTTCTCCGCAAGGCAAATGCACGCGGTGGTTTCGGTGCTCCAGCTTCTGCATCTGTACTCACAGCTATCCAGGCAGTCAGCGATAAGGCTCCCTCTACAATGTCTTACACACTTGCAGGTACTCCAGCGATATCAAATGCTAAGGGAGTAATCATCAAGAACAACAAGAAGTACTTGATTAAGTAATCTGTACCTCTCCATACATAAAAAAGACCGGGCATCATTCTCAATGCTCGGTCTTTATGTTTTATGTTGTGAAACATTACTTCTTCTCAAATCCTACAGGATTGTTCATGATAGGAAGTTGCTTGCTTGTGAAACCAAGAAGTTTGCTGATTGCTTCACCATCATGAGTGGCACGAGGAACAGTAGCCATACCTGCTGCCTGACAGTAGAGGTTGATGTTCTCACACACGATGCCCGCATCAACACATCCCATGTACTGTGCATTAAGATTGTCACTACCAAACTTGTCGAAGTCAATTACCATGAGGAGTGATACAGGAGCATCCATCACGAAGTCCTGAGTGAACGAGCCTTTCCTTCCTGCAAGCAGACTGCGCTGGTCGCCAGCAACCTTCTTCACGAGTTTGTTCTCCTTTGCTGCATATTCATACACACCTTCCGCGGTGAATACGAACAGACGAATCTCCTGCATGTTTCTTGCTGTAGGTGCAGTACGATGATTGTCGTCACGACTCATACCACATGCAGCCCAGCAAAGGTCACTAATCTGCTGAGTAGAAAGAGTCTTCTTAGTGTCGAAGTTACGAACAGAGTGGCGAGTCTTGAGAGTCTCAACCATACTCATTGTCTTCTGTTTCATGTTTGGTGCAGGAAGTTCGATGTCCTGAGCAAAAGTTGTCATTGAAGCCATAATCATAGCTGCCAAAAGTGTTGTTCTCATAATTGTGAATGTTTTAATTAGGTTTTTACATTGCAAAAATAGGAATAATAAATGTATTTCCAACTATATTGCTTTTATAATTCTTTGGATAGTGCTTGAAAATGTGTACATTTGCAGATGAATAGAACAAGAAACCCCTTGACAAATGAACAATAACGACTACTTCGAATATAAGCAATTCACCATAGACCAACGTCATGCAGGCATGAAGGTCGGAACAGATAGCGACCTTCTTGGCACCCTTTCAGCTGGAGGCACTCGCATTCTTGACGTCGGAACAGGAACAGGAGTGCTGAGTCTCATGCTTGCTCAACGTTTTCCTGAAGCACGCATCACCGCTGTCGAGATCGATGACAATGCCATTATCGATGCCACCGTCAATTTCTCGGCATCAAGGTTCGGGGATAGAATCCAACTTGTTCACACCTCCTTCCAGGAGTTTGCAAAAGACACATCCCTTCATGGCACCTTCGACTGCGTTGTGTGCAATCCCCCATATTTCGACAAGAGCACAGAGAGTAAGGACCGAAGTCGTACTCGTGCCCGCCACACCTCCAGTCTTCCTTTCCACGACTTGATAGAGGGAGCCTACTCACTCCTTGAGGATGGGGGAGTGTTCTCCGTTTGCATCCCTCCAGAAGTCCTTTCCCAGTTCACCTCGGAGTGCATCATCGAAGGCTTCTGGCCTCAGGATTTCTACATGATAAAGTCAGTACCTGAGAAAGCCCCAAAGCGTTATGTACTTGTACACAAGAAAGGCAGAACACAACGGACGGACCATGTGTTCTGCATGAGAAATTCGGATAGAAGTCGCTCGGACTGGTATCTGGATTTGATGATGGAGTTTCACAAGTAGAACTCCAAAGTCTTTGTGAGTTCTTAATACAATGCCATGTATTCGTAGGTATTGCCTACCTCGTTTAGGTATTTGTCAAACTCTTCTTTGGGGATGACGACGGTGCCACGACAGTCGTTGGGATGGAAACTGAGAGAGGAGGCTTGCTGGAGGTTCTCGTCCAGGAAGAGGTGGACATGGTTCTCGGTGTCGTTGATGAGTCCAAAAGGAGAGACGCTGCCTGGTTCGAGTCCAAGATACTTCATCATGCGTTCGGCTGAGGCAAAGGAGAGTTTGCCTGGAGAGTTGAGTCCCTGTGCCATGAGTGCAGCCTTGAGACGCTGTTCGAGGTCGTGGATGTCGAGATCGTGGTCGCAATGGAAGCAGACGAGGTAGTGTTGATTGCCCTTATGATTGCGGAGGAATATATTCTTGCAATGGATAGACCCATCGTCTTTCCACCATCGTTTTGCTTCTTCTATTGTCTTGCCTTCTGGGTGTGAATAGCAAGAAAAAGAGATATTGTGCTCACTTAGGTAGTGGAGCACAATATCACTTCGTTCAGAAATATGTTCTGTCATTATTCTTTATTTCTTAACCTTCAAAGGTGTAGGTCCGTTCTGTGTTGGCTTTACAGGGATGATTGTGCCATCCTTAGCAAATGTCATCTCGTCGATACATACCTGACGGTGTGTTCCTGGAGAGAGTTGACGCTCACGGAAGTTAGGATTGATGCGATGATATACGATGTACCACTTGTCCTTGCCAGGGAGTTGAAGAACTGAGTTGTGGGCTGTACCGTAAATCTGTTGTGAAGGGTCCTGCTGGATAACGATAGGGTCCTTTGCTACTTCGATTGGACCAAGTGGAGACTTGCTTGTGCCGTAAGCAACATGGTAGTTGTCAGCACCAGTATCATCTACAGACCACATGAAGTAGTAAGTGCCCTTGCGATAGAATACGTATGCACCTTCACGGTATGCATAGTCGCGGAGGGAACCACCCTTAGGAGTGAGGTTGACCATAGTCTCTTGCTTGATGCTTGTCATGTCATCATTGAGTTCTGCACCTGCCATGAAGCCATTGCCCCAGTAGAGGTAGAACTTGCCAGACTTAGGGTCCTGGAATACATCAACATCGATAGACTGACCGCCACGAACATCAGAAGGACGGATAGCATCTGTGATGACTGGATGACCACAATCTACGAATGGGCCAGTAGGAGAGTCAGAGACTGCACAACCAATCTCCTTGCGGTTAGACTGTGGGTTGTGAGCAGAGAAGTAGAAGTAATACTTGTAAGCCTTGCCAACCTTACGCTCAATGATACATGGAGCCCAAGCATTGCCAGTAGCCCACTGTACCTGATCGCCTTTGACATCGAGCATCTTGCCTTCGTCTGTCCAGTTAATAAGGTCAGATGAAGAGAATACAGAGAAGTCGTGTCCACCCCAACCAGGAGTGCCATCTGTAGTAGAGTAGATGTAATATTTCTTAGTCTTGTTTGAGTACATTACCTCTGGGTCTGCGTGGAAACCTGGGAGAACTGGGTTCTTACCATCACCCCACTTTGCGATGAGACGGTCCTTCTCAGCCTGTGTGATAGGCATGATAGTTCCATGACGAGGAGTGAACATGCCATGAGTCTTAGTGTCTGCAACCCACTCGAATGTTTTGAGGTCAGCACTCTTACAGAACTGGTAGTGACCAGCACCGTAGCAGTCGTACATTACTACCCATGACTTGCCATCGAGACTCTTGCAAACGCCAACACCCTCAACAGCCTTCTTGCATACTTCAACATGCTCTGGGAGTTTAGTCCACTGGCTGCCAAGTGGTTTGCCTGGTTCTGCTGTGAGTTGGTCTGCTACTGCCTGGAAGATACCGCCGCCTGCTTCACTCTTATAGAAGAGGTGGAACTTTTTGTCTGCCTCGTTGTAAACGATGTCGCCATCGATAGTGGCACCACCATTGTCGAAGAGGAATGTAGGTTCGCCTTCAAGGTCAGTGAAGTCTTCGTTAGCATACTGATAGAAAATCTTGTCGTAGTTGCAAGTGCCATCATTGGTGAGGAGAGAGAAGAACACCATGTACTTGCCAGCTTTGTGGTCGTAGATTGTTTCTGGAGCCCAAACACGAGTCACATTCTTCCACTTCTTAGGGTACTTAGTAGGGAAGTTGATGACAGAGTGAGTCCAGTGGATGAGGTCGGTTGACTTCATGAGAACAAGACCACGATTGGAAGCCCAACCGAGACTTGACTTCATGTCGGTAACAACCATGTAGAATGTCTTGCCATCCTCGCCACGAAGGATATGTGGGTCGCGAACGCACTGAGTGAATGCGATAGAGTCTGACTTGATGACTGGAAGTCCCTGGTTGAGGAGAGTGTACTTGTAGCCATCCTCTGAGAGGGCATAGCAAATCTGTTCCTCTTGAGGAGCATTACCTGTGAAGTAGGTAAAGAGGAAAGCAACCTTCTCGTCGCTGTTCTGTGCTGATGCTGCTGCAGAGAGCGTGAGGAGAGAGGCTGTGAGTAAAGTTTTTAGTTTCATAAATGTTTATAATTAGATTAGACTTAGATTTTTATTGTTAAAGTCGTGATAAGAATTTTTCGCGGTCAACGATGAAACGAAGATGAGTGCCTTTGCCAATAATGACATCGTTCATCTGTGCTTTGATGTCGAAATATATCTTCTTGCCTTCCACCTTTGTTACTGTGGCTGTGGCAGTTATTTCTGTTCCTACCTTTGAAGGACGAAGATGTGAACTCTCGATATGTCCGCCAACAGTAGTGGAACCCTCTGGGAGTTCATCCTTGACAGCAAGCATGGCTGCATTCTCCATTAGTGCCATCATGCGAGGGGTAGCAAGTACCTCCATATCGCCTGAACCCTGATAGAGTGCTGTGTCTTGAGCGGTAACGATGAGTGTTGATGTATGAGTTAAGCCCTCTGTTATCATTATGTTTTATTAGTATTTCTTTTGATTTTGATTTGCAAATGTAAGAAAAATAACAATCATTACCAAATTATATAAAAAAAATGATTAGATTTGCAGAAATTAATTACGAAACGCTTTGCTACGAAACGGCTTCGCCTACGAAGCGCTTCGCTATGAAATGCAGCACAACGAGGGCTACCTCTAAATTTTAACTTTTAATTTTTAACTTTTAATTTACTTCATGCAGCCATTAGCAGAAAGATTGCGTCCGAAGACGCTTGACGATTATATAGGACAGAAACACCTTGTGGGACAAGGTGCTGTTATCCGTAGGATGATAGAGCAAAAACGAATATCATCCTTCATACTGTGGGGCCCTCCTGGAGTAGGAAAGACCACACTTGCAAATATCATTGCACAGACACTTGAAGTGCCTTTCTTCACTTTGAGTGCGGTGACAAGTGGCGTGAAGGATGTGCGTGAGGTAATAGAAAAAGCAAAAAGTCAACGCTTTTTCAACCAGATGTCGCCTATACTTTTTATTGATGAGATTCATCGTTTCTCCAAGTCGCAACAAGATTCGTTACTTGGTGCGGTGGAGCAGGGTATAGTGACACTTATTGGTGCCACGACAGAGAATCCTTCGTTTGAGGTAATCCGTCCTCTTCTCAGTAGATGTCAGGTGTACGTGTTGCAAAGTCTTGAAAAGGATGACCTTTTGGCTTTGATTGATTCTGCAATAAAAAAGGATATACTGTTGAAAGAGAGGGATATAGAGTTTCTTGAAACAGATGCAATGCTTCGTTTCTCAGGAGGTGATGCTCGCAAACTTCTCAACATTCTTGAACTTGTGGTTGAGAGTGGTGCAACGAAGATAACGGATGAGATTGTAACAGAGACTCTGCAACAGAATCCCCTTGCTTACGATAAGGATGGTGAGATGCACTATGACATCATCTCTGCCTTCATCAAGAGCATTCGAGGCAGTGACCCTGATGGTGCAATCTATTGGCTTGCACGAATGATAGAGGGTGGTGAGGACCCTATATTCATTGCACGAAGACTTGTCATATCGGCAAGTGAGGATGTAGGACTTGCTAATCCTAATGCTCTGTTGCTTGCTAATGCTTGTTTTGATACTGTTTCAAAGATTGGAATGCCAGAAGGTCGTATCCCTCTTGCTGAAGCTACTGTTTATCTTGCTACATCACCAAAGTCGAACTCAGCATATCAAGCTATCAATAGTGCTTTGCAGTATGTGCGTGAATCGGGAAACCTTCCTGTTCCGCTTCATCTACGCAATGCTCCTACAAAGTTGATGGAACAACTTGGATATGCTAAGGATTATAAGTATGCTCATGCATACGAAGGAAATTTCGTTGAACAACAGTTCCTTCCTGATGGTGCTACTACTCAACGCTTCTGGGTTTCGCAGAACAATGCTCAGGAAGTGAAGTTGCAGGAACGAATGGAAAGACTTTGGGGCGATAGGTTTAAGAAATAGTAAAATTAACTATGCCTTTGCTTGAGGTGAATCGGCGTCTATCATCATGAGTTCAATCTTGTTGCCATCGGGGTCATGAATCCAAGCCTGCCAGTTTTTGTCTGATGATGTCTTTGGTTCTTGGTCTATCTCCACTCCTATTGCACGAAGATGTTCAATGTCGGCATGCAGGTCGTCGGTTTCGAGACATAGGTGCTGGAAACCTCGTGAGTTCCATCCTGTGTTAGGATTATCACCCTCACCATTAGGTATCAATTCAAGATATACTCCGTCGGCGATGCGAACATAGTGAAGCCAAGGTTTGCCGTTGTCATCGGGCTGTATGCCAACAAGTTTCATGCCGAGTTGGTCACAATAGAAATGGAGGGATGCTTCTATGTCCTTGCATACAAAACATGCGTGTCCAATGCCAACATAACCTTCACGGCCGTACTCATATGGTGTTTCATTGCTTTGCATCTGTACGGATTGGGGAGTGTATTCCTGTAGTTCTATGCCGTTACCGTCTGGGTCGTAGAGCCACAGGTTTTTACAACCGCTTGCTTCGAGTTCTGGTTCTGGGGAGTCTATATATCCCTTTTCGTATATCTTCTGCAAGGTTGTGCGTATGTCGCCTACAGTAACACAAAGGTGGTTGTAACCAGTTTTGTGAAAGTCGAAAGCATAGTCACGGTCGTTAAGTCCGTCATAGAAGAGCTCGAGAAAGTGTCCCTTGCATATTTTCAGATACACTATCCAAGGGTCTCCGTTCTCTTTATGGAGTTCAAACACCTTCTTCCAACCGAATACATTTTCAAAATATGCTACCGTTCTGTCCATGTCCAACGGATTCAAGGCTATATGTGCAATGTCTTTTATCATTTGTGTATTTATTTAGTGTTAATACCTTTTCCCTCCTGCTATTGTTGTATTGCTTAAAAAAGAAATAACCCCACATCAGTTGATGTGGCTGATGTGGGGCGGATTGCTATTTATCTGAGAAATGTAGTTCCTTTTTCTTAGATAGCGAATGGGTTCTCACCTGGGTAGAGCTGACCTGCTGGGAGAGGAGTATTGATGTCCTCAACGCCAAGCATCTTGAGAGCCTCGAAGAGAACCTTACCGCAGTGTTCGAATGCGTATGCACCGTGGTGTGGGAAGCGCTTGCCAACGAGGACGTGACGATAGAAGCGTGCGAAGC
>CALBJW010000150.1 GCA_937893145.1 uncultured Prevotellaceae bacterium | reverse complement strand
GATATGGTGAAGGGTTATTCGGCATCTATCCTTGCCGACTACAATACAGCTTCTCATCCTCAGTTCTCGGTAGGCGAATACTGGGATTCCTCTTCACGCATCAAGTCGTGGATTGATGGCACAAAGGTTGATGGAACTCCAACCTCTTCAGCCTTCGATTTCCAGTTCCGCTATCGTGTTCGTGATGCTGTGAGCCAGAACAACTGGACTATCCTTGCAGGCAATCCTTCCGATGCAGGCGGTTATCCACTCGCTCTTCAGACAGACTACCAGAAGCATGCCGTTACCTTCGTGGAGAACCACGATACAGAACGCCGTCCGGGTGCAGAACAGGACCCGCTCAAGGGTGACACCCTCGCTGCAAATGCCTTTATGCTCGCTATGCCTGGCACTCCATGTGTGTTCCTCAAGCACTGGATGAATGCAAAGAGCGACATCAAGAGAATGATTTCTGCCCGCAAACTTGCTGGCATAACAAATACAAGCAAGTACGAACAGGTTGCTTCCGCTCAACTCTATTACGGAGTGAAGACAACAGGTACAAAGGGTTCTCTCATCTGTGTTGTCGGCAAGACTCCAACCGCATACGCTGCTCCTTCGGGTTACACAAAGGTTTGTTCGGGCAAGGACTACATCTACTACCTCTCAAACGATGTGGCAGCAGAATGGAATAAGGTGGAACAGCAGATAGCAGATGAAATCAAGGCTGCAGAGGAAGAACTCGGCAACTTCACTCCTCATACCGCTACCATCTATGTGAAGGCAAACTTCACTCCTGTGTATTTCTACATCTGGGATAGTAACAACAACGCCCAACTCAATGGTAACTGGCCAGGCAAACAACCAGCCACAACTATCATCAACGGTGAGACATGGTACTATCAGACTGTCAACATCGACACCCCTGATTACTACTTCAACATTATCTTTAATCAGGGTAGCGGCAAACCACAGACTGCCGACATCACCAACCTCACTTCCGACCACTACTACGAGGCAACCCTCACAGGTGCGACCATATCACATAAGGATGTAACCGAAGCCACTTCTATTGCTCCAGTCGTATCAGAAGATGTCTCTTCTCCTTTGTACGACCTCATGGGCAGAAAGGTCACAACACCTCTTCAGGGCCACATCTACATCAGAAATAATAAAAAAATAGTATATTAACTAATCCCTCATCACCCTCGGGGCAAAGATTACTACCTTTTAGATAGTATCTACTCCCCTCCATTTAGGGAGGGGCAGGGGGTGGGTCCTTATGAAACAACCTAATCTATCTTTCTGGAAACTCTTCAACATCTCGTTTGGTTTCTTTGGTGTTCAGATTGCATACGCACTTCAGAGTGCCAATATCTCTCGTATCTTCGCCACTCTTGGTGCAGACCCACACCAACTTTCCTTCTTCTGGATTCTTCCTCCACTCATGGGTATGATAGTGCAGCCAATCATCGGAATCCTTTCCGACAAGACATGGTGTCGCTTTGGTCGTCGCATCCCATACCTCTTCGTTGGAGCAATCGTTGCAGTAGCCGTTATGCTCATGCTTCCTAATGCGGGTTCACTTGGTCTCACCACTCAGGTTGTGATGTGGGGACTCACAGGAACAATGCTCTTCGGACTCATGTCGCTCATGTTCCTCGACACATCTATCAACATCGCCATGCAGCCATTCAAGATGATGGTTGGCGATATGGTAAACGAAGAACAGAAGGGTGTGGCATATAGCATTCAGTCGTTCCTTTGCAATGCTGGTTCACTCGTTGGTTACCTTTTCCCATACATCTTCACCTTCCTCGGTGTGCAGAATGTAGCACCAGAGGGTGTCATCCCTAATTCGGTTATCTATTCGTTCTATATTGGTGCAGCAATCCTCATTCTTTGTGTTATCTACACCACATTCAATGTGAAGGAATACTCGCCAGAGGAGATGGCTAAGTTTGGTGCTGGAGCAGAAGAGCAGACTGCCGGTGCTGTTGTAGCAAGAACAGAGCAGGGCAAGTCGGCATCTATCCCTTATACTTTCTTCTCTATCGGACTTGTTCAGTTCTTCTGTTGGGCTGCTTTCATGTATATGTGGACCTATACCAATGGAGCCGTAGCAGCACAGTGTTGGGGTACAACCGATGTTCATTCGGCAGGTTATCAGGAGGCAGGCAACTGGGTAGGTGTGGTGTTCGCGGTTCAGGCTATCGGTTCTGTCATCTGGGCAGCACTCATTCCTGCACTCACAAAACTCACAAACACTAAGTTTGCCTACATCATCTCCCTCCTTCTCGGAGCTGTAGGTTTCATCAGCACTATGTGGGTAACAAACCAGTATGTCCTCTTCATCAGTTTCCTCCTCATCGGATGTGCTTGGGCTGGTATGCTTGCCTTCCCATTCATCCTCTTCACCAATGCTCTCCAAGGCAATCCAAAGATGGGAACATATCTCGGACTCTTCAACTGCACCATCTGTCTTCCTCAGATTGTAGCAGCCGTGCTTGGTGGTGTATTCCTCAAAGCACTCGGTGGTGAACAAGTCATGATGCTCGTACTCGCAGGTGTCCTCCTTGCTATCGGTTCATGTTGTGTGTTCACTATAAAGTCAAAGTAAGAGCTCAAAGCCAATCATAAATAGTATGAAAAGACTTATTCTTTCAATACTTGCATCCGCAACATTCTTCCTTGTTCATGCACAGGAACGCTTGTTCAACGAGATGCAATACTCGCAAAAGCAAACGGTATTCACCCTTAATGCCCCTTCATCAGCAAAGTCTGTCAAGGTGCGCATCTATAACTCTGCTTCTGCAAGCATCCCTTCAAAGGTCGTATCGCTCAAGAGAGTAGGGCAGGATCGTTGGCAAACAATCGTAAAGGGCGACCTTCTCGGCAAGTTCTATACCTTCGACATGGGACGAGGCGAATGTCCTGGCACCTTTGCAACCGCAGTCGGAGTGAATGGAAAGCGTGCTGCCATCCTCGACCTCTCTACAACTAATCCTGAAGGTTGGGACAAGGACTCACGACCTGCTATCTCTTCACCTTCCGACCTCGTGGTCTATGAGATGCACCATCGTGACTTCTCCATCCATCCAAGCAGCAAGAGTCAGCATCCGGGCAAGTTCCTTGCTCTCACCGAACCAAAGAACATATACTATCTCAAGACTCTCGGCATCAATGCTGTGCAGATTCTTCCTTCCTACGACTATGCCACAGTAGATGAGAGTCGTCCTGATGTTCCTCAATACAACTGGGGTTACGACCCACTCAATTATAATGTTCCTGAGGGTTCATACTCTACTGATGCCACTCGTCCTGATGTTCGCATCCGTGAGTTCAAGCAGATGGTGCAGGCACTTCACAATGCTGGCATTCGTGTCATCCTCGATGTGGTCTATAACCATTGCATGGCTATTGATGGCAGCAACTTCCAACTCACCTATCCCGACTACTACTATCGCATGACAGAGCAAGGCAAAGGTTCTGCTGGCAATATCGGTTCTACTGGAGGCAACTACTCCGATGGTTCGGGCTGTGGCAACGAGACTGCTTCTGAAAAACCTCTCATGCGCCAGTTCATGCTCGAGAGTGTGAAGCATTGGATAAACGAATACCACATCGATGGTTTCCGTTTCGACCTCATGGGTATTCATGACATCGAGACCATGAACATCATTCGTGCTGAAGTCAACAAGATAGACCCTTCAATCACTATCTACGGTGAGGGATGGAGTGCAGGCACTTGTGCCATCGAGCAGGACCGCCTCGCTATGAAGGCTGTCACATACAAGATGCCGGGTATTGGTGCTTTTGCCGATGATATGCGTGATGCCATTCGTGGCCCATTCTCTGACGATACCAAACCTGCTTTCCTTGCAGCCATCGCGGGCAATGAAGAGAGCATCAAGTTCGGACTTGTTGGAGGCATTCAGCATCCACAGGTTGATATGTCGAAGGTGAACTACAGCAAGGCGGCTTGGACTGCACAACCTACTCAACATGTCTCGTATGTATCGTGCCATGATGACATGAGTCTTGTCGATCGCATTCGCACATCTTTCCCTGGCATACAAACCGACGAACTCATTCGTCTCGACAAACTCGCCCAGACCTTCGTGCTCACCTCACAAGGCATCCCATTCCTATGGGCTGGTGAGGAGGTGCTTCGTGATAAAAAGGGTGTTTACAATTCCTACAACTCACCCGATAGCATCAATCAGATTGATTGGAACAACCTCAGCAAATACCCTGATGTCTTCCTTTATTATAGAGGTCTCATCGAAATGCGTACTGCTCACAAGGCTTTCCGCATGGCAGATGCAGAACTGGTTCGCAAGAACATGCGCTTCCTCGATGCTCCATCATGCGTTATAGCCTTCACACTCAACGGCAAGGCTGTGGGTGATTCGTGGAGCGACATCATCTGCATCATGAACTCCAACAAGACTCCTCAGCAAGTCACCATCCCAGAAGGCTCCTACACCGTTGTCTGTCGTGATGGCATGGTTGCAGTCGGGGGTCTCGATAAGTGCAAAGGTGGCACTATTACCGTAGGGCCACAGCAAGCATTGATAATACATAAGTAATTACTATCTCATGAAAAAAACAGTTATCTCTATATTGACTGCACTGGTGTCACTTATGGCATCAGCGCAGTCTTTTGTTCATGAAGTATCGCCATCGTATGTGTGGCCAACAGACCAGAAGGTGCTGGATAATCTTCATAAGTGGCAAGACCTCAAGTTTGGCATCCTCATCCATTGGGGCTTGTACTCCGTGATGGGACGATGCGAGAGTTGGGAACTCACCTGCGAAGAGTGGATTACTCCCGACAGCACTCGTACCTACGATGAGTTCAAGCAATACTACTGGGGACAGATAAACAATTTCAATCCTACCCAGTTCAATCCCGAACAATGGGCTTCCGTAGCAAAGGATGCAGGCATGAAGTATGTGGTCTGCACTTCAAAGCATCATGATGGATTCTGCATCTACGATTCGAAACAAACGGACTTCACCGTGATGCACTCTCCATTTGCCTCCAACCCTCGTGCCGATGCCTTGAAACATATCTTCGGAGCCTTTCGTAATGAAGGCATGAAGATTGGTTGCTATTTCTCCAAACCCGACTGGCATTCGCAGGATTATTGGTGGTCGTCGAGAGCAACACCAAACCGTTTTCACAACTATTCCATCGAGAAATACCCTGCTCGTTGGAAGCGTTACCAGCAGTATGTCTATAATCAGATAGAGGAACTCACCACAGGCTACGGTCCTCTCGACATCCTTTGGCTTGATGGTGGATGGTGTACACCTCCTAAGGAGGACATCCGTCTTGATGCTATCGTCGATATGGCACGCAGTCATCAGCCAGGACTCATCGTTGTCGATCGTGCTTGTCCAGGTCCTCACGAGAACTATCAAACGCCTGAACAGCAGATTCCCGACCATCAGATTCTCAATCCTTGGGAGACTTGCATGACTCTCACTACCGATTGGGGATGGGTTCCCGATGTGGAGAAGAAGTTGAAGTCGGCAGCAAAGGTTATCGCCACACTCGCCGAGGTCGTTGCGAAGGGTGGTTCATTGCTTCTTGGTGTTGGTCCTACACCACAAGGACTTATCGAGGACCACTCCGTGCGTACACTTCATGAGATAGGGCAATGGACACGAGCAAATGGAGAAGCCATCTACTCCACCATCCCAACAGAAGTATATACTAATGATGACCGCACCGTATGGTTCACAGCCAACAAGGATGGTAAGACTCTCTATGCCATCATCCCAAAGCAGGATGGCAAACCTCTCCCTTCCTCTATCTCATGGAAGGGCAACACCCCTCGTCGTGGCACCAAGATGCAGCTCCTCTCAAGTGGCAAATCACTCAAGTGGAAAACTAATAACGGCATCACAACCGTATTCCTTCCACGCACTTCAGAGAATGGAATTGCGGTAAAGTTTTCCATACAAAACTCGCAAAATTGAGGTTTTCTTGTTGTTAAATGAGAAAAATGTATTACCTTTGCATCAAATACTAACTAATAACACTTAAGTAATATGAAAAAAACTATCCTCTCATTGTTGATTCTTCTTGCTGTTGCCCTCAACGCATCAGCACAGCAAACACCAAAATATGTGTTCTACTTCATTGGTGACGGTATGGGTGTGAACCAAGTGAACGGTACAGAAACCTACCTCGCTGCAATCGAAGGCAGAATAGGTACCAAACCACTCACCTTTGCAGACTTCCCATACACAGCCTTTGTCACTACATACAGTGCAAGCAATGGTGTGACAGACTCTGCTGCAGGCGGTACAGCTCTCGCTACTGGTGCTAAGACCTACAACGGATGTCTCGGTTTGCTCCCAGATAGCACTACAGCCGTTTCTTCAGTTGCCGTATGGGCACACGATGCAGGTGCTGCAGTAGGTATCACAACAAGTGTGAGTGTCGATCATGCCACACCAGCAGCATTCTATGCTCATCAGCCAGATCGTGGCAGATACTACGAGATAGGGCAGGACCTCATCAAGAGCAACTTCGAGTTCTTTGCTGGTTCAGACTTCCTCAAGCCAGAACGCCAGGGACAGCCATCCCTCTACACTCAGGTACAGGATGCGGGCTACACCATCGCTCGTGGATACAAGGACTACCAGAAGAAGCAGAAGAAGGCTGACAAGATGATTATGCTCCAGACTGAAGCTGCATCGAAGAAGGACCGTACTGCTATTCCTTACGCTATCGACCGCAAGCCTGGCGACATGACTCTTCAGGAGATTACTCGTGCAGGTATCAACTTCCTCTACAAGAAGAACCCAGAGAAGTTCTTCATGATGGTCGAGGGTGGCAAGATAGACTGGGCTTGTCATGCCAACGATATCTCTACAGTATATAAGGAGGTGATTGATATGGATGATGCAGTTCGTGTAGCATACGAGTTCTACTGCCAGCATCCAGATGAGACACTCATCGTTGTTACAGCCGACCACGAGACTGGTGGTCTTGGTCTTGGTAATGGCGACTATGTTCAAAAGTCCGACCTCCTCAAGTATCAGCGTATGAGTGCTCCAGAATATAGCAACCACTTCCGTGAGTTGAAGAAGAAGTATGGTGATAAGCTCACATACAACATCGTTCGTGAAGACCTCAAGAAGTGCTTCGGTTTCTGGAAGGAAATCTCTCTCTCTGAGTGGCAGGAAGACCAGCTTCTCCGTGCTTACGAGAAGACTATTGCAGGTAAAGATACAGATTCAAGAAGCATGTATGCTAATGAAACAGCCTTTGGCGACCTCGCTAAGAGCATCGTGAGCCGCAACTCAAAGATTGGTTGGACTTCAGGTGGTCACACTAACGGATATGTTCCTGTCTTCGCTATCGGAGCTGGTGCAGAAGCCTTCCACGGTCGCATCAACAACATCGACATCCCTGTCATCATCGGCAAGGTTGCAGGATATAAGAAGTAAAAGATACTCTGTTCTAAAAGGTTATAATGGCAGATTAGTGGTCGCAGCACTAATCTGCCATTAATATTTATTTGCTATTCTTTATTATTGGCAAAAACGTACAATTTCGCCATGAAGTGTAGGTAATTTATGCTCATATTGTACATTCTTTCAATTTTTTTCCATCTTTTGTATGTCAATATATAAAAAAGTATTACATTTGCCCCCGCATTTATGTAATAATTCTTGTTTTATTGGGGAATTATCACACTATGTATTTCTGAAAGAATGTATAAAATGTAACAACAGTCAGACTTTGTCTGGCAAAATAAAAACGACAGTTTATGAAAAAAATTAGTCTTAAAAGAACATTTGCCCTGGCTACCTCAGCCATCGCCCTCACCACCGCCTTTGTGGGATGTTCTGATTACACTGGTGTTTTCTCGGAAGAGGAGATAAATCTTATTAGTTTCAATAAGCAGTATGATGAAGAATTTATTAAGCTTTTCGGAACTCCTAACCCTAATCAAGATTGGGGATTGACTGTATTGGAACCTATCGTTACATCAGGAAGTAATATGCGAACTCGTGCTAGTGGTTATACAGAAGGTAATGGTACTGTATTGGTAAACCGCAACCAGTGGATAGAGCGTAATGCAAGTCCTGGCGATGGATACCATAATGCTGCATATAAGGATGATGCCCTTGCTCATAACATTCAGATTCCAGGATGGCCGCATCTTAATGGACTTTATTATGGTTCTAATGGGGGTGGTGCTCTTGAAGATGCTCTTAAACCTGAAGAATTGGATAAAAAAGGAAATAGTTGGCAACCTGTAGGCGATGTTACTGAATATGAGATTCAGTATGTAACTGCTTGGTTCCGCACACATGAAATCCTCAATCCTCAAGATTATCGTGAAGACCTTCACCTCTCGGATTTTTTCATTCAGAACATATCCCAGGATGAAGACCAAACATCATATGGTGATATAAATTATGACAATATCAGTGTTGACATTTGGGACAGTAAAACTCCAGGCGGTAAAACTGACCAAGAAATTGCTACACATAATGAAGCCGTATTTGCCACACGAACAAATGGTACTAATATTGGAAATCTTCCTAATGCTTCCACATATACAAATAGTCATATAACAAGAAAGGAAAATAGTTCGGAGAAAATCAATTATAAACTTGATGATCTCGGATTCCAAGACATGAGTGGAAAATGGACTCATGTTAATAATTTTAATAATCAAAATGCGAATCAAAATCCAGAGGAAAGTGGAATTAACATACAGCGAGAAATTAAATATGTTAAGTCTTCTGGTACAGAGAACTTCCATTGTCACCCTTCTTGGAACACAAAGCCAGAGACAAACTATATAGATAGTTGGGTATTGGTACACCTTACATGGGTGGAGACGGTAAAAGACCCAAGTAGTCCATTGGTGGGTCAGGCTATCCCACGAGAGGGCTATTATCTTGCATTTGACTTCCATGCTGGCAAGGATGAGACTCAAGTAACTCAAGATCACTATTATTCAAACTGGATTGTAAAGATAACCCCTGGTCATTTCAACCCAGAAACTACAAAAGCAAAGCGTGTAATGTGTGAAGACCTTGGTGGTTCATACGACTTTGACTTTAACGATGTTGTATATGATGTTGCTTTTGAGAATTATAATGGCACTAATCAAGCAATCATCACTCTTCAGGCAGCAGGTGGTACTATGCCAATTATGGTAGGTGTCGATCCTACAGGAAAGACTAATGGGGTTAGCAACGAGAATCTTTACGAAGCTCACAAGTTGATGGGTGATGGTGAATTGAATCCTATCAATGTTAGCGAAGGTTCAAATCGCGAGGTTGCAATTTATCGTGTAAATGCGAATTCTACTGACTTGAATGATATTAAGTTCTATGTTAAGAACACCAAGAATGGTGGTGGAACATGGAAAGAATACTCTGGTAACGCAAGAAATTGGATGAATCTTGATAATGGCTCAGATAATTCCTATGGAACACCAAATATGGAAGGTATTAAGAATCCTGATGGACAAGATACAAAGTTAAAGGCACCTCGTGCATTTGCTGTACCTCTTAAAGCCTCAATTGAAATTCAGTACGAAGAAGGTCAAATCGTGAATCCAAGAAGTCTTGAAACTAAATGGATGAAAGAGTATCAATGTATTCATGATACTTATTATGAATTTGATGACTGGGCAAAGAGCTCAGAAAAAGGCGATACTGGTTTTGGTATGGATGGTGCTCGTGGATGGTGGGAACAGACTCACACTAATGAAAAGCTCTATATCAAGGGTATTACAGCAGAAGGAGATAACCCAACAGGTGAAGGCGCTGGTGCTCCTGCAACATGGATTCCTTTGTATCCAAATCCACAGAGTACTTTTGCTGCACATGGAAACAAGTGTTTCTCTGACTATTATCTCGATATTACAGGCTATACAGGTACTGATGCTATCTCTAATGAAATAATCAAGCCTTCTGTTAAGCAGGTAACATTCACTATTGTATTTGAGTCTGCTACAAGGCAAGATATTGAAGCAATCTTGATTCCTGCAGATGTTGCTACTTCTGAGGCAAATGGTGTGGTTACAAAAACAACAATGTCATATCAGGGAAATGAATTCGCAAGTTATGGTCCTTCTGATTCATATACTAAGGTTACTGATGTATTTAAAAGATGGCAAACGGCTGTAGAAAGCGAGAATAGATATGTTAGTGGTAAATATTCTTATGTATGTAGATTCACATTCACAAAGGAACAATTGTTAAATACTACTACAGTTCCAAATACAATCACAAAGAATGACCTCTCACACTATCTCTTCTTGTATGTTAAATCGGAGAGTCCTGTTCAGATTCCTGCTCATCCAAGCACAGCAAATAAGTGGCAGTGGTACATTCACTACTAATCCCCCCTCCCTCTATACAATCAAAAAGGCATTCCACACTCGTGGGATGCCTTTTTTCATGCTTTCTCCACCACGAAAAAACGCTTATGATGAGATTGTAAGAATCTGAGAGAATATTTTTCTCGAATGATGAAAATGTAGTATCTTTGCAGATGGAATTGCAATAAAGGACTCAACATGGAAAATAGGAAACCTGAATATATTGAAGGCGTGGGATTTCGCTTCGAGGTAATACACTCTATGCTGCGAAGGATGAAATACCATAACTACCAGTCTCGCTGCATCTATATGATTACTATTTGTACCGAAAACAGAGAGCCACTTCTTGGTACCCTCCGATGGACAAAAGGACAACTTGAGGATGCTGTTGTGCAACGCACACCGTTAGGAGATGAGGTGGCAAAGTGCTGGGCTGCAATCTCCAGCCACTATCATGGGGTAGATACTTTTCCCCTTATGGTGATGCCTGACCATATTCACGGCATTCTCTTTGTTACCTGTGACATGGAGTGCCACCTTGGGCAGATGATTAAGGGCTTCAAGATAGGATGCACACATGCTTTGTGGGAGATAGAAGACAGGGCGGCTGCTTTGGTTTCTGGTTCTTTGAATTATAATTCAAAGGACGGGGACGATGGTGCTGCTTCTTGTTCAAAGGATGGGGGCGATAGTGCTGCTTCTCATTCAAAGGGCGGGGCTGCTTCGGTACCTGCCTCAGGGGCTCAACCCAAGCGGAAGGGGCTATTCTCCTCTGGCTATCAGGATTCCATACTCATGGGAAAAGGACAACTCAACAATATGTTTAACTACCTTGCTCAGAATCCATATCGCCTCGCTATGAAGCGCGAGAATCCTGATCTCTTCCGTGTGGTAAATCAACTGAAAATAGGTGATCAGATCTTTGCTGCTATTGGCAACCGCTGGCTCCTTAATCGTCCTGTACGAATGCAGGTGCGATGCCATAACAACACCACTCCCCAAAACCTTCAACTCATCCAATCCCAGAAATCATACTTCCTACAGCGAGGTGTCAAGGGAGGTGTGGTTGTTAGTCCATGTATCTCTGCAGGTGAGAAAGAAATAGCCAGAGCTGCCCTTGATGCGGGAGTTCCTCTGATAGTCATATTAGAGAATGGTTTTCCTCCTATGTACAAACCGCCTGGGAAGTACTTCGAAGCATGTGCTAATGGTCTGCTTCTTATGCTTGCTCCATGGCCTTACCATACTGAGCGCCGCACAATCACTCGTTCCCAGTGTCTTGCCCTCAACTCTTTTGCTGAGACTATCAGCACAGAACCGTGGACTGCAGAAATGGAAAAGCAGATGTTATGATAATTGTGGATGGATGGGCTTAATTGCTTATTCCCTTTTTCCCCATCACCTTCCTCAAAATATAAAATACTTCTTCCTGAAGGCGGTAGAGGAGCCATGAAGGGCAGTGGAGGTAGCCGAAGCGGTGGTGGCGAGGGTTGCCTTTGAGTCTTTGGGGCTGGATGGTGGACCAGATGCGGTGCATGAGGGATAGGGAGTACTGGCGGTCGGCATCGCTCCATGACTTGCGATGCTCGCAGAAGAAGAGGTAGGCTCCCATGAGGTTGTTGTGGCGAACCAGTTCGTGCAGGTTGAGGATGTCGTCGGACATGTGCATGTCCTGGAGCATCTGCTGCATGTGTTCGTTGGCAAGGAGGAAATTGAAACGACTGGTGTCCTCGATGTGCGAGACACTCGTTGGGTTCTGGCGATAGTAGTATATGCCTTCGGAGAGATGAACCTCGCGTGAGCGGAGATAGTGCAGACGAGTGCTGTTGTCATCGCTATAGGAACGACAGGTGTCGTCGTATGGTATCTCTCGTTGGATGTCGGCACGAACCATATAAACACCATGCACAGACCAGTCGAGAGACTTGCGGAAGGCATCCTCACCCGTAAGTGGGAAGGCTGAGTCCATAGTGTATTCTTCTTCTTTTCCTTCGGGATAGGTCTTGATGAGTCGGAAAAGAACACAGTCAGCTTGTGGGTTCGCTTCAAAAATATTTATGGCTTTCTCAAGACTATCGGGTGCAAACCAGTCGTCGCTATCGAGAAAGCAGAATAGTTCTCCTGTACCTTGCAGAATGGCTATGTTGCGTGCCTTAGCCTGTCCTTGATTCTCGTTGAGGTGGATGACCTTGATGCGTGGTTCCCTTTCGGCATATTCGTTGAGGATGGAAAGGGTGTTGTCCGTAGAGCAATCATCTACACAGAGTGCTTCCCAGTCCTTGTGAGTCTGGGAAAGGAGTGAGTCGAGACATTGGTGTATGTACTGCTCAGCGTTGTATGCGGCGACTAATATGGAGACCAAATTACATTTACCTTTTACCATTTACCATCTACCATTTAGGCTGGCGCATGGGATGGAAGCCGGTAGGCAATTATGAATTGAAGAAAATTATTAAAACTTTTCCTTTATCTTGCTCACAAATGTGGTTTCCTTGCTAAGTATTCTTAGTGAAAGGAAAGCAGAGATGAGGAAGGCTATGATATTCACTACCCACTTGAGTGTGCCACAGACGGTGATGGATGTGTAGATTACCGTTGTGAGCAGGACAAACTGTAGGAGGTAGAAGTGTATGAGTCGGAATGAGAACGAGAACTTGTAGCGGTGATGATAGAGCAGATGTATCATCGTCATGTCTAAAGCACCAGCAACGGCGAGGGCAACACCTGTGCCTGTCAAGCCCCAGTAGATGTAGGCAAATGGGATGGCGAGGGCGATGAAGATGTCGTATATGAGTTCTGTAGCCATATAGACCTTTGAGTCGCCATGTGCTAAGGATAGATATGCCGCAGGGAGGGTTAGTGCCTTGAAGAACATATACATGGTAGCGCAGGTTGCCATCGGAACAGCCTCGATAAACTTATTGGAGAAGAGTATCTGCACGATGAGTGGCATGGCAGACACGAAGAGTATGAGACATGGTGCGATGAGAAGCACACACACCTCAATCTGCTGGTTCACGGTGAAGTTCTGTCGTGCAAGACTGCATTTCGCTGCTGAGAGTCGTGGGAAGTAGTCTGCTTCGATGGCTATGAACACTACAGATGTGTATGCTACAGCCATCATGTAGCCAGAGTTGTAGAGACCTACATCAGCGAGGTCGCCAAAACGAATCATCATGGCACGGATGATGTACTCTGCCCCTTGTCCGAAGATGCCAGCCACGATGTAGCCAAGTCCGAGTTTTATCATCGGAATGCCTTCGATATAACTCTTTCGTGAGAAGATGGATGTTTGCCACGACACTACCTTGCATGAGAAGTAGAGTTGGGTGGCAAGTGCTGCTATGCTGCTAAGCACAAGCGAGAGTGCCACTCCCTTCAGTCCCATGCTCCAGTAGAGAGGGATGCAGATGATGAGTGTGGCAAGTGCTGCGATGATAGATGTTAGTGCCACTCGCTTCAGCTTCTTCAGTCCCTTGAGTATGGCGAGTTCGCCTCCCGAAAGGGCGAGTGCTACAGCCATAGGGGAGAGGAGGGCGAAGTCGGTGGTATATTCGTATGACTCGAAGGTGATGTAACTGATGACAGGCGAGAGGGCGAGTGTGATGAGTGCTCCAAAGAGTCCGGTGACGAGCGACCATGTGCGCACGATGCTTATATAATGTATTGCCTCTTCACTCTTGCTCTCATCGTCGCCAAGTTCGGCTATATGCTTCACGGCACTGAACGACACACCGAAGTTTGTCGATTCGTTGATGAGCTTCATCACATTATTAAATATGTTGATGAGCGCGATGCCTTCAGGACCGAGAAGGAGGGCTGCCAGTTTGTTGCGAACCAGACTGAAGAGCATAGTTATGCCCTGCACTCCTCCGAACAAACCGGTGTATTTCAACACGTGGTCGTAGGTTGCATCCTCTTCTTCAATATGTATGTTTCTCTTTTCTTCTGTCATCAAGTAAATGTGTTTTCTCACTTGTCTATAAATAAAAACGCACTAAGTAGTGAATTATTGTCTTATTTTGTTTAACTTTGCAAAAAAAAACGATGCGAATACTACTTCTTGGTGATTATAGCAATGTACACTGTACACTTGCCGAGGGATTGAAGGCTCTCGGGCATGAGTGTGTGGTGGCAAGTGATGGTGACCATTGGAAAGACTATCCGCGTGATGTCGATCTGAAACGAGAGTTTGGACTGAAGGGAAACATGTCGTTCCTCTGGCGACTGATGAAAGCGATGCCTACTTTCAAGGGGTATGATATTGTGCAGTTGATAAATCCTATCTTCATCGAACTCAAGGCTGAGAAGATAGCTCCTTTCTATAATTATATTCGTCGCCACAACAAGAAGGTTGTGCTTGCAGCATTCGGTATGGATTACTATTGGTGTAAGGTCAATCGTGATGAGCGACCACTCCGATACAGCGACTTCAACTTTGGCGATAAGGCGAGAACAGACATTGAGGCTGTGCGCTTCTGTGACGATTGGATAGGTACTCCGAAGGAGACTCTCAACAAGTATATAGCCAACGACTGCGACTGGATAGTTAGTGGACTGTATGAATACTGGGTGACATACCAGGCGTTTAAGGACAAGATGTCGTTTATTCCTTTTCCAATAAAGATGCCAGAGGATGCTATAGATACTAAAGGGGCTATAGAAGGTGAAGAGGTGAGGAGAAAGTTGCGACTGTTTGTTGGCATTTCGAAGGACCGTTCTGCATACAAAGGTACTGACATCATGCTTGCAGCAGCAAAGGCTGTGCAGGAGAAGTACCCGGACCGTCTCGACCTTCAGATTGCGGAGGGGGTGCCTTTTGCTCAGTACAAGAGGATGATGGACAATAGCGATGCCATTCTCGACCAACTCTATTCCTATACTCCTGCCATGAACTCCCTGCTTGCCATGTCGAAAGGACTGATAAATGTGGGTGGAGGTGAACCAGAGAATTATGATATTCTTGGAGAAAAGGAACTGAGACCTATTATCAATGTTGAACCAAACTACGAGTCTTGTTATCATGAGATAGAACAGATGGTGCTTCATCCTGAACGCATTCCGCAACTCAAAAAGGATAGTATTGAGTATGTGCGTAGGCATCATGATTATATCAAGGTGGCACGACAATACGAAGAATTGTACAAATGGATATTACGATAATCATTCCTGTATATAACAGAAAGGACATTGTGCAGCGTACGCTCAATTCCATCCCTGATACTTTCAATATCATCATTGTGGATAATGGAAGTACGGATGGCTCGTATGAGTTCTGTCGCCAATGGATGCTCAACAGCAGAAGACGAAATGTGAGGGTGGAACGAGAATTTAAGGCTGGTGCAGCGGCTGCTCGCAACAAAGGACTCTCGCTCTGCAAGACGAAATGGGTATATTTCTTCGATAGTGATGTGTTTACGGGCATTCCAACTGAGTGGAACGAACAGTTGGACATGGTGTGCTTTCCTACAAGACAGATAATAGGAGGTAAGGCAAAGATTAGAACTTACGAACCTGTGGCAACGCCTCATACACATATACTTAACTCGATGCTCAATACTATTTCAGCTCTGTATCGCACGGAGTGGTTGCGCAGCATTGGAGGTTGGAATGATGATTGTCGTGTGTGGGATGATTGGGAACTGGGAGTGCGTGCCCTTATCCATCGTCCTCGACTCGAATGGATAATAGAGAAGGCTTATCATCGTGTGCTTATCCATCCAGATAGCATCACGGGTGCAAACTTCTCGGAGAGATATAAGCAGCAACTCGACACTCTCGGCATCGTGTTTGATGAGATATACGATATGGACAGTTCGCAGACAAAGCAGAAGTGTTTGTTTGCCCTCTTCTTGCGATGCTATATCTTCAGTGGAAAACTATTGTGCGAAGGAAACAAAGAAGCTGCTGCTGAAGTTGTCACTTTCATCTATGATAAGTTTAGAGTAAACAAACAAAGCCACCAGTTAGGTCGCCTTCTTCGTTGGTACACAAGCAAAGGAGGACGCGGTGCTTGGAAGTTTGGATTAATGATGGTGGGGAAGTAAATGGAGTGAAGAGTGAAGAATTTGCTACCGCTGTAGCTTTCCCTCCGGAGGGAATACAAGTGCGGTAGCAAATTCTTCACTCTTCACTCTTTTCATTCCTTTCATCATATTCATAAATATACCGAAAGGATTTGCGCCCTTGTGGAGCATCCACCAGAGAGATTCCTTGATGCTGCGCCAGATGGTGTTGGGGGTGCCGTAGAGGTATTGGAAGGTGGCACCTTTTGTGATTTGGAGTTTCTTGTTTTCTAAGAAGTGCAAACCTGTGTTGTCAGTTGTGGTTTGCACGATTACTTTTGGGATGAAGAGAATGTTAAGTCCTTTGTCCTCAGCATCCTTGAGAAACACATCTTCTTCGCCTGCACAGAGTAGGGGACTGCCAAGACCGAAGTTCTCGTTGAAGCGAAGACCTTTCGACTTGATGCTCGACGTGCGGAAGGTCATCTCTACAGAAGAAGGGTAATAGCCATGCTTGCGTGCCTCCTGATAAGTCATCACGCTTTGAGGATATTTCTTTGCTGGCACACCCTCGTAACTCTCCGACTCAAAACAGATGATGTCAGCCTCTGGATGCTCCTCGTAAGCCTTGTGGATAGTGTCGATATATTCCTCTTTATATCTGTTGTCATCATCAGCCACCACACACACATCAGCCTCTGCCCAATCGAGTGCGAAATTACGGTTCTTGCTCAGTCCTATGCTCTCATGAACATACAACTTTGCATCCTTACGGACCATCATCTTCATAGGCACACTATCCAGTGCCTCCTCATTGTTGTACTGCATACAAACCACATATCGCACACCATCCATTGGTGACAACAAAACAGAGGGAACCCCACGGATTCCCTCGTTAAGAGTACATATAAGGATATCTATTTTCATGCCTTAGAACTGTTCCAAAATTCGGATTCTCTCCTTAGTGTCTGGATGGGTAGAGAATAAAGTGCTGAAGGACTTCTCGAGGAAACCCTCCTTGAGTTCGTCTGGTTTGCAGATGAAGAGTTGGGCAACATCGGAGCGAGATACATTGTCGAGACCTGGATCGCCACTAATCTTGCGGAGAGCAGAGGCGAGAGCAAGAGGATCGCCACAGAGTTCGGCTCCACCAGCATCTGCCATGAACTCACGCTTGCGAGAGATGGCGAAACGAGTGAGGGTGGTGAAGAGGTAGGCGATGGCTGTACAGATGATGGCGATAACAACGGCTATCATGATGCCAGCACCACTATTGCCTTCACCCTTGATGTTGCTTCTGCGGTTGTTGCCTGAGCTATAGTAGAAGATGCGTGTGACATTGTTGACAAGGATGTTCAAGGAAGCCGATACGATGCCCACGAACACGATGCTCGTGATGAGAACCTTCGTGTCGTTATTGCGGATATGAGTAAGCTCATGTCCTATGACACCAGCCAGTTCTTCATCGGTAAGACGTTCACAGATACCAGTAGTGACGGTCACTGTGTATGTGTCCTTGTTTATGCCACTTGCATAAGCATTAAGCTGAGGGTCGTCCACCACATTTATCTTTGGCATGTCCATACCACAAGTCATGCAGAGGTTTTCCACGATGTTGTATATTCGTGGGTTCTCCATTCTCGTGAGAGGACGCGCTCCTGTGGCGTTCTGTATCATGCTTGTGTTGAAGAAGTATGCGATGGCAAACCATATTCCCACACCGATGATGATGAACGGAGCAGTGCCGAGGAAGGAACTGTTGATGCGGTCCATCATGTTGTAGTTGTCGTATGGGCTGCTGCTGAACGATTCGTAGAGTGCGAAGAACACCCATACAAGTCCCAAGATGATACAAGGAAACGATAGGAGCAGCAAGATGCTGTTCCTATTGTTCTTATTGATTTGACTTTGTATTCCTACGTATTTCAATTGAAATGGAGTTTTTTAATTTGTAATTTGCACAGAAGTCGAAAAGTTCTCTGCGCATGCCCTCCCCCCCTCGGGGGCTGGGGGGCCTTAGAACTTCACTTCTGGAGCCTTCTCAACGATAGCTCTTTCTTCTGGAGCAACCTCGAACATTGGTTCCTTGTGGAAACCGAACATACCAGCGAAGAGGTTTGCTGGGAACACCTGAACAGCGTTGTTGTACTCCTTAGTGGCAGAGTTGAAGAAACGACGAACGGCAGCGAGCTTGTTCTCGATGTCAGAGAGTTCAGTCTGAAGCTGAAGGAAGTTAGTGTTTGCCTTGAGTTCTGGATAAGCCTCTACTGTAACCTTGAGTCCTGCGAGAGCACCCGAGAGAGCGTTGTCGGCAGCAATCTTGTCGTTGATGTTTGTTGCACCCATAGCCTGGTTGCGGAGCGAGATAACCTTTTCGAGAGTTTCCTGCTCGTGCTTAGCATAACCCTTAACTGCGTTTACGAGGTTAGGGATGAGGTCGTAACGCTGCTTGAGTTGAACGTCGATGTTTGCGAAAGCGTTCTCACGATTGTTGCGAAGACTAACGAGGTTGTTGTAGATGCCAATCAACCAAAATGCGATTACGGCGATAACGCCAATGATAACCAAAAGTGTCATATTAATATAGATTTTTAATGTTTATAAAAGTCAAAATGAACTTAACGACTGCAAATCTAATACATTTTATTCATTTTGCCCCTTCTTTTTATATATTTTTTAGAAAAATAGACGTATCTTTGCACCTTAGAAGGTAAAAAACATATAAAAGAGCCCCCTCTAACTCCCCCAGAGGGGAGGATTGTAGAATGTAATATAAAAAATAGCCGTACCCATGCGCAGCCAAAAAATGGTAAATGGTACATGGTAAATGGTAAATAATAATTATGACAGCAAAAGAAATACGTGAGTCTTTCAAATCATTCTTTGAAAGCAAAGAGCACCTTATTGTGCCATCAGCACCAATGGTTGTTAAGGACGACCCAACGCTGATGTTTACTAATGCAGGTATGAATCAGTTCAAGGACATCATCCTTGGTAATGCTACTCCAAAGTGTCGTCGTCAGGCAGACACTCAGAAGTGTCTTCGTGTGTCTGGTAAGCACAACGATCTTGAAGAGGTAGGACACGACACATATCACCACACTATGTTCGAGATGCTCGGCAACTGGTCTTTCGGTGACTACTTCAAGAAGGAAGCCATCTCATGGGCATGGGAATACATCGTTGATGTTCTCAAGATTAACCCAGAAGACCTCTACGCTACAGTATTCGAAGGTTCACCAGAGGAAGGTCTCGCTCGTGATGATGAGGCTGCTTCAATCTGGGAACAGTTCCTTCCAAAGGATCATATCATCAATGGTAACAAGCACGACAACTTCTGGGAAATGGGCGACACAGGTCCTTGCGGTCCTTGTTCAGAGCTTCATGTTGACTCTCGTCCAGCAGAGGAGAAGGCACAGATTCCAGGTCGTGAACTCGTGAATAAGGATCATCCACAGGTTATCGAAATCTGGAACCTTGTGTTCATGCAGTTCAACCGTAAGGCTGATGGCAGTCTCGAAGGTCTTCCTGCAAAGGTTATCGATACTGGTATGGGCTTCGAGCGTCTCGTTCGCACACTCCAGGGCAAGACTTCAAACTACGATACAGATGTGTTCCAGCCACTCATCAAGGTTATGGCAGACATGGCAGGTGTTAAGTATGGCGACAAGGAAGAGACAGATGTTGCTCTCCGTGTTATCGTTGACCACCTCCGTGCAATCGCATTCGCCATTGCTGATGGTCAGCTTCCATCTAACGCTAAGGCTGGTTACGTTATCCGTCGTATCCTCCGCCGTGCTGTTCGTTATGGCTACACATTCCTCGGACAGAAGGAAGCATTCATCTATAAGCTCGTTCCAACACTCGTAGCAGAGATGGGCGATGCCTTCCCAGAAATCGCTGCTCAGCAGAAACTCGTGATGAAGGTGATGCAGGAAGAGGAAAGCTCATTCCTCCGCACACTCGAAAACGGTATCAAGCTTCTTCAGGGTGTTATCGACGACACAAAGAAGGAAGGCAAGACTGAAATCGCTGGCGACAAGGCATTCACTCTCTTCGATACATTCGGTTTCCCACTCGACCTCACAGAACTCATCTGCCGTGAGCAGGGCATGACTGTTGATGAGCAGGGCTTCAATGTAGAGATGCAGAAGCAGAAGGAGCGCGCTCGTGGTGCTAACGAGGTTCAGCTTGGAGACTGGGTAGTTATGAACGATGCTGAAAGCGACTTCGTTGGTTATGACTATACAGAATATCCTTGCCACATCGTGAAGTATCGCGAGGTGAAGCAGAAGAAGGGTACAGCATACGAAATGATTCTCGACCACACTCCTTTCTACGGAGAGATGGGTGGTGAGGTCGGTGATACTGGTGTCCTCGTTTCTGAAAACGAAGAAATCAAGGTCCTCGACACAAAGAAGGAGAATGGTGTGGCTATCCACATTGTTGAGAAACTCCCACA
>CALBJW010000149.1 GCA_937893145.1 uncultured Prevotellaceae bacterium | reverse complement strand
AGGTTCGTTCTTCCTCGGTTTCGCTAACGATGGTACTCTCCTCAGCAATGGAGCGAACCATGCTCGTTATGTCCTTATGCCTGCTTATCGCGAGAGCGTTTGGACAAACTACTCAAATAATGATGCACTCGACTTTGAGTGGCGTTATAATGTAAATGGCGAGAGTGGCACATCAAAAGAACGTGACCTTGTAATGCCTGCTTCTCAACCATCAGACTTCACTGCATGGCCTACACTCCAGGCAAATGCTGGTCTTCGTAGTGATGTTTACAATGGAGGTCAAATCACTGGTGTTCGTGCCGGTGGTGATGGCTCTCTCTACCTTGATCCAAGTGTTGGTTCTATCAACTTCGGTCTTGGAAACTTCGACCTTGAAAAGCTCACTTCTGATGCTCGTATTGGTAATGATGCAAGTGCATTTGGTACAGGTGGTGGTTCATTCTGGTCTAATGTATCAGACGGTTACTATGTTGCTGTTGATGGTATTGCAAATGTGTTTGATACTCCAACTGCTCCATACGTGTTCAACCAGGTATCACAGGCTATGGACGACTATTTCAATCTCGGCAAGAATCTTGCTTGTACAATCTACCGTGCAAGAGACCTTGGTGAAGGTCAGCTTGTGATTGAAGATGAAGTAATTGCACAGACTACAAATTGTACAGACAATGCAGTTAAAGGTGGTGGTCACGTGCTTGTGTTCAACTTCGACGAGGCACTTGTCATTGATTGTCCAATCGCAATCTCTATTGATGGATTTGATGATTTCAATGTCATTACTGCTCGTCCACTTATTCAGGCTCTCAACCATGACAGCGATAAGGGCTATAGCTTTGCTCTCCTCAAGAACGCTCGTGGTGGCGTTGAATGGGTAGAGGTTGCAGGTGCTTTGGCTGCACTTGAAGGTTCGGGCAACTGGGCTACATCATTCTGTATGGCTATGAACGCAGTATTCCCATTCCTCAAGTCAACAGATGGTGATGTATTTACTGTTGCTAACGAGGGTGGTGAACAGTCATTCAATGTTGATACATACTGGAACCCTAACGGTGCTGGTGAAGGGGCAGTGGATGCAGGCTGGAAGATTACTTGTTCTGACTCATGGTTCAAGGCTGTTTCAGTTGTTGATGAAGCAAACATGACTGTTAGCGTGAAGATTACTGCAGATGCTCTTCCTGCATCAGTTGAAGGCCGTACAGGTACAGTGAAAATTACAGCTCTTGGTTGTGAA
Source organism: uncultured Prevotellaceae bacterium (assembly GCA_937893145.1). Lineage (GTDB taxonomy): Bacteria > Bacteroidota > Bacteroidia > Bacteroidales > Bacteroidaceae > Minthosoma. The sequence continues at coordinate 14,148 of CALBJW010000149.1, read as the reverse complement.
GAAACAATCACTGTGACTCAGGGTGCAACAGGCATCAATAGCATCTCGGCTAATAACTTCAGCAACCTCAACGGCACTTACACTCTTTCTGGTCAGCGCATCAACTCTGCTGATGCTAAGCATGGCATCTTCCTTGAAAATAAGAATGGTAAGTTCGTGAAGGTCATGAAATAAACGTATATACTCTTAACTAAAAAAAACTCAAACCAACGTGTTTAAGAAATATTTGATAATGCTTTCTTTCTTTCTGTGTACTGCTCTTGCAGCAGTTGCACAGAACACAAAGAAGGTGACAGGTACAGTTGTCGATGAGTTCGGTGATGCTCTTGCAGGAGCTACCGTAGTTGTCAATGGCAACACAGCAATAGGTGTGGCTACCGACATGAACGGTAAGTTCTCACTTGACATTCCTGCCAACACAAAACTCCTCTCTGTGGGTTATGTAGGTATGGTCACAAAGGATGTGGCTCCAGTGTTTGGCAAGTCCATGCTCATCAAGCTCAGTGAAGATGCACAGCTCGTGGAAGAAGTTGTAGTCATGGGTTATGGTTCTGCAAAGAAACTTGGTAGTGTTACAGGTTCTGTATCAACTATTGCCAGTGATAAGATAGAGAATGTTCCAACAGCCAACTTTACCGATGCTCTTCAGGGACAGGTTGCTGGTCTTTCTGTACTTAGCGGTTCTGGTGAACCAACAGCATCGGCTACTATCCGCCTTCGTGGTGTGAACTCACTCACAGCAGGTAATGAACCACTCTTCATCCTTGATGGCGCACCAATCTCGAACGATGTGTTCAATGCACTCAACCCATCAGACATCTCGAGCATCACAGTTCTCAAGGATGCAGCATCGACAGCCATCTATGGTTCGCGTGCTGCAAACGGTGTCATCGTGCTTACTTCAAAGAAGGGTAAGATGGAACAGAAACCAACTGTGAAGATTTCTGCACAGTTTGGTATGGCAAACATCATCAACTCAGGTACTAAGATGATGAACTCACAGCAGTACATGCAGTATCGTGAACTCATCGATCCTTCTCTTCAAAACAATAAATCTTGGATTGACCACAAGAATGTCGTTCTGAAAAATGGTATCAGCACCAATTGGATGAATGAAATCTACCGCAACAATGCTCCTACACTTCAGCTTAATGCTTCGGTTATGGGTGGTTCGGCAAATACAAACTACTATGTGTCGCTCAACCACATGACACGCGAAGGTATCGAACCTCTCTCAAGAGCTCAGCGTGAGTCTATCCGTTTCAACGAGGACATTCGTATCGCTCCAATGCTCAAGATTGGCGTTGATTTGAATCTCTCGTACAATGACAGTCAGACCAACCCAGAGCAGAATGGTGGAGGAATTTATGTGACAAACCCTACAGTGTTCACTCGTCTTGCTCGTCCAGACGATGCTCCATACTATTATACTGTAAATAACGATGGTTCAATCAATAAGTATGGTCGTGCAGACTATCTTCACTACTCAGGAGGAAACTTCTACAATCCTATCTGGATGGCTGAGTTCCGCCAGCGTGCAAGTCACACCATTCACCTTGATGGCAATATCTACGAAGAAGTAAGTCCTATCAAGGGAATGAGACTTCGTGCCGTTCAGGCTCTTGCTGCATACGATGACAAATACACAAGCATCTCTAAGCCTCGTGATGCATATATCTCTCCTATGGGTGATGTAGTTGACTTGTACGGTGATGGTTCAACTGCTTACCGCACAGAATCTTCAGACCGTTGGTATCAGTTTACATCTTCAAATACAGCAGAGTACATCTTTGATGTTAATCGTCTGCATTTCTTCAATGTGCTTCTTGGTGAAGAGACAATCTATTCAAAGACAGATGGTTTTGCAGTATCTCGCGAAGGACTTACAGACCCTCGTATGCTTCTCCTCAACAATGCAACTGAGGAACCAAGCGTTAGTCAGGCTATTTCCGAGACTGTGTTCAACTCCATCTTCGCTCAGGCATCATACAATTACCTTGAGAAGTATTTCGTGAATGCTTCAGTTCGTCGAGATGGTTCATCACGTTTCACAAAGAAGCATCGTTGGGCAACATTCTGGTCTCTTGGTGGTCGTTGGAACATGATGAAGGAATCATTCATGCAGCCAACTAAGTCTTGGCTTAACCAACTCGACATCAAGGCAAGTTACGGTACAACAGGTAACTCATCCATCGGCGACTACATCTACATGGGTCTCGCATCGAGCCAGGGTGTTCAGTACAATGGACAGAGTGGTATCGCTATCTCTCAGCAGAGCATCGAGGACCTCACATGGGAAACTGTAAAGCAGTTCAATGCAGGTCTTGAGTTCCGTGTGTTCAATCGTGCTACTATCGGTCTCGATTTCTACCAGAAGAAGACTGTAGATATGCTTCTCTCTATACCTTATTCATATACTACAGGTTTCACATCTGGTATGGGTAACATCGGTTCGATGACAAACACAGGTTTGGATATCACAGCAAATGTGGACATCATCAACAACAAGAACCTCCTTTGGACATTCTACGCTAACATCAACTACAATAAGAACAAGGTGACTTCGCTCTTCAACGGACTTGATGAGTATGTCCTTTCAGGTACAGGACAGAAACTTGAGGTTGGAAAGTCATTTGGTGAGTTCTATATGGTGAAGCGTGCAGGAGTTGACCCTCGTGATGGTTCACAGCTATGGTACGATGCTGATGGCAACCTCACAAAGACATTCAACGAAGAGGCAAACGCACAATATACAGGTAAGAATCGTTTCGCTCCTTGGAGTGGTGGTTTCGGAACAAATGCCATGTGGAAGGGTATCACACTCAGTGCAGACTTCGCATGGGCACTTGGTAAGTACGCGATGAACAACGACCGCTACTTCTACGAGAACTCTCAGTACGGTATCTCGTACAACCAGAGTGTATCAATGCTCGATGTATGGACTCATCCAGGTCAGGTAACAGACATCCCTGCTACTACTGAAACACTTCAGATGGATGACCACCTCCTTGAGAACGCTTCGTTCCTCCGTCTCAAGAAGATTACTCTCGGTTATAATCTTCCAAAGAACCTCTTGGCAAAGACTAAGTTCATAAGCAATGTGAATGTCTTTGTGACAGGTCGCAACTTGCTTACATTCACTAACTATACTGGTTATGACCCTGAGCCAGACTCTAACGTGATTCAGTTCAACTATCCTAACACGCGTGAGTTCCTCTTCGGTTGTGAAATTACATTCTAAACGCACTTATTTTATATGAAGAAAATATTTTTTGCACTTACAACACTCTTGCTCACTTTCGCTTCATGTAGCATGGACCTTACTCCAGAGGGCGAGATTCGTGATGATGAAGCGTTGAGCAATGTAACTGACTGCGAAGCATTCACTAATGGTCTCTATGCTATGATGCGTTCAGTGACATCAGGCGATTATATTGTACTTTCAGATATTCAGCTCGATGACTTCCATGCTGTTATTGGTAATGGTAATCGTCGTATGGACTTCTATAATGGTTCATTCACTCCTGCAACCGGAGAGATTGCATCCTACTATTCTGCTTTCTATTCTGTTATTGCACAGACAAACTTCTTCATTGAAAAGGCAAATGAAGTAATGAAGAGTGTTACTACTAAAGACGAAGAGGCTCGAATGAATCAATGCCTTGGTGTAGCACATTTCATCCGTGCCTATTGCTACAACTGTCTTGCTGACAAGTTCTGCGGTTCGTACAAGAACACAACAGACCTCGATGCTCCAGACAAGGGACTTTCTCTTCAGAAGGTTTACGCACCAACATCCGACAACAGCAAGTATCCTGCTCGTAGCAGTATGCGTGCCACATACGAATTTATCCTTTCAGACCTTGCTACCTCACTTAAGGACATCACTTTTGCAGAGGGTAATATTGATATACCTGTTGCTCCAAACAGCAACTACATCAATTCCAACACAGTCAAGGCTCTTCTTGCTCGTGTAAATCTTGCGATGGGTAATGATTCAGATGCCTTCGATTACGCAACAGATGTCATCCAACACGGTCCTTATTCCCTCTCAGACCGCTCAGCATACAAGAATGTTTGGTATGAGGATAGAGGCACAGAAGTTATCTGGCAGGTTCAGTCCGACTTCACTTATCACGGAAGCGCAACTGGTGTTGCCTTTGCTTCGAACACAACAAACTCAGACTATCTCCCAACAAACGACTGTATCGAACTCTTTGATGAGAACGACATCCGTTGGACAGTATGGTTTGAAGAGGTTTCCGTTTCGAATAGTGGTGGCACAGCTCAGATGTTCCGTTTCATGAAGTATCCTGGCAATCCAGAACTTTATGCTTCTACTGCAGGCTCTAACTTCCTCAACAAGGCAAAGCCTTTCCGCACTCCAGAGCTTTATCTCATCGCAGCCGAGGCAGCATTCAACATGAACAAGGAGGATGAAGCAAATTCCAACCTCGCACAGTTGATGACTGCTCGTATCACTCGCTATTCAGGTCGTAAGCTTTCGGGTGCAGCACTCTTGGCTGCCATCCAGGATGAGCGTCATCGTGAGTTGATGGGTGAGGGTTTCCGTCTTGCGGACCTCAAGCGTTGGAACATGGGATTCACTCGTGGAGATGTATGGGATAACAGCGATAATGTCATCGTGAACAACTTCAAGAATCAGCATTACGATGCTAACGACTACCGCTTCGTATGGCCTATTCCTCAGCACGAGATTGATGCTAACCCACAGGTTAAGCAGAATGTTGGATATTAACACAAAAATATGATTGCAATGCATAATACACATATTAAATATATTATTGCGCTTGTCTTTTCGCTCTGTCTCTTCACTTCGTGCAAGGAAGATGAGCAGATGAACACCACAGATGCAACCGTATCTATGGGCGAGATGACTTACAGCGTGAAGGAGAGCAAGGGATTGTTTACCATTCCTGTTATTGTATCAGGCGAACAGAATGGAGACATTCAGGTTCGTGTTGAGGTAAAGAGTGAGAGTGCTAACTGCAAGGTTGATGAAAACTTCATCGTCACATCTACAACTGTTCGCATTCCTGCCAGCAAGAAGTCGGTAAACATTGAAATCAAATCCATTGACGACCGCATCATCAATGAGGACCGCAAGTTCAGTGTTACTATCGTTGATGCAATAGGTGCAAAGATTGATTCTTCAAGCAAGCAGACTCTTGTCACTCTCATCGACAATGATGACATCCCTTACGACCGCATGGATGGCGAATGGGTTGTTACAGCAACAGACATGTTGGCAGAGATGCCAGGCGACATCACTTGGACCACACGCCTCACTACAGTAATCGATGACTCCGAAGAGGGTTATGGCTCTGTAATCACTATGTCTCCTTGGCGTATGTGGAACGGAGAGACATACGAAGGTGCTATAGACATAAAGCACTCGCTCATCTTCTCCTACAACGCTTCGAGCCAGACAGCAACCCTCACTCTCAAACTCGGTGAGACAATGTGTGAAGGCATTATCCTTGGTGGAGAAAACGAAGATGGACTCGACCTCACAAACTGCTTGATGCGTTCTGCCACACCTACCCAGACCAGCTATACAATCACAGGTAGTGTGATAGGTACAGTGAACAGTGAGATGGACAGGATTAAGTTCAACCTTCCTGTCATGGGACTTCTCTATGATGCAAATGGCACTCCATTCTCTTATTGGTTCTACTATACAGACATTGAAATGACTAAAAAATAAATATGAAGAAAATACTCTCATCACTTGCGCTCATAGCATTTGCTATCACTTCTTCTGCAGCACCTCGTAGTGCAGAGGATGCACTTGCTATAGCCCGCCAGTTTGTCAATCAGACCCCTGCATTCAGTACTGTTCGCAATGCTCGCCTTCAGCTCTCGCAGTCTATCGCAGCACATGCAAAGAGTCTGAGTGGTTCTGTTAGCACACCTTCCTACTACATTATTAATATAGAGGAAGGCAATGGTTTCGTGGTTGTATCGGGCGACGACCGTTTCCACCCCGTTCTTGGTTATTCACATTCAGGCAATGTGAACCAGTTGGAAGAACTTCCTGATGGTCTTCAGTACTGGCTTTCCTTCCTCTCTTCCGAGATGGAGGCTGCTATCAGTGCTGGTTATCAGGCACCAGAAAAGGCTGCTCCAAGTTCATATTCCGAATCTGTTGCTCCACTTCTCACAACTAAGTGGGACCAAGCTAAGCCATACAACCTCAAGATTCCAAACTATGCTACAGGTTGTGTTGCTACAGGTACCGCACAGGTCATGAACTACTGGAAGTATCCACAGCATGGTATCGGTTCGCACACCAATGCTTATTTCCCTCAGTATTCAGCCGACTTCGCCAACACTACATACGATTGGGCTAACATGAAGGATACTTATGGAGGCAAGTATGATACTCCGGCGCAGAACGATGCTGTAGCAACACTTATGTACCATATCGGTGTGGCAACTGACATGAGGTGGGGTTCCCCTACAGAGGGTAGTGCTACACCAAATATGTATGCAGGCTATGCCCTCATAAATTTCTTCGGTTACAACAAGAACCTCTATGCTGAGCAGCGTGACTGCCTCAGTCTTGGTGCATGGAAGGCTCTCCTCATACAGCAACTCCAGACAGGACATCCACTCTGCTATGCAGGTATGTCGGGAGGTTCTGGAGCAGGCCACTTCTTTGTTCTTGATGGCTACGATGCAGAACTTGATTTGTTCCACATCAACTGGGGATGGAGTGGTGGATTAGATGGCTACTACAGCATCACATCCCTCGAACCAGGTACAGGCGGAGTTGGTGCAGGTTTAGGTTCATACAACTATGACCAGCAGATATTTGTCAATGTGCAGCCTACAGAGACAGACGAGTATGTGGCTCACTTCGATGCAGAAGTTGTTTCTCCTGCAAACTCTAATAATAAGAGGGATGTGGTAATCACTACAAAGGGTATTTCCAATAACTCGTTTGACTTTAAGGGTTGTCCAGGACTTGCTATCTACAATGCCGATGGCACATTCAACGCTTTCATTGCCTCTTACACTAATTTCCCTACAGGATTCAACCCAGGTCACTATATTAAAGATGCTTTAAGCTTCAACATGAATCTCTCATCAGTGGCTGATGGTACCTATACCGTTTGCTTGGCAACTCAGCATGAGAACTATCCTGACAAGGTTTTCCCTATCCGTGCACACTATAACAACAGCACATACTTCACAATGAATGTGTCGGGAAATAGTGTTACCTTCGAGAAGGAGAATCATTCATACTATCTTTCCGACGAAGCAGACCCTGTAATTGTCAATACTGCAGAAGCGGGTACTCTTTACGAGAATGTAACTTCTTCATTCACAATCACAGTGAAGAATACAGGCAATAAGATGTTCTACGATGAGGTGGGCGTTTGCATCAAGAAGTCTCGCGACTCAAACCCTCAGTACATCACAGTTCCTTGTATGCTTCAGCCAGGCGAAGAGAAGACAATCACTTTGTCGGGCAAGGTATTGCGTACACCTGGCAACTACAACCTCTTCACATGCTATGGCGACGACGGACAATACTCTGCTCTCGACCGCTCGATACCAGTCGTAGTTAAGGACGAGGCAAGTGCAATCGAGTCTCCATCCGTTGATGCAGCACAGGCTCCTATCTATACTCTTAGCGGACTTCGCATCAGCTCTCATGCTTCTCTCAAGAAGGGGGTATATATTCAGAATGGAAAAAAGTTATTTGTTAAATAAACTTTTTCAGTTCGTCACTATCTAACTGAACAAAGAGAGCAACGAACAAAGTATATCGTAAACAAGAAAATAAGGTATAAAAAACATTAGAACATTATGAAAAGAATTCTTTTTATCATTGCTTTTGCAATCGTATCATTAGCTACATACGCACAGCTTCCATCAGTTCAGCTCAAGACTATCGACGGTAAGGCAATCGACACAGCTACACTCTCTAACGATGGCAAACCATTTGCAATCTGTTTCTTTGCTACATGGTGCAAGCCATGCAATCGCGAGCTCAAGGCTATCAGCGAGGTTTATGCAGACTGGCAGGATGAGACAGGCATGAAGATTTATGCAATCTCTATCGACCAGGGCCAGAACATCCAGAAGGTAAAGCCAATGGTTGATGCGGAAGGTTGGGAATACGATGTTCTTCTCGATGCCAACAGCGACTTCCTTAAGGCACTTGGCATTCAGATGATTCCACACACAATCATTGTTGGAGGTGATGGTAAGATTGCTAAGCAGCACTCAGGCTATCAGGAAGGTTCAGAGATTCACATTCTCGAAGACATCAAGAAGCTCCTCAATAAGTAATTTCTCAATATCTTTTGCAGGTTGAATGAAGTTTACATCATGTAAACTGGTTCAGCTTGCAAAATTTTAATTAAAATACATAATGAAGAAAACTATCCAATCTATTTTAACTTTAATGCTATTCTTTGCCTCATGCCTATCCATGAACGCACAGAATACATATAAGTTTCATAAGTATGTGTCAAGAGATGGAGGCATACTTATCAGTATCACTCCTAATGGAAAATGGGGATTAGTACGACTCGGCACAACAGCCGGAGGAGGTGATGCTGTTCCACAGCTCTACAATATTGATACAGAACAACTGACTCCTATAGAATACGGTGGCAGAGCTATCAGTGCAGAAGCTATCAGCGATGATGGAAACATCGCTGTAGGTAACATGTCTGGTCGTCCTGTTGCATACAATCGTGCTGCCAACAAGGTCACAGTATTTCCTATTCGTCCTCTTTGGCAGGGTGCATCTCTCACAGCCGTTACTCCTGATGGAAAGTACGCAGTAGGTCACTACAATGGCTTCAACGGCAAACTTGATGAAAACGATGACCTCTCACACGACTACTACTACTCAACACTCTTCGTAAATGTTGAGACAGGCGATACTATTGCTACTCCAGGTCTTCCTACTCGCGATATGTCGGGCCAGGACCAGCACGCCATCAAGTTTGATGCCATCACTCCTGATGGTCGTTACATCATCGGTCAGATGAGTTGGTACATCATGCAGCCAGTATCATCCGTTACCTTCGTTTACGACACACAGGAACATACATACCGTATCGTAGGTTTTGTTGAAAACAAAGGTCGTGGTTGGACTCCACTCTACGAAGGTCTCAATCATCTTGAAAACCCTTCTATGTCTCCTGATGGCCGTTGGCTTACTGGTTTAGCTTACATTGCAAAACCTCTTCAGGGCAGCGAGTTCTTCAACGAATACGGTGCTGCATATCGCTACGACATCCAGAACGGCACATTCGAAGTGTTTGATACAAACGAACTGAGCATTGAGACAGCCGTAATTAACAACAAGGGTACTATCTTCGGCAACCCAGATACAGGCAGTCCACTTCGTGACTTCCGTGTACTTTATAAAGACAAGTATTGGATTTCCCTCAATCAGATTTGCAAGCAGCAGTATGGCTTCAACTTCAACGAACGCTCAGGCTTCGATCGCACAGGTACAGTTACCAGTGTGAGCGGTGATGGTTCTCGTTTCATCTCGTTCACCGACCCACTTGGCGAGAGCTACTGTTTCGATTTTGGCAGACCAGTCGAAGAGGTATGTGATGGTATCGACCTCCTTGCCAATTATTCTGTCAATCCAGTTGAAGGCTCAACATTCTCACGCCTCTCATCTATCGACATCAACTTCGGTCGTAGTGTTCAGGTGCTTGGTAAGGGTAACACCCATGTTCATCTTTACAAGGAAGATGGCACAAAGGTTGCCGATGCACTCAGTACAGCCTCAGGTCTTGCACTCAAGACAGGTTCTTCATCCACAGTTACAGCCGTGTTCCGTACTCGCCAGCTTGAGGATGGAGTGAAATACTACATTGTCATTGATAAGGGTGCAGTAGCTGTAGGCAACGATGAAACTCGTGTCAACAGCGAGATTCGCATCATGTACAATGGTCGCAAGGATGGACCAGTATCGCTTGTTAAGGCAGCTCCAGCCGACCATTCTAAGCTCAGACAGATAGATGCTTCATCATCATATATCCTCATGACATTCGACTGTCCAGTACAGCTCACAAAGGATTATCTTGCATATATCGAAAGAACAGACGATGGAAGTCGCCTTGCAACACTCTCTGTAGGTGTGGGCAACACAGAAGGCACAAAGAATCAGGTGCTTCTCTACCCATCATCAGAAATCTACCTTTACGATGGAGTAGAGTATAGAGTGGTACTCGAATCGGGTTCTGTATGCGACTATTCAGGCGAAGAATCAAGCTACAATGAGAAGATAGAACTCCTCTATCATGGTACATACATTCGTGAGGTGTCAAACGATGAGGTCATCTTTGCTGACTCATGGGATAATATCTCCGAGTCGCTCCAGACATGGCTCCGCTACGAGGGCGACCACAACAAGCCACTCGCATCAATGCAGAACTTTGAGTTTGATGCCGACAACCAGCCTTGGAACTTCTCCATCCGTGAGTCCGACGAACAGCCAGACTATTGTGCTGCATCCCATTCGCTCTACACTCCTTCCGGACAGAGCGACGACTGGATGATGACTCCTCAGCTCCTCATGCCACTCGATGGTAAGGCAATCCTTGAGTTTGATGCCCAGAGCTACAAGATGAACAAGAAGGACACCCTCTTGGTATATGTCTTCGAAGAGGAATTCCCAATCTCATATCTCAATGATGCTTGGATGGAGGACATCCGTGAGCGTGCCGAACTTCTCGACGCTATAGCCCTCATTCCTGGTGCTACAGAAGAGAAACTCGCAGGCGAATGGACGCATTACTCTTATAACCTCTCAAAGTGGGCTAACAAGAACATCTACATCGCGTTTGTCAACCAGAACTACAACCAGTCTATGATATTCATAGACAATGTAAAGGTTCAGCGCGAACTCCTCTATACTATTGGTTTCACCAATGCAGACCGCCTCGTTGCTCAGGATGAACTCAGCATCGCAGGTCAGTTCACCGTAAAGACCACAGAACCAGTTAGCGCTATCTCGCTCACCCTCAAGGATGCTTCCGGCAAAGAAATCGATACAGTAGAGTGGACCATACTCCCAGAGACAGTAAAGGACACTCCACTCCCATTCTCCTTCTCTAAGCCGCTCCCACTTACAGTAGGTGAGGAGAACCACTACACTATCCTTGTCAGCTTCGGTTCTCATGAGGACGAGTTCAAGGGCAAGATTATCAACCTCGCCTTCGAACCAAAGAAGCGTGTAGTGCTTGAGGAGATGACAGGTCTTGAATGTCCAAACTGCCCACAGGGTATTCTTGCCATTGAGAAGTGTGAAAAGGCATTTGGCGATCAGTTCATCCCAATCTCAATCCACACATACACAGGCGACCCTTACGCAGGCACTATGGGAGCATACTCGTCGTTCCTCGGACTCAATGCAGCCCCATCAGCTCGCATCAACCGTATTGATGGCACATACTTCCCAATGGTTTCTGCTTCGGGTGTTTACTATGACTCTTACGAGAAGTCGCCAGTATGGTATGACATCATCTCTCGCGAGCTCAACAAGCTCACTACTGCCGACATCTCTCTCACAGCCGTGCAGAGTGAGGATGGCAAGACTATCAAGTACCAGACAGCAGTCAAGTATGCTCTCAACGCAACAGACCAGCAACTCTCTCTCTTCCTTGTGGTTCTTGAGGATGGACTTATAAACTACCAGGCAAACAACCTTGGTTCGCTCGAACAGGATATCTTCGGCGAGTGGGGTGCAGGAGGTTCTAAATCAAATGCATACAATTACCCAGTGACTCACAATGATGTAGCTCGCCAGGTGATTGGAGAGACAATGAGTGGTACTATCGGACTCTTCCCATCTACCCTCACTGCAGGCGAGACATACACAGCCACATTCTCAGCTCCATATCCTGCAGCTATTGCGGATGCTAAGAATGCCTCTGCAGTAGCAATGCTCATCAACACCCAGACAGGTGAGATCATCAATGCAGCTAAGGCACCAGTAGTTCCTAACTCAACTGCTATTGAAGCTCTCCCAGACACATCCGCTACTTCACAGGATGTATATAGCACATCGGGCGTAATGCTTCGTCATGCAGCATCTCAATCAGAAATTAACTCTCTTCCTCGTGGCATCTATGTCATTGGAAACAAGAAAGTAGTTGTTCGATAATGAAAATACAAAGAATACTATCAACATTTGCAGCGGCACTCCTATGTGTCGCTGCTTTTGCTCAGACTAACTCTGCGAAAATCTATCCTTACACTCCAGGTGATGGAGGCATACTCTACACCATGACTCGTGGCAATCGCTGGGCAATCATCAATCTTGGTACAACAGCAAGTGGCGGTGATGCCGCATCACAGCTCTTCGATATGGAGACAGGCGAGCATTTCCCTGTCACCTATTCAGGTCGCAAACTCCACTTCACAATGGCATCCAATGATGGCAATACCATCGTAGGCACACTCGGAGGCTATGCCATGACCTACAATCGTGCTACGAATGTCATTCGTACCTATCCCAATCGTCCTCTCTGGAAGGACGGACAACTCGTAGATGTCACCCCCGATGGTCGCTATGCAGTAGGCTACTACGAAGGCTATCTTGGCAATATGGAAGGCTCCGACCTCCCGAACGATTGGTTCTATCGCACCCTCTTTGTCGATACCGAAACGGGCGATACCATACACACCCCTAATCTCCCAACCACAAACCGCATGGGCGGCAGACTCCAGTCCATCAAGTTCAGCAGCATTACCCCCGATGGTCGTTACATCACAGGTGCAGTCGATTGGTATCTCGATGGCGGCTACAGCTTCATCTACGATGTGCAGCAGCAGAAGGTGGTCAGCGGTTCGTTCATGAAACTTTACGGAGGTGATGTAGCCTCTCGCCATCCTGAGGTTATCAGTTGCGATGGTTCCATGCTCTCACCCGATGGCATGGCTATAGGTGGTACGGCTCGCATCCAGCGTATCAATTCTGAAGGACAAGCCGAGACCGTCTCAGCCCCTTGTGTCTATTTCCGCCAGACCGACGAACTCCGTGTCTATGCTCATGCAGAGGAGAGTAATGTTCACATTGAGGCTATGGACAATGCAGGCACATTCTTCGGAATAACCGAGACAGGCACCCCTCTTCGTGACTTCAAGATTCTCTATGACGGCAAGTATTGGGTTACTCTCAATCAGGTGTGCAAGCAGCGTTACGGCTTCGACTTCTACGAACGCACAGGCTTCGAACGCACAGGAACCCTCATGGGAGTCAGTGGTGATGGTCACCGCATCATTTCCTTCCCCGACCCGATGGGCGAGAGCTACTGCTTCGATTTCGGCGAGAGTGTTGAGGAGGCTTGTTCAAAACTCGATGTGCTGTCTTCCTACAGCGTAAATCCAGAGGAGGGTTCGCAGTTCTCTCGTCTCAGCACACTCTCCATTCAGTTCGAGCGACCAGTACAGATTCTTGGTTCTGGAAGGAACATCCACCTCTATGATTCCAATGGTACGCTTGTAGCCAACGGACTCTCATCCTCTTCAGGTCTTGTACACAAGACCGGTTCGCAGACCACAGTGCTCGCTACCTTCCGCACTCGTCTGCTCAATGAAGGCGAACACTATACCGTAGTCATCGATAGTGGAGCTATCGCAACCTCAGTCGATGCATCATACACCAACAAGACCATCTCTGTTCATTATGTAGGCAGAAAAGACGGACCTGTCACACTCCTTTCTTCTACTCCTGCCGACCACTCTACGGTGCAGAAGATAGACAACTCAAGCAGTTACATCCTCCTCACCTTCGATTGCAAGGTACGCCTCACCGACACCCCTCTCGCCTACATCGAACGCATGGCAGATGGTTCGCGTGCCGCCACACTCAATATGGTTGCAGGTTCAGAGGAACGCACTCGCAATCAGGTGCTTCTCTATCCGTCCAGCACCATCAACCTCTTCTCCGAACAGGACTACCGCATAGTCGTTGCTCCTGGTTCTATCTCCGACTTCACAGGCAACGAGGTGAGCCTTAACGACAGCATCATCGTTACACTTCACGGCTCGTATGTTCGAGTAGTGCCAACAGGCGAAGTGCTTTTCCAGGACTCATGGGACAATATCTCCGAGTCGCTCCAGATGTGGCTTCGCTAC
>CALBJW010000148.1 GCA_937893145.1 uncultured Prevotellaceae bacterium | reverse complement strand
AAAGAGCACGAACGAGGTTGTTGGCACGCTTCTGCATTTCTGGGTTTGCACGCTGAACGGCGTTGAGCTCGATACCAGATGAGTAGCGGCCTGTATCAACAGAAGATACAGAACCACCACCAAGACCGATGCGGTAGTTATCACCACCTACAACTACAACCTTGTTGCCCTTCTGTGGTTCACCCTTGAGGCAGTCACGCTTTGTACCATAACCAACACCACCTGCAAGCATGATAACCTTGTCATAACCGTACTGCTCTGTTGTGTCGCCCTGCTTCTCTTCGTGTTCGAATGTGAGGACAGAACCGCAGATGAGTGGCTGACCAAACTTATTACCGAAGTCGGAAGCACCATTCGAAGCCTTGATAAGAATCTGCTCTGGAGTCTGGTACAACCACTTACGGATTGGGAGGATTTCTTCCCATGGACGGATATCGCCTTCCTTATCACTCTTTGTCCACTTAGCATAGCTGTGTGGCTGAGTTGGAGCAACACCGTTGCGTGGGTAAGAAGTCATATATACTGCAGTACCAGCGATTGGCCATGAACCAACACCACCACCCATACGGTCGCGGATTTCACCACCAGTACCTGTTGAAGCACCGTTGAATGGTTCTACTGTTGTTGGGAAGTTGTGTGTCTCAGCCTTGAGCGAGATGACAGACTCGATGTCCTTGATGACAAAGTAGTCTGATGTAGAGTGGTCCTTTGGAGCGAACTGTTCCACGATTGGACCCTGACTGAATGCCACATTATCCTTATATGCTGAGAGAATCTTGTTTGGATTCTCCTGAGTAGTCTTCTTAATCATCTGGAAGAGACTGCTTTCCTTCTCTTCGCCATCAATGATGAATGTACCACCGAAAATCTTATGACGACAATGTTCTGAGTTGATCTGAGCAAAACCGAACACTTCCGAGTCTGTGAGCTTACGACCGAGCTGACCTTCCACCTTATGGAGATATTCGATTTCCTCTGGTGAGAGTGCAAGACCTTCCTTCTCGTTGTACTCCTCAAGGTTTTCGATAGAGATGATTGGAGCAGGCTCGATGTTCACTGTGAAGATGTCCTGGTTGAGTCCCTTGTACATACGCTGGAGCATTGGGTCGTGCTCTGCATCTTCAGATTCAACTGGGAAGTACTCCTCAATACGCTGAACGCCCTTGAGTGCCATGTTCTGTGTGATTTCCACAGCATTTGTACTCCAAGGAGTAATCATTTCACGACGAGGACCTACATAGTAGCCTTCGAGAGTCTGTTCACTGAGCAATGTTGCTTGACCATAAAGCCAGCAAAGCTCATTAGTTTCATCCGAAGAGAGTTCATGATTGACCTGAGTGGCAATCACATTCTTGGATGGTGTTTGAAAGAAATAAATCATAAAAGACCCACCCCCTGCCCCTCCCTGAAATGGAGGGGAGTAGTTACTACCTGACGATAGTAATGCCCCGAGGGTGAAAGGGTTTTATATTGTTGCTATTTTTTTACTTTTTGAATTGCGTTCCAGATGAGCCACGAACCGAGAAGGACGAATGGGATGCTGAGCAACTGTCCCATGTCAAGCGACATGCCCTTTTCAAAATCTACCTGCTCCTTCTTGATGAACTCAACGAAGAAACGGAAGAGGAAGATGGTTGCAATGGTGAAACCGAAATAGAAACCTGTGCCGATGAACGACTTCTTCTCTGCTTCTGCAAGAGGGTTCACGTGTGGTTCACCTTTCTTTGCCTTGAACATTCCACTCTTCTTTTCGCCTGTCTGCTTATACAATGGCAAGTCATGCTTCTTGTATATCCACAACTGAACGAAGAAGATGATGATATATGCTATTGCTTCGTAGAGCTGAGCAGGATGACGAGGTGCGAGTGCTCCGTTTACGAGTGCTTCTCTTGAGTGAAAGATGAATCCCCAAGGCATACTGGTAGGGTCACCAATAATCTCCGAGTTCATCAAGTTGCCAAGTCGAATGCAACATGCTGCGAAAGGAACTGCCAAAGCCACATTGTCAATCACCGTGAACATCTTCATCTTCATGTTCCTTGCATAGAGTATCATCGCAAGGATGACACCTACTGTTCCGCCGTGACTTGCAAGACCTTCGTAACCGGTGAAGCGCCAACTGCTCATGTCTGCACTAAAGCGAATAGGCAAGAACATCTCGAGGAAACCCTTCCAACTGCCGAGGAAATATCCAGGTTCATACAACAAGCAATGTCCAAGACGCGCTCCTGCTATGATACCGATGAAGCAGTAGAAGAACAATGGTTCAAACTTCTCGTCCGAGATTTTCTGCTGACTATATCCTCTTTGCACGATGAAATATCCCACCAGCAATCCGATAACCCAAAACATCGAGTACCAACGAACTGTGATGAATCCCAAAGAAAACACTTCAACGCTTGGCTGCCAATCTATAAAGTACAACATAATGCTTATACATTAAACAAGAAGTGCATGATGTCACCGTCCTGTACTACATATTCCTTACCTTCAACTCCGAGCTTACCAGCCTCACGAACTGCTGCCTCCGAACCATACTTGATGTAGTCGTCGTACTTGATGACCTGAGCACGGATGAAGCCCTTCTCGAAATCTGTGTGGATAACACCAGCACACTGAGGAGCCTTCCAGCCCTTGCGGTATGTCCATGCCTTTACTTCCATAGGACCAGCTGTGATGAATGTCTCGAGGTTGAGAAGTGAGTAGATAGCCTTGATGAGTCGGTTGCAACCACTCTCCTCCAAGCCCATATCCTCAAGGAACATCTGCTTCTCATCGTAGTCTTCGAGTTCGGCGATGTCCGCCTCTGTCTGAGCCGAGATAATCATGAGCTGTGCATCCTCTTCCTTGATTGCCTCACGAACTGCCTCTACATACTGGTTGCCGTCCTTCGCACTCTGGTCGTCAACATTACAAACATAGAGCACTGGCTTTGTTGTGAGGAGGAACATATTCTTCGATGCTGCCACTTCGTCATCGTTGATGAGTTCAACGGTACGAGCGCTCTTGCCCTGAAGGAGTGCATCCTTGTAGCGAACGAGGAGGTCGTACTCAACCTTTGCGTCCTTGTCATGACCTACCATTGCAATCTTCTCAGTCTTCTTGATACGAGCCTCAACAGTCTCGAGGTCCTTCAACTGAAGTTCTGTGTCGATGATTTCCTTGTCGCGAACAGGGTCCACTGTTCCATCAACATGCACGATATTGCCATTGTCGAAACAACGAAGCACATGGATGATAGCATCACACTCACGGATATTACCAAGGAACTGGTTTCCGAGACCTTCGCCCTTGCTGGCACCCTTCACGAGACCAGCAATATCTACAATATCACATACCGCAGGAACGATGCGTCCTGGGTGAACAATCTCTGCGAGTTTTGTCAGTCGTTCGTCTGGTACACTTACCTGACCCAACTGAGCATCAATAGTACAAAATGGGAAATTTGCTGCCTGAGCCTTTGCGCTCGACAGACAGTTGAAAAGTGTTGACTTACCTACATTAGGAAGTCCTACAATACCTGCTTTTAATGCCATTATTATTTTTTACCTTATAATTTTGGTGCAAAGGTAAGAAATTATTCTTAATTATTAAGCAATAATTATAAATTATTGAGAAATTCCACGAGTTTTGCCACTGCACGAGCACGGTGACTGATGCCATTCTTCACTTCAGCACCAAGTTCGGCGAAAGTCTCATCATATCCATCAGGCACAAAGATAGGGTCATAGCCGAAGCCCTCCGCACCTCTCTTCTCTGGTATGATATGTCCTTCCACGATACCATCGAAGTAATGCACCTCATCACCCATCACAAGAGCTATCGAAGTGCGGAAACAAGCCTTCGGACTCTCTTCCTTCTTCTCGCCCCCAAACAGCTTCTCGAGCAGCACATTCATGTTCGCCTCATCCTTTGTTGGCACAGGCTCTTTTCCGTTCATCACGGCATAGCGAGCGGAGTACACACCAGGTTCACCACCAAGGCATTCTACCTCCAGTCCCGAATCATCCGCAAAGCAGTCCAAACCATAATGTTCCTTCACATATTCCACCTTCTGCAAAGCATTCTCCCTGAACGTCTTACCAGTCTCAGGAATATCATCAAA
The DNA here is from genome assembly GCA_937893145.1 of uncultured Prevotellaceae bacterium. Taxonomy (GTDB): domain Bacteria; phylum Bacteroidota; class Bacteroidia; order Bacteroidales; family Bacteroidaceae; genus Minthosoma. The sequence continues at coordinate 101,943 of CALBJW010000148.1, read as the reverse complement.
ACACCCTATCTCCTTCAGAGATTTTATCTCAAAACTGCCACCGAGGATAGCTCTCACCTCCTCCAACTTATGAGCATTATTGCTCGCCAAAACTAATGTCTTCATATATCTTCTTTTTAATTTATTTAAGTTTTGGAAGTACAACAATTAAGATTTAAGCACTGATTTATGAAAGATTTATCACAGATTCAAGGAGCAAAGCGACGATCCTCTATAAAATATCATAATCATTTTATGTCTGATTTATAATAGATTTCTTCGTTTAGATTTAAATCTTAACATAAATCCATGATAAATCTCGCATAAAGACTTAGAAGTATTTATTAAAAGGCGGCCTAACGGCCTTGAATCTATGATAAATCTTAGAATAAATCTTTTGATAAATCTACTTCCGAAACTTTATTTAATTTATTAATAAACATACTCTGGCAGACCATTATCCAACTGTCTATACACCTCGTGCATAGCACCAATTATGTCATAGACATACTGTTTCAAGTCAGTTTTCAAGGGTTCCGGAATCTCTTCACGAACAATTCTCATATTTTTTATATTTTTTGATTTTGTGCATTTGCAGTTTTGTGCGACGCAGGAGCAATTTTACATCATGTTCAAGTGCTCAAAGAGCACTGCTGGAGCACTTGCGGCTGGGATGCAGAAGCTCGCTTATGCAAGCCCTGAAGCAAGTTCTCCTGCAATCCCCGAAAATATGAGGGGATGAACATGGATTTTATATTGATCATAAAAACATTCTACCCAAGTCTTAATGTGTTTCCATCCGGGAACTCATTCCATCGTTCCCCGAAAGTGTCGTAAGCATCCGTCACGATGACAAACACATTAGGGTCAAACTCCGTGATGCGACTAATCACGATATCCACCTCATGCATACGCACCACCATCATCAGAGTGTCCTTCTCGCCATTAGCATACAAACCATGACTTGGGAACACAGTAGCAGTACGGTCCAACTCCTTCAACACAAACTGTCGCATCTCCTCCTGGTTCTTCTCCGTAACGATAAACATGAGCTTGTTGTTCTTGTTTCCCGACACCACAAACTCCACCATCTTCGTCATGATGAAGATACATATCAGCGAATAACCCGACAGAATCCACGACTTACCGCCAGCCTCACCTGTTCCCATACCCATACCAATGACAAGCAGACCCGACAGAATCACCAGTCCGTCCACCATCATCAACGCCTTCGAGAACTTGATATGACAATACTTATGCAGCAGCATAGCCACCACATCCGAACCGCCCGAAGTAGCCTTGCACCTCATCATGATGCCCTCACCTACACCAATCATCACAGGCCCCACGATACACGCAAGGATAAGGTCGTTAGAGAGGTCCAACACCCCACCTGCCAACTGACTTGGGTCCAAACTCCTCATCGCCGCCGCATTAGGATAAGCAAGCGTAGTCACCACATTCATGATGCAAGGACCAAGCAGCGAAGCAACCAATGTTCTCGCACCAATACCCTTACCCAGAAGGAAATACGAAGCCAGCAACAGAGGTATTCCAATCATATAACCAAACGTACCAACCTGAATACCAGGAAACAAGTTATGCAACACAATACTCGCACCAAACACACCTCCCGGAACCAACTTGTAAGGATTGATGAAGAACACGAACGCCACCGATACCATCGCACTTCCAAACGCGATTCCAAGATAATCAAAAACTGTCTTTTTCATATTCAAATATAATCAACAATAATTCCAAATAAACCTTAAACTTTTAACCTCTTAAACCCTTAAACCTTTAAACTCATAAACCTATAAACCCATAAACCTATAAACCAAATCCTCAAGCTCACTCTCACCCACCTCATACTTCACCGCCTTCATGCCAAGCACCTCAGCAGCATCACAGTTCGCCCGAGCATCATCAATGAAGAGACACTCCTCAGCCTCACAGCCAATACGCCTCAACACCTCTTTATATATACACGCGTTAGGTTTCGCCATACCCAACTCCTGCGACATAAACACATCATCGAAATACACATCCACAGGCTCAGGGAAGTTCTCCTTCACGATATACTCCCAATGCGCCTCATTCGTGTTCGAAAGCATATACACCCCATATCCCTCACGCCTCAACCTCTTCAGCAACTCCAACTTCTCCATAGGAATATCGAGCAGCCACGAGTTCCACACCCTCAGCACATCCTCCCTACGAGTCCCCTCCTTGCACAAGCGCCTCATCCTCTCCAGAAACTCCTCCGTACTGATTCCCCCCACTTGATACAGGTCCATATCACCCGTAGCACTCACGCCCTCACACATCGTAGCACCGCCATCGCCCCTACCCGACTTCATCATCATCTCCATATCCACACCCAGCGCCTCAAATCCCTTGAAGCACCTCTGCAAGTCGAGGTTCAGCAGCACCCCACCAAGGTCAAAAATCACATTTCGAATCATATTCATTTTTCTTCTACTCATCTACCCAACCAGGGTACAAACTATACCCCAGTTGTTTCATTTGAAAGTAAAATATTAAGAGATATGTATTTCACAACTCGTCAAATATCTCATTACAACAATATTCAACCACACTCGGATAGCTATTCCCTGACAAGCAGTCTAAAATTTCCTGTGGAGTGCATCCACCATTCTTCATATCAGTAACCATTGCAAAAATAGAACTCCTCTCTGCCACAAGCGACGGATGACAAAGGTTAAAAGCAGCTATCGTAAAAATCGCCCTTTTCCTTTCATCAATAGTAAGCCCACTCCTTGCACAAATACAGCCATCTGCAGAATAGCAGAAATAGTGATGAGGGTCCTCTTCAGAAGGATTAATGATATAATCATAGTCACTAACCGACTTTACTGGTGTAGATTTTCCATTATCCTTGAAGTCTGCACCATAAAACACCTCATGTTTATCGACAAAGAAATTATTCCAGTCAAACACAAATTTTGGACTTGGGAAAAGCGATTGCTTTCTAAAATGATCCACATGTAGTCCCTTATCATCAAATCCCAACCTTTTTTCTGTATAAGCACTATACATAAACTGCTCAACAGCCAAGATATTCTCACGCACAAACTTTTTCATTTCAGCAGGAACATCCTTGTCCCAATCTCGAGGATTGTTATGTGTCAAGAAACTCACATAACTCTCTGGAGCCATCGATTGCTTAACAATTAACCTCATTATTTTCCCGAATGTTTCTGATTTATCCTTTGCTGAAGAGCAATCTTGGCAAACACCAAGTCCGACGACTCAAGAGTATCACGCAACCAATCCATATTCTCATTGAACAAATTAGAATCACCATCCCCATTACGAAGGCACTCCCATATCACTCGCAAGCGCTTCTCAACCTCAGTATTACGGAGACTATCCATCTGCAACACCTCATTAAGCACCAAACCTACTTCACGCCCATACACATTGTTCGGCAATACAGCCAGTACGCCTTTTTCCATAAGAAAAAGCTTGTCATTCTTATGCGAATTAATATTATTGAGAATAAAAGGGGAATGTGTAGAAACTACGAACTGGCAATTCTCAAAAGTGCGAGTCATATTTGGTAACACATCACGCTGCCACGAAGGATGGAGGTGCAGATCTATTTCATCAATCAAAATAATAGCAGAAGCCTTCAATGGCTCATCATCATGAGGATGCGACATTGCCAACTTACGAGCAATGTCTGCAGCAAGGGCAAGATAAGCCTTTTCTCCATCCGAGAGAGAATCGAAGCAGAACTGAATACCATCCTTATCCACCACAAAACGATTAGGTTGAGTTCGCACATGCAGATTAGTATATCCGGGCATTATAGACTCAATAGCTTTTCGTACCGCCTTGAGCTGCCTATCTTCCACAAAACCCTGTGGGTTCAATCTGAATTCTCTGTTTTCCGCGTCCTCTCTTTCCTTAAACCAGCGGAACAAAGACCGATAGTTTTGCGCATTGTCAAGTTCTCTATTATACACATCAGCAGGATTGAGAGCTCCATCCTTAAAGAAATGAGTTGGAGTTTCTTCCACAATCCTGTTCACACCATAAAAAGAATAAAGAGGCAAGTAAGATTCCAAAGGACAATCTTCATTATGAACAAGGATACTATTAACATAATCCGTCATATCCACAAACTTGCTCTTTTCCGAAATCTTCTTTCTGCTTGTCGACTTCTGCTTAAACAACCTCCATGAAACACCATTTGACAGTGTTATCTCCATAGAGCAAAAACTTGCTCCATGCGAAATATCATCATCACTAATAGTCAAGCCATTGCCCTTAGCATTTCTTATTCGAGCCGAAAACCAAGAAAAAAGAATGTCAATAGCATGCAGAACAGATGACTTTCCTGCGCCATTAACACCCACGATAGCATTCATACTTGAACTGAAACCATCGAGCTCAAGTTTCTTAATGCCCCTAAAGTTCTCTATTTTAATTCCTGATATTTTAAACTCGAAATTTTCCATATACCGAAAAGAACTGATATGCCTACCAAAAGAGTTTGACGCAGCTAATTACCACAACCCTTTGACACGCCCTCAATATTCATTTTATTGTTTATGGTGCAAAGATATACTATTTTTCATAAAACAACAAATTAATCATATAAAATAATGCAGTTCTCCTATCTCAACATTTGCAAACAAAGAAATTAACAAGTGGTTATTGTCACTTTGCGGAATCACTATTAATGAAAAAGAGAGTGCACCAAATGACTTGATGCACTCTCCACTACTATAGGATATGTTTATTTCGACCAAAACGAATCATCAACGATTTCCTCATTAAGTTCATCAATTTGACGCTTCTTAGCATTACCACCTCCATTATATTCTTCATTGCTCACGCTGAAAGTAACACTTTCAAGAAACATTTGCAATTTAGAAACATTTGACTCTGGTACGATATATTGTTTTTTCATTTTACGCTAATTTTTAGAGTTATTACTTTACATATACTTTATACATAGTACCATCGCCCTTGCGAACAATATTGATACCAGTCTTAACCTCGCGCATACGGATACCGCTTACATTATAGATAACCTCGCCCTCATTTCCATCAGAAACAATTACTGATTCCAACGGTGTCGCTGAATTATCATTAAATGCCGCTCTAACCTTCGCATTCCGAACAGGAGCTTCAAGATATGCACGCATACCATTGACATACGAGCTTGCACCTCCTAAACGAATTTGATCACCTGCTACCAAATATTTGCCTGCTGTACTGAACTGAGGTACATAGTTGCTTACGAATTGCCATCCACCAACTGATTTTACTTCCGATTTTGCCTCATAGAGAGTTACATCAGAAAAGTTTGGCACAACTTTTGCTTCAGGCATCCAGAGAAGATAAGGTTTATTAGCTGTAATAGAATAAACTCTTTCAAACTCAAGAATGTAAGTATCATCGGCAAGTGTTGCATTTGACAATGTATATGCCTTTGCGCCTTCTCCACCTACTACTTCAGGAGTTGTGTTAATAGGAATGCAGAATGTATTGTAGCCAGCCACGAGAGAACGAGACACATTAACTTGATCGTAATGACCTGTTATATGAGAAGGAAGAGAAGTGTCAGTAATATCAACAGAGGAAATCTTACAAGACACAACTATATCATCTATCTTGAACTGAGACAATGTTCTTCCATCTTCATAATATATTTTTGTAATTTTCTTGAATGTCTGAGAAATTTGTATGGTGGTCTCGGTACCATCATAATCATACAAAGTAAGAATAAGTCCATCATTATTACCCTTAATTACCACATGATTAAAGAAAGAAGGCTCTGTACCTCTATAATTATGAGTAGTATATGACGCTAACACATTAGAACCGACTCTTATAGTTCCTATGCTAGAGCCATTTGTCACCCAGAAAGACACAATCTCGGAATTATCGGATGCTCTCAATTGAAGGTAAGAATCCTTTTCGTTACTTGCAGTTTGTGCAAAGTCGAATTCTAACAAATACTCTTCTGAACTATCATATATAGATGAAGAAGGTAATGTAAATGACACATTCGTACCATTATTACCCGTACCACCTACATCTTGAAGCCACAAAGCATGACTGCCATCAGCCAACTCAGATCTTGAAACTGTTAATCGATTCGATGTCGCTACTTTCCAGTCAGATATCTTATATCCTTCATCTTCAAAATCAAGTTTTATCGCATCAACAAAGATATCCTCAACTGTATCCACAACCTTATCTGGATCAATTGCGATATGAGAGTTTTCTACAGTCAAGAAGAAACGAATCACATCATCGCTAACATTTTTATCCACAAATGTATCAGTATAAGTTTTTGAACCGTCAAGAGTGGTAACTGTTTTTGTAATTTCAATAGTCGAGTTGTTATAAGTGGCATCAATAGTTACCCATGCGCCATTAAGATCATTCTGGAAGTTAGTCCATGATTCTGCCCCCCAGTTTCTGTTATTCACATCATAGTCAGGACCCCAACCGTAGTTATCTGATCTAAGCGCGAACTTCTCTGCATATCCATCCTCTCCTCTATCTTTGTCATTAGTACAGAGCAGAACCCAATTATTCCAAATCTCATTATTTGGATTATTATAGTTGCGGAATTCAATATGGAAAGTTTCACCTTCATTTATACTGTAATATGGTGAGAACTCTGACCACCATGTAGAGTTATTCTTCTCAGTTCCCACAACTATAGCATTATCTGGATGAGGTGTAACATCAGAAGGCTCATCATCGATAACAAGGTAAATTGTGTTATTTCTATATTTCAAATATGCAACCTTATCTGCAGGAATACTAGCACATTCGATAAGAATGTCATCAATGTTTCCATTTATACTTCCTGCTGTAGCAAGAGGATATTCACCCGGTATGAGAGTTGAGGGTGAGTTAATCTGGAATATAGGCTGAAGATATTCTGGACCATACACCCAGTTCTGTCTCTGGATTGTAAGAGCATTTGTAATATTAAGAACATCTGTGGCACCATCTGTTCCATTTATATCAAACAATACTCTTGCACCTTCTTTAACATTAAGAGAACCTGTCGAAAGCACAGCATAATTACTGTTAATTACTGTACTATTTTTTGTACTAATATGCAATTCTGACCCATATTCCATTGTGATATTAGTTCCTGTTGGCGAAGAAGATATCAACTTTGTAAATCTCTTAACATTGAACTGTGTATTTCCAATATTACATTCTGGCTTAAACAAAGTTCCGCCCCAGATTTCTGACACTCCTGAATAACCAGAAGTCTTTTTAGGTAACACAAGTGTTCCCTCACCTTGCTTTACTAACTTCATATTTCCACCTAAACCAGCACTAGCTGAAGTGAAATTCAGCGTAGTTGTTGAATTTGATGGAGTATTTACTGTCAAAGAATTTAGTGCCAATTTTTCTATCGTATATGTGCCAGCACTAGAAATCAGAACATCTTTACCATCGTATGTAGTAGAAGTGATAGGTGAAACAGCTTCAATCTTATTCTTTGTAGTCAATGGAGGAGGAGCTACAGTTATTCCTTCCAACTCTCCAAGGAAAAAGCTTGGATGAGGTGGCTGATTATATACTAAGGTCTGAGTCACCATGCCATTGCGATACTGATGATCGTACCAAAGAGATGGAATGCGATACTCAGTTGGAATATCAGTAGTGTAAATACGAATCTGATTATTATCAGCAGTACGCATGATTAACTCCTCGCGCCAGTCACCAAGAATATCTCCCTGAAAAGTTGGGTTGTTCTTTGTCCAGTTCACAAGTTTGCAACCAGTTGTTGACATGATTGGCTCATTCTCATCACCCTTCATAACCATAGCATTGCCCTCGGTTTCATCACCATCCATAGTCTCATCAAGCAAGTCGCCATCCCAAAATATTCTGAAGTTAAGAGCAAATTTCTTTGGGGCATAACCTGAATATTCACCCTCAGTAGTAGTTCCCGACTTTCTATGTGCAAGCGATGCTGCAGTGGAACTAATATAACCCGAATAACTTGATTTCAAAACGCTACCAGGATATTTATTTGTTACATTTGCAGCCATGCATCGACCATCATCTCTTACTGATCCATCAGATTTATAAGTTGGACCTGTTCTAAACATAATTTCAGAAGTTACACCATCTCTATAGTTATTAGATGGCTTATCCTCGTTGCAAGCAAAAACCTCAATACCTTTATGGAAAGGATCAAGATCACCTACATGCATAGCATCGCCATGACCAAGACCTGTAGTAGAGAGCCCCAGACCATTGTCATCAATAGTCATAGAACCATATACAATTTCGTCTTTACCGTCACCATCAACATCTGCAATTACAAAATTATGATTACCCTGAGCATACCAAGGGTCAGTTGTTATTCCAGATTGTCCATAAGAGTATCTTTGACTATTCCATCTCCAATTCTCAACCCATTCATGCTGTTCATTAACATTCATGGTAATCATCTTTATTCGAGTGTAGATACCACGACCCAGGAATAAAGAAGGCTTTCTGCCATCCAAATAAGGAGCACCCATGAAATATTTACTTGCTCTATGACCATAAGCACGACCAGTATTACCTTCTCCCCATGCTACTGCCAAATTTTCACCTGTCTCAAGACGCAACAAAGGGTAAGTCATAGGAGTATATTTACTACCATCAGAATAGGCTGTCGTAGATCTAAATGGAAGACCAGTATCACCATTAAGATAAACAAGGTATTCATTACCTGTTCTTGTCCAAGCGTATTGACCATCTGTATGACTACTAATGTCATTGCGCGTATTCACTGTTGGATCACCTACATATATCTTTTTTCCATCCTTTGTATGTATAATCATATTGTCAGCGCCACGCATAAGGAATTCTGCCTTTCCGTCCATATCCCAATCATAAGCGATACAGTTTAATTCTGTAGTACTGAGACTCACCATATTTGGACCACAATCAATCCACCAAAGACGAGTACCATCAAGCTTATAGACTTCAATAAAAGTATATGCACGATCGTTTGATACAGAATACATTTCATTATTAAACATCGAAGAGATATTTGCATCTGTATCATTTATACGCTTTACCATAAGCTCTATCTCGCCATCACCATCCAAGTCAGCAACTGAAGCTTCATTTATCACATAGTTTTGAGCGTAGGCAGCATCAGGCGTATGTTTTCCACAAGAACAATAAACAAGATTGCCTTTTCTGTCATAAACATCTTCAAGAGTGAATGAAAGATATGCAGGAGCATTACCACTAACTCCTTCCTTAAACACCTTAGCACTCTCACCGGCACTTTCTTCCACACCCTTAACTACAGCCTTAACCGTATAGGTATTGGAAGCCGAACCACTCGCATCATAATAGTTTGATACATTAAGAGGCTCTGAATTAAGTTTTGTACCATTTCGGTACACATTGTAAGTGACATCATAGTACTCATCAGCCTGGACTCGCCAGCTCAAGAAGATACCACTACCACTCTTTGGCACAACAGCCACAAGACCTCGGTTCAGGTTATCTGTCTTTCTCTGAGCATAAGAAATGCTTCCACAAAGGAACAGAGAAAGAAGAACAAATAGAAATTTTGTCTTCATAACGATATTATAATTTTATTTTTGCTTTGTCGCGCTAAATGGTTAAGAGATTATTATATAAGGTGCAAATATAGCACTTTTTCCAAAACTAATCGCTCAGAAACAAGGCATTTTGATATAAACACGACGATAATAGTCATTAATCATCAAAAAAAGCACCATGCAGATTACACATTAGGTGAAATGAAGCAAATCGACCGCATAAATCACCTCATTCTTCCGTATGTTTTGCCCCATTCCTCTGCATGTTTTTCATCAAACATACTATCAATAAAAATGGGTGTTTTTAGCGTTTTCTTCAAACATTCCACCAAACAACACCTAACCCACTGACTACCACCCATATATCTTGGTAGAATGATGCCCCAACACTCTACCAACATTCTACCAACACTCTACCTGCTCTCTACCACTCCACCTCCTCAACTTCATCCTTTCTCCCAACATAGTTCCCAATACTTTTCCCAATAATCCCCCATTCAGTTCCCAATATCACGCTTTTTCCTTTTCCACAATCGGGAAAAGTCGGCATCCCTCTCATTTTTATACTACTTTTGCAATGCATTTCGGGACGAGCCGAGTGCATAACATAATTTATAAACAATTAAAAAACAATTTTAAAAATGAGTAATCAACTCACAACTTCTGAGAGTGTTCTTATGATAGAAGAATACCTCAACCAAAATTATGAATTGCGCTTCAACGTACTCTCTAAGAAGATAGAGGTACGCACGCGTGAGGAGGGAGACACATTCACATCCCTCTGCAACAAGAAGCTTAACTCCATCATTCGCAAGGTAAAGATGGAACTCGACGATGTGGTAAATGTAAAGCAGAATGTGCAGGAGTACATCGACTCCGAAGACATTCAGCAGTACGACCCAATCTGCGACTGGTTGCACACCTTGCCTAAGTGGGATGGGCAGAACCGAGTGGCAGAACTCTTTGGACGCATTCCGGGCATCACCTCCGAACAGATCTACTGGTGCTCCATCTGGATGCGTTCGGCTGTGGCACACTGGTTGGGCATTGATGCTCTCCATGCCAACGAGAACATCCCAACCCTCATCGGGGAACAGGGCTGCGGAAAGAGTACCTTCTGCCGCCGACTCCTTCCTCCTCACCTCAGCGAGTTCTTCCTCGACCACATCAACCTTAGCAATAAGTTTGATAAGGAGATAGCACTCACCAACAACTTGCTTGTCAACCTCGATGAACTCGATCAGATTCGCCCATCGCAGCAGCCACAAATCAAGCAGACCGTTTCGAAGGTGAAGGTGAACGGACGCCAAATCTATGGTCACGACCAGCAGGACCGAAAGCGCTATGCATCCTTCGTGTCAACCACCAACAACCCTCATCCTCTTCAGGACCCTACGGGTAGCCGCCGATACCTCTGCATTCGCATTCCGAATGGCACGATTATCGACAACGAAGCAGACATCGACTATGAGCAGATGTACGCCCAGGTGATGGAGGAGGTGGTCGAGAAGAAGTGCCGCTACTGGTTCAGCAACGAGGAGACCCTCCAGATTCAGCATGTCAACTCCCAGTTCCAGCAGGAACAGGACCTCTGCACCATGCTCGAGACCTGTTTCCGCCACGCCCAGGAAGGCGAGGCAGCAAAGATGATGCCTGTAAAGAAGATTATGGAGATACTCGAGCAGCAGTACCCATTGGTCAAGAAGTCACACTCCTTCACCATCCAGATTGGTCTCAAACTCAAGAGTCTCGGCTTCAGCCAGAAGTTCATCCACGGCACCAGCTGCTACGACACCATCCCAACGGTATCATCGTAGAAAGGAGGTGTGCCATCCCCATCCCCCAAAAAACTGGTAGAGTGTTGGTAGAATGTTGGTAGAGTGTTTGAGCAACACTCTACCAATTTATTTACCACCAAATCAATCACTTACCCCCATTTTGGTAGAATGTTTGGTATTTTTTAAAGAAAAAGTGGCAAGAGAACTTTCTCCTGCCACTTTTTGCGTTTATAGAGTATTCCGAAAAAGGGATTATTTGCAGACTGCTCGGACGGGAACTCCATAATTACGATAACTCAGATCGGTTTCAATTCCATAAGCAGTAAAATAAAGAGTTGTTGCTCCGTATGAAATGCTTGGCCAGAGCGAATTTGCCCAATACAAACCTAACGAACCCTTCCTAAGTAAACTTTCGCCATTACGACAACCTGCAGCAGGAAGGAATATTGACCTATCAGTATATCCAGTTACTTGGCTCGTTACTACAAATCCGGCGATACCTGTTCCATTGTAATTATCAGTCCAATTCCATTTACACTTATTATGAAGTTCGTAAATATCATCAGACGATGGCAATCTCCATTCACCTCCCCATACTTCATGTGACACATCATCTGAAATGTCAAGCGTACTCATACCATCGACTTTTCCATAACCAGAAGATGTACAATACTTGTTCATAGTGTAATATGTGCCATCACAATATTTGTACGATGTCCAATCGTATTTTTCCTTTGTTGCAGTTTCTCCCCATGCATAATAGTTTCCACATTCTTCTGGTTTATTTGCGCCAATATTGCACGATGCCCATTTAACAGACAAACCAAGATCTATATATTCATGTCCATTATAAGGGTCATACTCTCCACCAATGTAACTTTTCTCTACACCATCAACCTTGAACTTTCCAGTAAGTTTGTTCTCACGAATAAACACCTCAACAGGAGAGATATATCTTTTTTCAGACTTGCCAGTGATGACATTAACAAGTTCTGTGACATCCTTAATGTCCAATTCATTGTCGTTGTTCATATCACCAACAAGAATCTTCTGTGCGTTCAAAGAAGTTGCAATGAAAAGCAAAAACAAAGAGAATACTACCTTTTTCATATTATACCTATTTTATATATATATTAATTTGTTTGCAAAAGTACAACATTTTTCTCACACTGACAACCCTCATAATAAAATAGTGGACTATAACGAACAAAAATTAAAAAGCGTCAACCAAGACTGTGCTTGATTGACGCTTTCGCGAGAGTATTTTAGTTTGCTGTTTTAGCAAAGACTATTACTTCGAAGTGCTCCAGAAGTCATCATCATTTGCCTTACCAGCATCAACATCTGATATTTCCTTTGAATAGTAATCTCCAGTACCCTTACCACCGCTAGTCATAATAAGACTTGTTTTCTGTGTCTTAACAGCCTTAGCAGCTGGAATCATATAAACTTTTTTCATATTTATTACAATTATTTTACATAATACTTCTTACCGTTCTTAATGTAGATACCAGGAACCACTGGCTTGCCATTGATAGCCTGACCACGAAGATTGTAGTAAATGCCATTATTGATTTCGCTGCCATCCCAACCGACAATTTCGATTGCTGTTGGATCTGTATCAACTCCATAACCAAAGTCAACTGAGATGATGTCGTTCATAATCTTGACACCCGCTGATTTCTCAACCTTCAAGAATGACATATTCTTGAGAGTTGCACTTGAACTGCTACCACCTGCACCAATGTAACGATAGAATCTTGGAGTTGTAGTATAGAACTTGCCTGTTGACCATGCATTATCTGCGAGCTTAGCACCTACATAGTAGTTAGACATTGTGTAATACTGAATATTGTCACTTTCAAGTGAAGTATAGATAGTAGTAGTCTCCTTGTCCTTGTTAGTAGAAGCTTCCAAGATATTATTCTGGTAGTTTTCTGTATTTGTCTGAGGCACATTACATGCATTAACAAACAATGGAACAACATAAGATGTACCTGCACCTGAATCTTCCAATGTTTTGCTATCGTAAGTACAATCCTTATCGTGCATTACAATACCAGTACCCTGTGGGATGTACAAGCGGTCATCAACACCTGCAGAAGTTCCCTGAAGTCTAACCTCAAGGTCTGTGTCAAGGTTGAAATTATCAGATCTGTGATCCCAATTTGTAGCATCATGAACATAGAATGACTCTACATTAGCAGAGAAGTAGCGAGTTTCGTTGTAGTCAATATTAACTGCGCGGCTTTCTGTTGACCAACCGAAATAAGAGATTGCTTTCTTCTGGTTAGTAACACCAATCTTGTAGAGGGTAGCAGGACCATTGAATGTGAGAACAACATCAGCCTTTGTGCCGTCAGCACCACCTGTAGCCTGATAACAAGTAACATCTGCATCTGCATTGTACTTAACAACATTAGGTGCGAACTGAGTATCGGAAGCCGTAGTGTTAGAAGCAGAAGCAGGACGAGTACCCTTGATGAAGATGTACATATCCTTATCAACTTCTGGAATAGTTACAGTACCATTAACTACAAGATAACCATCATCAACATATCCATTGTTTGTAGACTTCTGGACAAGCTTAACTGATGAAGCATTAGCACCATCTACTGCAGGGATATTGATGCGGAGACCTTCTGTTTCGAGGATAGTATGCTTTTCACCATCTGTACCAAGAGAAAGCTGTGAACCCTGAGCAAACTTAGGAAGGTTAGTACGCTTGCTTTCATCATAAAGTTTGTGTGAGCCAGCACCAGTACCGAAGCTTTCAGAAATCTTAGTCTGATATGTACCCATCTTCTTGATAGTCGCGTCGCTTTCATCCTTCTCCCAGTAGCCATACTGCTTTTTAACATTAATATTATCTTTGTCCATTGCAGTATAAGTCTTACCAAAATTCGCATCAATAGGATAATAAGCATTTTCCAAACCGAAGTTATAGTCAGTGAAGTCCCAAGTGTAAGGGTAGTCCTGAACTGAGTATTCACCTACGGCTACGATTGCTTCACGCTTGTCGAATGTATAGTGAGCCTCGCCTGGCCAACCTGAGTGAGTACGGAGAGTAAGTACCAAGTTACCTTCACCCTTGACATGCTTGAGTGGGTGCATTGTGTACTTGAGGTTGTTTCCTACCCAAACTGGTTCAGCAGGAACGACATTATCCATATTGTACTCATCGTTGTGAGTATTCCATCCATCACATTCTGCAGTACCCTTATTGTCAAGTCTTCTAACCTGAAGAGTAGTCTGCAACCAACCATTCCAAGTGAAACAGTGACCTGCATAACCTGAGATATAGAGTTCTGGAGCATATTCTACCAAACCAGCACCCTTTGCATGAGTCTGGATTCTTGAAGTCAATCTTGAAGCAAGAACAGGGTGATTTGCCTTCTCTGCATCAAATACTGTACGGTTGTAGCTATCAACATTATTAAGATCATGAGAGTTCCAATTGTCGATAGTAGCCTGTGGTTTGCCAATATCTGCCTGAGTACGCTTTCCACGAATCTGATCAGCAGTAATCTTATCAGCAACATCTACTTCTGCAAGCTGCAACTCAGACTCGAACTTATCCATAATCTCGATACGGTAGAACTCAATCCATCCGATACCGTATGGGTCGATAAATACATCGCAGTAAGTCTTACCATCTGCAGTTTCATAGTTCTGAGGAAGTGCAGAGTCGCTCTTCTTAACCTTGAATACGAAGCTACCCTTATGGTCATTATAGTAATGTGAACCTGTGAAACGAATCACATCTTCTGGGTTAATAGCTCTGCCATCGAGGTCCTCACCATTAGTGATACGAACGCGGTCACCATTGTTGTCTGAGTGACGATACCAGTGGATACGGATGTAACGACCTTCCTGTACGCGTGGGATACAGAGGCGTGAACCTACCTGCAAGAGAACACAACGGTCCTGCTCACGAATAGCTACACTACCACCTTCACTATTCTTAGTATCGTTATCACTAACACCAAACTTGAGAGATGGAGCGTTGAAGCGGAGACCTGCAGTCTGCTTGATGATACGACCGTTATCGCCAATTACAGTATTCTTGTAAGCAAAGAGAGGTTCGTTGACATAAGTACGAACACCATTGTCGTATGAACAAGTCTTGTAAGTGAACTTCCAGTGTCTGTGGAGAAGGTCATAATCCTTCTCTCCACCGTCTGCATTACATGTCTGAATACCATTCTGAGCATTGAACCAGTTTTCCTTACGGTAGTAGTCCTGACCATCCATCCAGTTGTTGTATTCAACACGGTTGTTGTTAGTCATTGCTTGGTCAACAGCATCTGGATCATCTTCATCACCTGGCTTTACATAAGTATAAGATTTTGAAGAATCATAGATAACATAATGAGCAGAACCTACACGGCTCTTTTCATTCATAAGATCAGGATCACCAGTGATAACATCTCCAGCGTTACCTTCTACGAGCGAACCATAAACGAGTGGGTCGCTATACATATTCCAAACATGGAGGTCGTAAGCAATAGTAAGACAGCAATCTGCAATTGTCTTAGTACCATCTGAATTGTTCTTAGTTGCACGAACCACGATGATACCACCATCATCTGCTCCATTAGGGATATTTGTAATATGGCAAGTCTTGTTGTCATCATTCTTGGTAAGAGTAACATTACGCAAGCATGGAGTTGTATCGTACTTAACAAGTTCAAATGTCACACCAGAAACTGCCTCATCCAATACCATATCATACGAAGTAGTACCATGCTTCTCATATGGAGATGGATTAGCAAACATCAAACCATCAACATCAAGAACATATTCAGCAGTATTACCACCGCAAGTAGCTCGAACTGTTACCTTACCCTTACCCTTAATATTAAGAGTATATTCAGAAGAGCCATCAATCTGTGAGATAGAAGCACTCTCAACTGTTGTTTTGTCTGCACCTTCTACAACCTCATACTTAACCCATGTACCCTCAGGAGCACCAAGAGCAGGCTGAGTATAAGTTGCAGTACCTGCAGCAGTAATTGCGGTATGAGGAGTAGTTTCTGCAAACTTGATAGGGTGAGTGATACCTTCAATCCAAGACTGGTCAGCTTCAAGAGCCATGTAAAGGACATCTTCTGTAAGTGGAACAGTTGTAATACTCAATACATAAGTGTTACCATTCTTTACTGTTGTAGCTGTAATCTTAAGGACTTTGTCATTACCATATTCGACAGTCATGTCAACAACAGCCTCTTTCATATCATTAGTAAACACACCGTTGTCTCGAGCATCAAGACCGTCGCTCCAACCTGTCCAAGGCATGTCTGCACCATTCTTTTTGAATGTTACTGTTGCGCCACTTAAGCGAGGACCATTGTAAGCACCATTATTATTTTCAGAAACACCAGAACCCCAAACATTACCGTCAGCACGAGCAATAACTCTTTCTGCCGCCATGCCAGTAATACCAAGGTCTCCATTATGTTTTGGAATAGATTGAACAATTATAGCCCAGTTTCTGGCAGAATTCTCACCTCCATGTATTGTAAATTTATAGTTAAGGCTATGTCCCTTTTCTATCTTGTAGAATGGAGAGAAGTTGTTCCACCATGTTGCTTTATGGTCAGCATCTGCCACATTACCATTAGTCCAAATAGTATGTGGACATGGCGAAGCAACTGTAATTGAATAGATGTTTGTATACTTAGCCGGAGTAAACTTTACATTTCCTTCCTTTTTTACCTTATAAACGTAGGTATTTCCTTCAGACGAAACTAATTCGGCATCATCTGCATTTACATTAGGATTAGTGCTACTTACTACAGTGATGTAGTCTCCTCCTTCGCATCCCTTTACACCAAAAGAACGGTTACCTGTATTAAACTGGTAGAGACCACCATTATAGTACATCCAGTTAGTTCCTGTCTGAATACCGAAACGGGAATCAATAGCCGTATTATTAATTGTAATATTACCTACAGGAGTACCACCTGCAATAAACAATCCAGTTTCGCTGATTGCTGCACCAGATTTGTTTGGTGTACCAGTCAAAGGACCATTTGCAGTGAAGTCAATTTCACAGTTGTTCTTGTACCACAAAGCATAGAGAGTTTTTGCTTCATTGAAAGTCTTTGTTTCACCAGCCTTACCCGCAGTAGGTGTGATATCACCTGCAGCATTCATCCAACCGATGAAAGTATGACCAGCCTTTGTTGGTCTTGGAAGGGTCACCTCCTGATTGAGAGGATCAGTCATTCTATCGCACTGACCACCGTTGAGTTCGTAAGTAACGCCAGGTGCAGTAACTTCGACAGTGTAAGAAACTTTTGTTTCTATCCATCCATTGCTACCATTGCTATTGATACCTGTGAAAACAAAATAGTATGTTCCTTCACCACTTTTGAGATTAGTGCCCTTATTTGGATCATCGCCTTTCTTTACACCTTCTGCAGGATTGAAAGTGTATGGATTGTTATAGCCGACAAAACCTAATTTATTAGTATGTGCAGCATCAGAATAAAGTTCAAGTGTTGTGAAGCTTACATTCTTTGTGTTAACACCCAACGAAAGTGTCTGACTAGCATTAATAGTCTGTGAAGCAGCACTTGTCAATGTAACTTCAGGAGTCAAATCACCTGTCTTAATGATGTAGAAGTAGTCAAGACCTGAAGCACTTGAACCTTCGCAAGCAACCGAAAGCTGAGTGTTATTGCTGTTTACTTCGAATTCGGTAGATGTGCCATTTATATCAGTTCCATTTGGTATTGAGAATGCATAAACAACATTTGAGCCAACCTTGAAATTACAAGTACGAGTAGCAGCATTGCCATTTACACCACGAGCTACAATTTTGTACTTACCAATATTCAATGTGGTAGCATTCTTATAAGTGTCAGCATTGGAATTGGAAGTATAACCCATATGCCCATTTGACGCACGGGTTAGATTATTTGCACCATTAAATCCAGCAATTTCCTCTCCTTCTGTATAGAATACTACATTACTAACAGTTTCCGAATAATTCAACTCCTTTGTTGGAGCAGCAGAAGAAACAGTAGTTCTCCAATAGTCACCAGATGCATTATGTGCAATACCATAAAGTGTAGTTCCATCAAGGATATAGCGAGGATATGCTACTGTCACATCTGTTTCAGAGGATCCAGATGCAATAGTCTTGAGAGTTGCGCCATCATGCTTTGCAACTACTGAGTAATTGAACGAAGCTGTGCGAGTTACTGTAATAGTATTATAGCCAGTTTCCATATCTCCGCGATAGATACGAATATACTGCTTATCACCATCAGTAACAATTTCATTTGCTGTCACTGTATGAGATAGTGAAAGAGGTTCAGAATTGAACGCACCACTTTCGTAAGTATTACTAACTCCAACTTTATAACCGACTGTTTTGTTTTGGTTCAAGTTGTAAACACTGGCACAAGTAATTGTTATTATATCACCAGCCTTTACGTCACCTGTATTAAATTGAAGTTTAATGTGTGCTACCTCAATATCATTATTATTCAGCTTAAAGAAATATTTGCCTCCAACAGTAGTAGTCATAAAATTTCCATTGCCGTCTTTAAGTCCTTGAGCATAATAATGCACTTTTCCATTAGAACCTAAATCATAAGCATCATCCCCGTTTACAGGGGTTAGGGTAGCAGAGGCAAACAATTCTTTCTTGGAAATTGTTTCTTGAGCCCAAGCACTACCCACACCACTCAGCATGAAAGCCAGCAGCATGAAAGTCTTCAAAAAGAGTTGCGAGCCCAGTCGCCCTCCTTTCAGTCTTTGTAGTTTTTGTTTCATGTTAATTAAAATTTTAGTTAAAAAAATAAATTATTTATAGTTGTTGTTATTTAGTTTTTTGGGGGGACCACCGTCAAGAATGACGGGGAACGGGGGAGGTTCCCGGCTTGATGTCAAAAATTTTGACCTCAAGTCAACTGGAGCACAGGATTGTGCAATGTGTTATCTATCAAAGGATGATATATTGCTGTATCTGTAATAAGATTTAGCGTCATCACCTTGTTTCCTCCATCTTTGGAAGATGCACCACAATGGTATATCTTCTCCTCGGAAGTATCGTAGTCAAGAACAATATAGCGATCGTGGAAGATTCCGCCTGCTGTTATCATTGTTATGCTACGGTTCGGGTATTCCCTCACGAAATCATCATACTCCGACTTATGAAGCTTCTTCATGGAGTTGTCTGATATGATGGTTAAAGAAACTTCCTTTGGAACATCCTTCAGCAACACCAAAGTTTTTATCCCTATATAATTGTCTATAATGTATATAGAATGCTTTGCAAGTGAATATATCTGCTTGTAAGCAAGGTCTGATTCTACGGGTTGACCATTAAGTATAAGCCATCCTCTGCGAACTGCGGGTTCTCCGAAATCAAGCATTATATGCGAAAGCTCGGATTTTGTGACAACCTCGCCAAGCGTATCTACTATCTTCGCTACTTTATCCTCAACTTTTGACAAAGACGAACGCACCTCCATGATGTCATGAACATTCTGTGTAGTCTGCAAGGAGAGTTGCAAATATTCGCGTTGTCCAAGGAGAGGCTGATTCTGGATGACATAGTCCTT
Source organism: uncultured Prevotellaceae bacterium (assembly GCA_937893145.1). Taxonomy (GTDB): domain Bacteria; phylum Bacteroidota; class Bacteroidia; order Bacteroidales; family Bacteroidaceae; genus Minthosoma. Next base: position 82,020 of record CALBJW010000148.1, on the reverse strand, counting down.
CATCTTCTTGAATAGGCGCACCAGCTGCTTGCTTTGCTGCACTGCCAAGGGGCCTTTCAGGACCGTCATCAGCATATAGACACCTTGTTCTGTGAACACAAATGGACGTTTGCGTGTGCCTCCCCAACTTGATGTTGAATTTTTCAATTTCAAGATTCCAAACTCATCATCTGTCAATTGGAACATGAATTCCTCATCATCAAATCGCTCTATATTATGTTTGACTTGCAAATTAAATTGACCGGTCTCGTACCCATAGATTGCAGCCAAGTCTGAATCAATCATTACTGGCTGTCCTCGGAAGGTGTAAATCAAATCCTTGAATGACTGAGGACTGATTTCAATAATTGAAGTTGTCTTTTTTGCCATAAGGATTATGATTTTGGTGAAACTCCAACTACAAGAGCCATATTACGAAGCATGAAAGTCTTCAAAAAGAGTTGCGAGCCCAGTCGCCCTCCTTTCAGTCTTTGTAGTTTTTGTTTCATGTTAATTAAAATTTTAGTTAAAAATAAATTATTTATAGTTGTTGTTATTTAGTTTTTTTTGAACCACCGTCAAGAATGACGGGGAACGGGGGGGGGGAGGGGTGATGTTATGAAACGACAAAGGGGTGCTTGGTCAGGGGAGCTCGCTGCACTTGGAGTGGGTGGAGGTTCCTGAAGCACCTGTGGGATGGAATCGAGTTAATGTCTATTCATTTTGTCTTAATTTCATTCAACTGCCCCATAGGAATTTGCCCTTGAGAGGGCGTGATTCCTCGAAACATTTACAGTCACGGAGATGATCATTCACACTATTTATTTACGCGCGCATACATAAATACACGAATAAATTGGTGCAAAAGTATGAAATTATTTTTAAACAATACACATAAATGGATATATTTTTTAACTTTTTGTTCTGCTTTTGGCACAACTGGGGAATAATAGTAGGCAAATGGGGGGGATAAAAGTGCAAATGGGGGCTGATGGGGGGCTCCGACAAAATTGTCGAAGAACGGGGGTTGTTTGGGAGGGGGGGGATGGGAAGGGAGGGGATATAAAAAAGGGAAGGCATGGCGCCTTCCCTTGGGTATAGAGGAGTTTGATGGGTGCGTTTTTACTTAGGCTGCTTGCCGATGTAGGCGAGGATACCACCATCAACATAGAGGACATGGCCGTTGACTGCATCGGATGCCTTTGAAGCGAGGAAGACTGCTGGACCACCGAGTTCGGATGGGTCGAGCCAGCGACCTGCTGGTGTCTTGGCACAGATGAATGAGTCGAATGGGTGACGGCTGCCGTCTGCCTGACGCTCACGGAGTGGAGCTGTCTGTGGAGTAGCGATGTAACCAGGACCAATACCGTTGCACTGGATGTTGTATTCACCGTACTCAGAACAGATGTTGCGAGTAAGCATCTTGAGACCACCCTTTGCTGCTGCGTATGCAGAAACGGTTTCACGACCAAGCTCTGACATCATAGAACAGATGTTGATGATCTTACCTTCCTTGCGCTCCATCATCTCTGGGAGAACTGCTGAAGAGCAGATGAATGGTGCTACGAGGTCGATGTCGATAACCTGCTGGAACTCACTGCGCTGCATCTCGTGCATTGGGATGCGCTTGATGATACCTGCGTTGTTTACGAGGATGTCGATCTGACCTACTTCTTCGTGAATCTTAGCAACGAGAGCCTTAACGCCTTCTTCGTCTGTAACGTCGCAAACGTAGCCTTTCACGTTTGTGATGCCTGCTTCCTTATAGTTTGCGAGACCGCGCTCGAGAGCTGCTTCATTGATATCGTTGAAGATAATCATGTTTGCACCTGCTTCTACGAATGCTTTTGCGATGTTGAAGCCGATACCGTAAGATGCGCCTGTGATCCATGCGTTCTTACCTTCGAGAGAGAATGGATTTGCCATAGAATTTTAGGGGTTTAATAGTTTATGGGTTTATTGGTTTAGTTTATGGGGACTCCGACAAAATTGTCGGAGAACGGGGGACAAGATTGTCGGAGAACAGGGACCAGGTGCAGTCAGGGAGGACCATGAGGGGCTGGTTGTGGGTGCAAATATAGGGAAAAAAATTAATAAATGGGCTTGTGGGGTTAAGAATTTGAGTGAAAAGCGAGGATTTTTTGTTTTGCTTGGTCGAGAAGGGCGAAAAGTTGGTCCTGAGTTTCGGCTTGGAGGATCTGGATGCGGGTGTGGCGGAAGTCGGGTATGCCCTTGAAGATTGGGGAGTTGGCAAGGTGGCGACGAACGTGGATGATGCCTCCGAGTTCGGTGCGTTTGCGCTGTTTGAGGGCGTTGTCTTCGCGAAGGCTGTACTCTACTGACTTCTGGACCTGCTTTTTTAGGACTTCGAACTTCCAATCGAGAGTCATGGAGTCGTCGTGATGGCCTGTGTCGAGGTAGGTACGGATGTCCTTGAAGAGCCAAGGTTGTCCGAAGGTAGCACGACCAACCATAACGGCATCAACACCGTAGCGGTCGAAACATTCTTTGGCTCGTTCAGCAGTGGTGATGTCACCATTTCCGATGATTGGAATGGTGATGCGAGGGGAGTTCTTTACTTCGCCGATGAGTGTCCAGTCGGCTTCGCCTTGGTACATCTGGGAGCGGGTGCGTCCGTGTATGGTAAGTGCTTGGATGCCACAATCTTGGAGGCGTTCGGCGAGGGCGAGAATGAAAGGGGTACGGGAGTTGCCGGAGGTATCGGAAAGACCGGAAGTTTCAGAGGTGCCGGAGATACCGGAGCAGGCAAATGGCTTGGTGAAACCTGAGAGGTCATAGAGGCCGGGGACATCCCAGCCGAGGCGGGTCTTGACAGTCACGGGGATGTTGACTGCCTTGACTACTTCGCGGGTGATGTCGAGCATGAGTTCGGGGGTGCGGAGCATGCCTGAACCGGCACCTTTGCCTGCAATTTTCTTGACAGGACAACCGAAGTTGATGTCGAGGATATCGGGGTGTGCTTCGGCTTCAACTATCTTGGCTGCTTCGACCATTGAAGGTACATCACGACCATAGATTTGGATGGCTACGGGGCGTTCGCGGTCATCAATCCTCATCTTTTCGAACTGACGGTCAACATTGCGAATGATGGCATCGGCACTAACAAATTCGGAATAGACCATGCTGGCTCCGAAGTCCTTGCAAAGAAGACGGAATGCCTGGTCGGTGACATCCTCCATAGGAGCAAGGAGGACGGGAAGATTGCCGAGTGATATGTTGGAAATGTTCATACGAGTAAGTGTTTTTTGAGGGCTCACTCAAGAATGAGTGAGAACTGGGGAAGGAATGGGGGATGCCAACTCAAAAATGAGTAGGCATGGCAAAAGAGATGTTGTTATAAGTATTTTGTATGGCAAAGTTACGAATAATTATTAATTATTAATCATGAATTGTGAATTTATTTGTAACTTTGCAGTGAAATAATAAGAATAATGAGACAAGATATTTTAGACAGATGCCTGATAGGTGATTCGGCTGAGGTGCTGAATGGTATGGGTAAGAACATCATTCCGCCCCCAGAAAAGGAACCATTGTGGAAGGGATTCTTGGAGAAATTCAAGGAACCATTGATTATTGTGTTAGGTGTTGTGTTCTGCTTTTCTGTAGGAGTTTCCATTTATGAGATGGTATCTGTTGGGAAAGGTTGGCAGGTACTTCTTGAACCGATAGGTATCTTTGTGGCGATGATGCTTGCCACAGGTGTGGGCTTTATCTTTGAGGTGAAGGCAGATGAGGAGTTTGATGTGCTCAACAAGGTGAAGGACAGTCGAAAGGTGAAGGTGCTTCGCAGGAAATCGGAAGGAAAGGAGCCTGTAGTCAAGGAGATAAAGAAGAGCGATGTGTGTGTTGGAGACATCGTGATGCTTGAAAGTGGTGATGAGATTCCTGCAGATGGAAAGGTCCTTGAATCGTTGACACTCAAGATTGATGAGTCCGCCTTCACTGGAGAGGCATACGCAAACAAGTCGGTAGTGAGAGATGAGAAGTCGGAGGCAGCATATCCAAGTGATTTCCTCCTTCGTGGCAGTACAATAATAGAAGGTAGTGGTACGATGATTATCACCGCCATCGGTATGGAGACTGAAGAGGGAAAAGGTGTGGCAAAGACACAGGAAGGAAGTGATGTGGAGACTCCGCTCAACCAACAGCTTGAGCGACTTGGCAAGGCAATCTCTGTGGCAAGTTTCGTGGTGGGTGGATTAATCATTGTGGGGCGTCTTATATACCTTTTTAGTGATGGCAACACGAATAATAATGACAGTACAGTTGAGGTGATAGAATATGTATTGCAGTCTATCATGATTGCTGTGACTCTTGTGGTATGTGCTGTGCCTGAGGGACTTCCGATGTCTATTACGGTATCGTTAGCTATGAGTATGAGGAAGATGCTTGCGGAGAATAACCTTGTGCGTAAGTTGCATGCTTGTGAGACTATGGGTGCTGCAACTGTGATTTGTTCGGACAAGACGGGTACGCTGACGAAGAATGAGATGAGAGTGGTGGAGAAGGAAGTGTTTGGAGGAGACCTGCGGCAAAACCGCAGGGAACAGGGGCTTGAGATGGGAGAAGGTATTGAGAGTGGAGAGAGTGGAGAAGGTGGATGGGATGCTTTTGCTCGGGGCATTGCTATCAATACGACTGCGGAACTGACGGAAGAGGATGGGGCTATTCGCCGCATTGGTAATCCTACGGAATGCGCTCTGTTGATGTGGATTGCAGAGCAGGGATATGACTATAAAGCCATTCGAAAACAGGCGGTTATCGCGGATCGTCTTCCTTTCTCGACAGAAAATAAATACATGAGTACAACGACTGCTGATGGGCATACCTATTATAAGGGTGCATCAGAGATTCTTCTTGAGAAGTGCAGTAAGATTGCAGGCGGATGGACTCGTGAACAGATATTTGACCGTCTGCACGAATACCAATCAAAGGCGATGCGTACACTCGGATTTGCCATTGATGATACCTTTGTGGGTATTGTGGGTATTGCCGACCCTATCCGTGATGATGTGGCTGAGGCAATACATGTGTGTCGTGACAATGCAGGAGTGAGGGTAATCATCGTGACTGGTGATACTCCAGGAACTGCAAAGGAGATAGGCAGACAGATTGGTCTTATCAATGGAGATAACGACTACATGCTCACAGGTAGTGAATTTGCTGCCATGACAGACGAGGAGGCTCGAGAAGCTGTCAAGACATTGAAGATTATCTCTCGTGCAAAACCAAACGACAAGGCACGACTCGTAACTCTCCTTCAGCAGAATGGAGAGGTGGTTGCTGTGACTGGCGATGGAACAAATGATGCTCCTGCTCTGAGCAAGGCACAGGTGGGACTCAGCATGGGCGATGGTACTTCGCGTGCAAAGGAGGCAAGTGATATAACTATCATTGACAACTCGTTCTCTTCAATCAATAAGGCAATAATGTGGGGACGCAGCCTTTATCAGAACATACGACGCTTTATCATATTCCAAACCACAATCAACCTATGTGCTTGTCTTATTGTGCTTTGGGGCGCATTTACGGGCAAGGAGAGTCCGCTTGGTGTGACACAGATGCTCTGGATAAATCTCATCATGGATACATTTGCTGCTATGGCACTTTCTTCGTTGCCTGCAGATAAGAGTGTGCTTATGGCAAAGCCTCGCGACCCTAAGAGCAATATCATAGATAGGAAGATGGCTTATACAATTCTTAATTATGGATTTGTATTCTTCGTTGCCTTTTCTATCATTTGGCATTATCAGGAGTTGCATAAGTATTTCTTCTCGATATTTGTGGTATCACAATTTTGGAACATCTTCAATGCAAGATATTATAATACAAACGATTCGCTCATTGGTGACATAAAGAACCTGTTCATTAATCGCCCTGCATTCTGGGAGAACACAAGCATCAGTTTCTATGCTATTGCTGCTGTTATCATTATTGGACAGATTCTTATCGTGACTTATGGTGGTCAGATGTTTGAGATTGCAGAGCCATTAAGTGTGAGTGAATGGGTGAAGATTGTGGTGTTCACATCGCCGATATTGGTGGTGCCGGATGTGTGGAGATGGTGGAGAAGGTAGGGATGAGAGAAGAAGGGAAAGGGAACCTGCGGCAAAACCGCAGGGAACTATGGTTGGAGAATGTGGATGAAGAAATGGGTAGAGGAGTAGAAGGGTAGAGGAGTAGAGGGGTAGAAGGGTTAGAGGTTAGAGTTGACAGGTTAGAGTAAAGTTAGAATTATGGGTATATATACTGATTTGTTTGTTACATTTGCGAAGATAGGTGGGTTCACTCTGGGTGGTGGATACGCTATGGTGCCGGTGATGGAAAAGGAGATAGTGGAGAAGAAGCAATGGTTGACAAGGGAGGAGTTTATGGACATCCTTGTGGTGGCACAGAGTACTCCGGGTTTGTTTGCTATTGATATGGCTTCGCATATTGGATATAAGTTCAAAGGAGTATGGGGCGGCATCATCGGAGCTTTGGGTGTGGCTGTTCCATCAATCATGGCGATACTATTGATAGCAGTATTCTTTCAGGCATTTAAGAGCAATCCATACGTGGAGAAGTTCTTTATGGGGGTGCGCCCTGCTGTGGTGGCACTCATACTTGCTCCTTGTTTTACGATGGCTAAGTCGGCTAAGATAAATCGCATGAACTGTTGGATTCCAATAGTTTGTGCGTTGCTGATTTGTGCTTTTGGAGTCAGTCCGATATGGTGTATATTGGGTGCAGGAGTAGGTGGATTTGTTTGGGGGCGCTGTAGGCGCAGAGGTTAGTGGTTAGTGGTTAGTGATTAGTGATTGGTGGTTGGTGGTTAATGATTAGTGATTAGTGATTAATGATTAGTGATTAGTGGTTAAAATTAGAGGTTGATATGGTTTTCTTGAAGTTATTTTTGGTATTTTCGAAGATAGGTATCTTTAACTTTGGTGGTGGATACGCTATGCTTTCACTTATACAGGACGAGGTGGTGCATAAGAACCACTGGTTGACTACGGCAGAGTTTACGGATATTGTGGCGATATCGCAGTCAACTCCTGGACCTATTGGTATTAACTGTGCTACATACACAGGATATACATCGGTGCTGAATGATGGTTATCCAGAGTGGGCAGCGGTGATTGGTGCTGTGATTGCATCGTTGAGTATCATGTGGTTACCATTTATATTGATGGTGAGCATAAGTAAGTTTTTGTTGAAGAATAAGGATTCGCAGGATGTGAAGAATGTATTTAAGACACTCCGTCCTGCTATCGTGGGACTGCTTGCAGCAGCATCTATCATGCTGATGTCAACAGAGAACTTTGGCAATCCAAAGGAGAACATCTTCGTATTTATTGTTAGTATCACTATATTCTGCTTTGCATTTATCGGTACTCGATTGTTTAAGATTCATCCGATATTGATGATATTGATGTGTGGATTGGCAGGACTGCTGATATATTAGAGAAAGACATGAAGGAAACAGCAAACATATTCACTCTTCCAAATGGGATGAGGGTGATTCATATCCCCTCCCCTACTTCGGTGGCTTATTGCGGTATAAGTATTGATGCCGGTACGCGTGATGAGTTGGAGACGGAGCAGGGTATGGCACATTTCTGTGAACACATGATGTTCAAGGGTACAGTTCATAGAAGAGCAAGTCACATCATCAAGAGAATGGAGGGTGTGGGAGGCGACCTGAATGCATACACTAATAAGGAAGAGACTGTGGTGTATTCGGCATTCATGAAGGAGCATTTGTCTCGTGCCGTTGAACTTCTGTTTGACGTGGTTTTCAACAGCACTTATCCACAGCATGAGATTGACAAGGAATGTGAGGTGATTGTGGACGAGATAGAGTCGTATAATGATTCGCCTGCTGACCTTATATTTGATAGGTTTGAGAATATCATATATGAGGGTAAGGATTTGGGACATGACATTCTTGGTAAAGCAGAGGATGTGAGGAGGTTCAGGAGTGAGGATGCAAAGGCTTTTACTAAGCGTTTATATACTGCTGAGAAGATGGTGATGTTTGTGATGGGAGATTATAGGTGGGAGAAGGTGAAGAAGATGGTGGAGAAGGCGGTGATGAGAGAGGAAGGGAAAGGGGACCTGCGGCAAAACCGCAGGGAACTATGGTTGGAGAAGGCGGATGAAGAAATGGTTAGAGGGGTAGAAGGTGAAGAGGTTAGAGGGGGAGAGATTAGTGAGGAAAGGTTAGAAGTTAGTGAGGAAAGGTTAGAGGTTAGCGAAGTGAAGAGGAGGAAGGTAGTGTGCGATATGGGTACGCATCAGGCACATGTGATGATTGGGCGTGCTGCATACGGTTCGAAGAATGATAAGAGGATTGCGTTGTACTTCCTTAATAATATATTAGGAGGACCGGGTATGAACTCGCGGTTGAATGTTGCTTTGAGAGAGAAGAGAGGACTGGTATATACGGTGGAGAGTTCGTTGACTAATTATACGGACACAAGCACTTGGGCGATATACTTCGGATGCGATGTGGAGGATGTGGATAAGTGTTGCAAGATAGTTCGCAAGGAACTTGACAAGTTGATGGAGAAGCCATTGAGTAAAGCACAGTTTGATGCTGCATTAAAGCAGACAAAAGGACAGATTGGTGTGGCTTGTGACAACTTCGAAAACTATATTCTCGACACAGCAAAGGCATTCCTTCATTATAATAAGTTTGAAGGAGTGGAAGACACATACGTTCATCTGGATAAATTAACTCCCGAACTACTTCAGGAGGTAGCCCGGGAGATATTTGATGAAGAGGGATTAACGACTTTGGTGTTCAAATGAGAATGATTCTTTGGGAAGAATAGAGGCTCTGCTATGCATGAAAACGGAGAATGATTCTTACTTGAAATTCTGCACCTGTTCCATAACACGGAGGAAGTTGCCGCCCCAGAGCATCTGGATTTGTTCTTCTGAGTAGCGTTCTTTCATGAGACGACGAGTGAAGTTGATGAGTTCGCTGGCTGAAGAACAACCACGAATGCCACCATCACCATCGAAGTCTGTACCTATGCCTACATGTTCAATGCCCATGACATTCACCATATGATTGAGATGGTCAATGGCTGTGAGGATAGTTGCCTCGTTAGGAAGAAGAGGACCGTGAAGGAAGTCTGGCGAGTCTTTTGTCAAGAAACCATGATAGAGAGTGACTTGTGCCACACCACCCTTATGGGCAAGAGCCTTCATCTGGTCGTCTGTGAGGTTGCGAGGATGATCGCAAAGAACCTTTGCAGACGAGTGGGAACAAACGATAGGAGTAGCACTTATGTCGAGAGCATCATAGAAACTCTCTTCGCTGGCATGGCTGAGATCAACCATCATACCCACACGATTCATTTCACGAATAACATCAGCACCGAAAGCACTCACACCACCGTGTTCGCCCTTGATGCCTGAAGGGTCGAGACTGCTATCGAGAGGATGACAAGTGTTGACACGATGACGAGCAGAGTCGCAGATGTCATTATCGCCATTATGACAGAGAGTCATATAGACAACACCGCGTTTGCGGAAAGCTTCAATATTCTTTATATCTTTACCTATAGCATAACCATTCTCGATGCCGAGCATGATGGCACGCTTACCTTGTGCCTTGAGTCGCCAGAGGTCTGCTGGAGTGTATGCAATATCAACAGCTGTGCAGTTTGATGCTACCATCTCCTCAATCTGAGTGAGAATCTGATTTGCCTTTGCTGTTGCATTCTCAAGCGAAGCCTCATCGCGTTCATTCTGCTGAAGATAGGCAACCATGATGGTTGAGTCGAGATGACCTTCTGTCATCTTGTGAAGGTCAACAAGTATCTTTGGGTCGCGTGAAGCAAAGTTGATGTTCTGATTGAAGAACATCGGAGTGTCGCAATGGCTATCGAGAGTAAGAATCTTAGTGTGTAGTTTCTTTGCAGCCTTGAACTCAGCACTTTCCCCGACAAGCCATTCGAAGATAGGGAGCATCTCAGTGCTGCCTCGAAGGATGTATGTCTCCGGATGCCATTGTACGGCAAGGATGCTCTTGTATTCGTTGCTTTCAACCGCTTCGATGACACCATCGGTGCTTATGGCTGACACCTTTAGACAAGGTGCAGGTTCTTTACAAGCCTGATGATGAAAGGAATTGACAGGAAGTCCTATGCCTCCCAAAAGAGGAGGACAAGCATTTGGAAACAATTTCCAAAGAATGCTATCTTCACCATTACACGAACTTCCTTCCCCTTCAGAGACTGGAGGGACTACTGTGTGAGAAGAGTATCGACGATCCTGGTCCTGACTATGCTTGATGCGAGTGCCAGGCATCTGGGTATGAATGTCCTGATAATTAGTGCCACCAAGCGCAGCATTGATAGTCTGGATGCCCTTGCAGATGCCAAGCATTGGTATCTGGCGGTCGTAGGCAAGACGAGCAAGGAGTAGTTCTTGCATGTCACGCTCAGGAGTGATGCCATGCAGTTCCTTGATTGGTTCCTCACCAAGAAGAAGAGGATTGATGTCACCACCACCAGAGAAGAGGATGCCATCAAGACGGTCGAGAAGTTCGCCAAGGCGATCAGTATCGTAGAATGGTGGAATAATCATAGGAATACCTCCAGCCTTGAGAATAGACTGGTAATACCCCTCTGCAAGAGTGCAAGTCTCCTTGTCATAGTTGCCAGTTATGCCTATCACTGGTCGTGTATCACGAACAGAGAAATCAGCATTGATAGCATTGTATGTAGCTTGCCAATCAAAGTTTGTCATACCCTACTTCTCCTCTTTCATTGTAGCAAGTCCCTTGACATATATTTCACTTGCTGGATTCATAATCTGATAATACTCTGACATGTCCCAGATGTCGCGGGCAAGGAGAGCCTTGAGTTGAAGAGTAAGGAGAGGAAGAGTTGCCTGATACATAGAATCAGTATATTCTATCTTAGCAGTCTTCGCTTGGTCTGCAAGTATGTCAAGAAGTTCCTGAGGAACCTCGTATGTGTCCTTGAAACGCTTAAATCCTTCGTTGTATATGAGAGTATTTGCGTTGTACTTCTTCTTTGCCTGGCGAAGAGCAAGTTCCTTGCGGAAGTCGTTCACGTTGTAGTCCTTGACGAGTTGCTTGCGATGCTTGTCAAGGAACTTGAGTGTAGATTGAATGATGCAGCTCTTTGCTGAAAGTTCACGATGAAGGCGAGTGTAGAGTGTCGTGTCGAGAGGCACATAAACATCTGGCATGATACCACCGCCACCATAAACTACACGACCACCCTTAGTTGTGTATTTGAGAGAGTCAGGGAAGTGGATAGAGTCGGCAGACATAAGTTCACCGCTATTGAGGCGGTCAAGCATATCGTTGTCATACTTCTTTTTGTCGCCCTTTGTGTATGGCTTCTGGAAACAACGGCCTACAGGACTATAGTAGTGTGCCACAGTAAGACGAATCATACTGCCATCAGGAAGGTCGATTGGACGCTGAACAAGTCCCTTGGCAAAGGTACGGCGACCAACAATGGTACCACGGTCATTATCCTGAATAGCACCCGAAAGAATCTCGGCAGCACTTGCAGTATAACCATCAACAAGAACAACAACCTTGTCGATGTCCATCTGCCCTTTCTGAGCATGATAGTCATGACGACCTACAGAACGGCCTTCTGTGTAAACAATCATCTCACCATTGCCAAGAAATTCATCAGCCATTGCTACTGCAGCCTGAAGGTATCCACCACCATTGCCCTGAAGGTCGAGGACAAGGTTCTTCATGCCAAGACCGATAAGTTCCTTTGCAGCTGTAGTGAACTCATCATGGGTTGTAGCACCAAAACTGCTTATCTTGATATAACCTGTAGTTTCATCAATCATGTAGTAAGCATCGAGAGTATATACAGGAATCTTATCGCGAGTAACCACAAACTTCTGAATGCCCTTCACGCCCTGGCGAATGACACCAAGATTAACCTTTGTACCCTTTGGACCACGAAGACGCTTCATGATATCCTCGCGAGACATATTGACACCAGCGATGCTTGAGTCGTTGACTGTAACAATCTTATCACCTGCAATGATACCGACCTTTTCAGAAGGACCATTAGTGACAGGCTGAATGACAACGAGAGTGTCCTCATTCATATTGTACTGAACACCGATACCCTCGAACGAACCGTTGAGGTTCTCCGTGAGTGCCTGCACATCCTTTGCAGGAGTGTAAGTAGAGTGAGGGTCGAGTTTCTCAAGCATTGCCTTGATGGCATCCTCTGTTATCTTTGATTGACTGACAGTATCAACATAAAGATTGAGGATAGCACTTTGAGTGACAATGAGTTTGCGGAGTTGAGCTTCGTCCATCTTGACCTGCGCATTGGCAGAGATAAGGACAAAGAAAAGTGCTATGAGAGAAAAGAGTCTTGTTTTCATTTTGGTAAGTAATCTGATATGTCTTTATTATAGCTCTTCAGTTCGCGAACGATGCTCGAGCTGATATGTGATAAATCTGGTTCTGTGAAAAGAAGGATGGTTTCGATGCCCGAAAGACAACGATTGACCTCTGCTATGTCGCGTTCAAACTCAAAGTCCTTGACTGAACGCACTCCACGAACGATGAAGTCAGCATCTATCTGCTGGGCAAAGTCTGTGGTAAGACCTTGATACGACACCACCTCCACATTTGGGTTGTCCTTATACACCTGCTTGATGGCTGCGATTCGTTCTTCAAGCGTGTACATATTTTTCTTATTGTAGTTGACACCAATAGCAATGACCACACGGTCTGCAATAGATGCAACGGTGCGGTCAACTATGGATTGATGTCCACGAGTGAATGGGTCGAAAGACCCTGGAAAGAGTGCTGTTTTCATTCTTCTTCGGTCTTATCCTCCTCGATGACGAGGTTGTTGATGATGAAGTTTTGGCGTTCCATAGTGTTCTTACCCATGTAGTATTCGAGCAGTTCCTTCACTTTATCAGTCTTTTTAAGTGTCACCTCCTCAAGTCGCATGTCCTCTCCGATAAAGTTCTTGAACTCATCAGGCGATATCTCGCCAAGACCTTTGAATCGAGTGATTTCTGGTTCTGGCGAAAGGAGATGGATTGCCTCTTGGCGTTCCTCCTCAGTGTAGCAATAGAGAGTGATGAAGTCACCCTTGTTTGCTGCGGCATTAGGATATTTCTTCTGGAGGACTGCCATCGATTCCTTCTTGATTCTCTTTCTGCGCTGACGCACACGGAAGAGTGGAGTCTGGAGAATGTGAACATGTCCCTTACGGATGAGTTCTGGGAAGAACTGAAGGAAGAAAGTAATCATGAGCAGACGGATGTGCATACCATCCACATCGGCATCAGTTGCCACGATAACCTTATTATAACGAAGACCCTCGATGCCTTCCTCGATATTAAGTGCTGCCTGAAGAAGATTGAACTCTTCATTCTCGTACACCACCTTCTTTGTCAAACCAAAAGAGTTGAGAGGTTTACCACGAAGTGAGAACACAGCCTGAGTGTTCACATCACGACTCTTTGTGATGCTACCGCTGGCAGAGTCACCCTCAGTGATGAAGATGCAAGAATCCTCCTTGCGGTCACCCTTAGCATCGTTAAGGTGGATGCGACAGTCACGGAGTTTACGATTATGGAGATTGGCTTTCTTTGCACGTTCGCGCGCAAGCTTGGTAACACCTGCTATCGCCTTACGGTCACGCTCGTTGTCCTTAACCTTCGACTCAATGATTTCTGCCACATCAAGATTCTTATGGAGATAGTTGTCAACCTCAAGTTTGATGAAATCACCAACGAACTTGTTAACACTCACACCGCCGTTTGGTTCCATTGTGAGCGAACCAAGTTTAATCTTGGTCTGAGACTCGAACTGAGGTTCCTGCACATTGATTGCAATAGCAGCAACGATACCTGAACGAATGTCACCATACTCATAGTTCTTCGAGAAGAACTCCTTAATGGTACGAGCTATGTGTTCCTTGAAGGCACTCTGGTGCGTACCACCCTGAATGGTGTGCTGACCATTCACGAAGGAATGGTATTCTTCACCATACTGCTGATTGGTATGAGTGAAGGCAATCTCTATATCGTCGCCTTTGAGATGGATGATTTCATAAAGAGGAGTAGTGTCCATAGTGTCGATAAGCAAGTCCTTGAGACCATTACGACTTGTGATGCGACGACCATTATGGAAGATTTCGAGTCCAGTGTTGAGGTATGTGTAGTTGCGAAGCATTGTCTCCACATATTCATCACGATACTTATAGTTAACGAAGAGCGAGTTGTCTGGTTCAAAATAAACGTATGTACCGTTCTCTTCTTCAGTCTTTTCGGTGATGTCATCAACAAGTTTTCCCTTTTCGAACTTTGCAATACGAACCACACCATCGCGATAAGAACGTACCTCGAAGTGTGTACTAAGAGCATTGACAGCCTTTGTACCCACACCATTCAAACCGATTGACTTCTGGAATGCCTTGGAGTCGTACTTACCACCCGTATTAAGGATAGAGACAGCCTCAATCATCTTGCCTTGAGGAATACCACGACCATAGTCACGAACAGACACAGCAAGGTTTTCTGTTATTTCAACCTCGATGCGTTTACCTGCCTTCATCTTAAATTCATCTATAGAATTATCGATGACTTCCTTAAGCAATACATAAATACCGTCCTCAGCATGACTACCATCGCCAAGGCGACCGATGTACATACCTGGACGTAGACGGATGTGTTCTACACCTGTCAACGTGATGATGTTTCCATCATCATAATTCTGTGGTTGAGGGGTCTCAAGATTCAGTTCTTCCACTATGTTAGTATGAGTTTTTGAGTTATAAGTTTTGAGTTTTGAGCTATGAAGATTGAGGATCTTCCTAATATTAGGAAGACACTTGGAGGAAGGCTTTGACGCCTATAGGGAGGCAAAGTTACGAAAAATTTATCTATTTGCAATGTTTTCGTACAGAGTTTGTAGGATTGCCTTAGCTTTCAGTTCACGTTGAGGGTTGTTTTTGCCCTCATTGAGTATTGTTTTTTGTGCATTATTATCGTATGCCGTAACACCTGTAGAATCGATGAAGGTCATTCCTTCGGTCGTGGTGTGGAATGCAGAAGGATATGTGTAGGTTGAAGAAAGCACATCACGACTGAATGTGAACTCATCATGCTGAAGTCCTAACTGAGCAAGCAAGGTTGAAGCAAGGTCAGACTGGTTCATTATCATATCAAATCGCCTTGCCCCCTTGATTGCACCTCCTGTCATCACGATAGGGATGTGAGAAATCTGCGGGTCGTAGATGGCATCATCTGTATCGAACGCAATGCCATGGTCAGGTAAAATGATGACAAGAAGATTGTCCCAAACAATCGTTTCCTTAATCTTGTCAATCATCTTTCCAATACACCTGTCAGTATATGCAAAGCTGTTGCGACGCATCTCGTCCAGAGTACGTGTTGGCACTTCCCAAGGTTCATGACTCGACAAAGTAAGTACGGACTTGAACCAAGGTTTCGAATGCTGTCCAGAAAGGGAAGAACGCTTTAAGATGTCGTCTGTGAGACGTTCAAGAAGCACTTCATCAGCAACGCCCCACTTACTGTATGTTCGTTCCTTGTAAGAAAAGTCGTTCTTGCTCACGGTGTGCTGCATTCCTGCTTGAAGCATATATCCATTCATGTTGGTAAAGGTGATGTCGCCACCATACCAGAACTCTGTGCGATAACCTGCATCGCGAAGTCTGCGAGGAAGTGCAGGAAGTGTCTCACACTTCTCAGGAATCTTCATCAGCGAAGCGGTAGGAAGACCTAACCACCCCGACATGAGACACACAAGTCCACGGTCGGTACGGAAACTATTTGCATAACAGTTCGTGAACTTCACCCCTTCGTTTGCAAGTTTGTTCAGACAAGGAGTGACACCCTTCTCACCACCAACAGCCTCAACAATCTTTGCACCACAACCTTCCCAAATGATGAGAAGGATATTTGGTCTCTGGTTCTTTATAAGAATATCTGTATTTACACTCTTCGTATTGTAAATGCCCAGCATATACTTTGCACATTCATCATCCTCAAAGAAACGGAACTCATTGGCAAAGTCCTGCGACTTTCCAAGCGAATATAAAAAGTTGAAAACAGGGTTTACCGCAGAGTGATTAAGAAATTGCTTCTCAGAGTAATACGCATTGCTCACATTGGCTGTTCCCTCGCCTACTCCACCACGAATCATGAGGAAGTCAAGGGCAAAAAGTGGAAGCATCACAGCGACGAGAACACCATGATAAGGACGGGCAATTCTTTGGTCACGCATACTCCACCAATACAAGAGAAAATATATCGTTGCAAAGAACAAAACTGCAATCACTCGCCATATAATGAAAGAGGTAGATACGCTTGCTATTGCATCTGCTGGCTTGTCGGTGTAGATGAAGATGCTTGAATCAAGTTTGAACCTCCAGAACTCATACATCACCGTGTCTGCAACAAACACAACAGCAACAAGAATGCTTATGATGAGGCAATAGACGAGGAGAATATTCTTTGTCAATTTTTCTTTCTCATAGAAAAAAGATGCCGTGATGAGCAGCAGTGGCAGAATGAGTAGATAGCCCGTTACGGTCAAATCGAGCGGAACACCACGGAAAAGTACCTCGACATAATCCACAATACCAATAGTGTTGTCAACCTGGTGGTTGTACAACATAAACAAAGGCTTCTGCATGATGAAGATGAACATCGTGCATAAGAAGAATTTGAGTATTATGGAGAGGCGATGAAGCATGGCTGTTGTTGTTAAATTTATACTCCGACAAGATTGTCGGAGGACAAGTGGTATGGAGGAAAGACGGGAGGTTAGAGGGACTGCATGTCGTTCAGTTTCTTGTAGTAACCTCCAAAGGCGATGAGTTCCTCGTGAGTGCCCTGTTCCACTATCTTGCCTTCGTGAAGGACAAAGATGCGTGTTGCATTCTTGATAGTTGAGAGACGATGAGCAATGGCTATCGTTGTGCGAGTCTTCATCAAGTGTTCGAGGGCTTCCTGCACAAGGCGCTCGCTCTCTGTGTCGAGAGCTGATGTTGCCTCATCAAGGATGAGGATTGGTGGATTCTTGAGGATAGCACGAGCAATGGATATGCGTTGGCGCTGACCACCAGAAAGACGACCACCACGATCACCCACATTAGTCTGATAACCATTCTCAGTTTCCATAATGAAGTCGTGAGCATTGGCAATCTTTGCTGCTGCGATGACTTCTTCCTCTCCTGCATTATCCACACCAAACGCTATATTATTAAATATGGTGTCGTTGAAGAGGATTGCTTCCTGATTTACATTTCCGATAAGTCCACGAAGCGAACGAATAGACAGATTCTTTATGTTTTCACCATCAATAAGTATCTCTCCTTCAGTAATATCGTGGTAACGAGGAATGAGATCTACAAGTGTACTCTTGCCCGAACCCGACTGACCAACAAGGGCAATGGTCTCACCCTTCTTCACGGAGAGCGAGATGTCGTGAAGCACCTCACGAGTACCATCGTATGAGAACGACACATTCTTGAGTTCTATGCCTCGATTCATCTCGTTGATTTGTTTTGGCGAAGCAATCTCCTTGATATTGTTCTCCGCAGCAAGAATCTTATTTATTCGTTCCATACTGGCAAGACCTTTCTGCACCGAGTAGCCAGCCTTTGATATCTCCTTCAGCGGCTGAAGTGTGCTATAAAGGATGATGAGATAGTAGATGAACACACCACCATCAAGGTTCGACTTACCAGAGAAGATGAGATAACCGCCAAACCAAAGCACAATGACTATCATCACTGTACCAAGAAACTCACTCACAGGGTGAGCTGCCGACTGACGGATGGCTACTCTATTTGCAATATCACGAAACTCATTATTGACCTTTTCGAAGCGTTCCTGCATCTTGTTTTCTGCTATGAACGCCTTGATGATACGCAGTCCTCCAAGTGTTTCCTCAAACTGGCTCATACTGTCAGAGAGTTTAGTTTGCTGAAGAATACTGCTTGCTTTCAACGACTTACCTATTCGACCAATAGCAATGGCAAGAATTGGTACAACAAGGAGGGTGAAGAGTGTGAGATGCCAACTAATAGCCACAAGTGTCCCCATATACACCACGATAAGAATTGGATTCTTAATCAGCGTGTCGAGCGAACTGCATATACTCGCATCTATCTCATTCACATCTGTACTGACACGAGTAAGGATGTCGCCTTTCTTCTCATCACTAAAGAAAGAAAGTGGCAGACGAAGCACCTTATTATATATGTCATTGCGAATGTCACGAATAATACCTGTGCGAAGAGGCATGAGGAGGGCAGAACCTCCGAAATATGCACCAGTCTTGAAGAAGGTTGTTATGGACAGCACCACTCCCAACAGCAGCATCGTAGTGGCAGGACCATACTCACCCACCATGAGTTGGGCATAATAATTGATGTTGTTGAGAAGTACATCCTTGATGTTGTCGAAGCTATCCCATGTGATAGGCACATAACTATAAACCTTACTGTTAGCCTTGAACAAGATATTCAAGATAGGGATGATGGCAGCAAAGGAGAAAAGGTTAAGCACAGAAGAAAGGATGTTAACCACCAATGCCCCTGTGATATACTTTTTGTATCGAGCAAAGTACTTGCCCATTATACGGAAAAAATCTTTCATAAACCTATAGTGTGTCGGAATTCAGATGGAGACATCTCTGTTTTCTTGTGAAACAAACGAGTGAAATGGTTTGGGTAAGTGAATCCAAGAGCCTCAGCAATCTCTGTGATGGAAAGACGAGGGTCACGAAGCATGACCTTTGCAGCAGTAATTATCTTCTGCTGCACATACTCTTGAGCCGTCATGTGGAGTTCACGCTTCACAACATCACCAAAGTAGTTTGGTGACAAATGAAACTGTTCTGCACACCAAGCCACCGTAGGCTGTCCCTTCTGTATAGGCATACCGCTCGAGAGGTAATCATCAAGCAGAATTCCAAGTCGAGTAATGATGTTTGAAGTATTCTTAACATGCACATCAAACTGTCGCTCGTAGAATCTCTTACAGTAACTTAACAGATGGCCTATGCCCATACGGAGCATGTGACCTGTGAGGTTGTCATCTGGCGCATGAAGTTCTGCAAAGATATTAGCAAAGCAGTTAAGCAGAACACGTCTTTCCTCACTTGACAGTTCAAGTGCATCAAACACATCCTGATTGAAGAAATTAAACATATAGAAGTCTCGTCCAAGTCCAGTCTTGATAAGCAGTTCAGGTCTGAATGCCAACATCCATCCCTTAGGTTTGATCGACTTGTCAAGGTTCATCGACACAATCTGTCCAGGACGAAGAGTGAATACAGTGCCTGCCCTATAACGCATGGCACCTCCGCTTCTTATCAGTTCACCGAAATCTTCATCCATCAGCACAACGCAATACATATTAAAGTCTGTAGGTTCAAACAATGACAAGTCAGCCTTAGACAAATCAGCCACACTGACATGTGGGTGAAGGGTCTTCTGATGAAAATACGCATTAAATTGGTCGATGTCTTGAACTTGGATAATCATCTTGTATATTAAGTGGGTTTCTTTTTACTTCGACTGCAAATGTACCATTATTTTTTCGATAATAGGTAATATGGGTAGTGAAAAATGGTATAAATATAGGTAAAAAGTGAAATTGGTAGTTTATTCCTTAAAAATGTTCCAAGAAAAAACAATCATTCAATGTACTTTTGCAACCAACTCGGCATTATGACACAAAATAATTGCATAGTAATACCTTAAGAAAAGATAACTTTATTTTTAACCTATTAATACTTATGGCTGTAAAATTCTATCAGAGCGAGAACCAAGTTCCACTCGAAATGCACAAAGTGCGCATGATTCAGAAGCTTTCTCTTCTTCCAGTTGAAGAACGTCTCAAGAAGATTCAGGAAGCTGGTAACAACACTTTCCTTCTCCAGAACAAGGATGTATATCTTGATATGCTCACAGACTCTGGTGTAAACTGTATGTCAGACAATCAGTTTGCAGCATCATTCCAGGCTGATGACTCATACGCAGGTTCGGCAACATTCCTCCGTGTACAGAAGGCTATCAAGGATGTGTTCGGTTGCGACTATGTACTTCCTGTTCACCAGGGTCGTGCAGCAGAAAATATCCTTGCTGAAGCATATTGCGCTCCTGGCAAGGTTGCTATCATGAACTTCCACTTCACCACCACAAAGGCTCACGCTACACGCTGCGGTGCTACAGTAGAAGAACTCGTTCAGCCTAAGGGCCTCATTCCTCAGAGCAACGACCCATTCAAGGGCGACTACGACCTCGAACTCCTCAAGAAGCGTATTGATGAGGTTGGCAAGGATAATGTAGCTTATGTTCGTGTAGAGGCAGGAACAAACCTCATCGGTGGTCAGCCTGTATCACTTGAGAATATGCTTGCCGTTACAGACATCTGTCACGATAAGGGAGTGAAGTCGGTTCTCGACGCATCTCTCCTTCAGGACAACATCTACTTCATGAAGACTCGTGAACCACGCTGCAAGTACATGGAAGTTGGAGACATCTACAAGCTCCTTGCAGACCGTTTCGACATCATCTACTTCTCTGCTCGTAAGCTTTCATTCTCTAAGGGTGGTATCATCTGCTCAAAAGATGAAAAATGGTACAAGGAACTCCAGACATTCATTCCTCTCTACGAAGGCTTCCTCACATACGGTGGTATTGATGTACGCACAATGGAATCAATGGCAGTTGGTCTCTACGAGTCACTTGATATGGACTACATCTCACACGGTCCAGAATTCATCAACTATCTCGCTAAGGAACTCGACGCATACGGTGTGCCAGTAATCCTCCCTCCAGGTGGTCTTGGATGTCACCTCAATGCAGGCGCATTCGTTCCTGATATGCCACACAACCAGTATCCTGCAGCAGCAGTTGGTGCCGCACTCTACATTGCCGGTGGTATTCGTGGTATGGAGCGTGGTACTGTTTCCGAACAGCGCGAACCTGACGGCACTGAGCGTTATGCAGAACTCGAACTCCAGCGCCTCGCTGTTCCTCGTCGTGTATATACCCTCTCACAGCTCAAGTATGTTGCAGACCGCGTTAAGTGGCTTTGGGACAACCGCAACCTCATCGGTGGTCTCGAATGGACAGAAGAACCTTCAGTTCTCCGCTTCTTCTTCGGCCGCATGAAGGAAATCGGTTATTGGCAGGAAGAACTCGCAGAGAAGTTCAGAAAGGACTTTGGCGATTCACTTTAATAATCATAAAAAAGCAATGGAGCGACGAAAGTTGCTCCATTGCTTTTTTATTTCCTTCCGAAATCAGCGGGAATCTCTCCCCACTCCTCTGTAGGCCACTTGATGATTGGATTGTTCCAAGTGTTGTTGTGAAGCCACGCCTCAGCTCTTTCAATCATCTGGAAGAGCTTTTCCGTCTTCTCATTGCGTTCGAGAGTGGTCTTGCATTGTTTCTTGCGAACCCAGAGCTGTGCATTACGACTATCGGAATATATTGGCATGTCGTCGAGTCCTTTCTGTTTGAGCAGAGCAAGACCATGCACAATGGCAAGGAATTCACCTATATTGTTTGTACCCCACACAGGACCAAAATGGAAAATCTCCTTTCCCGTGCGAAGATACACTCCACGATATTCCATCTTTCCAGGATTACCAGAACAAGCTGCATCAACCGCAATCGAGTTGTTGATGGCAGCCCCCACGACCACTTCACTACTCTCCGCCATGCTTTCCTCTTCGTGGACTAAGGATTCTTTCTTGCTCCACTCCTCATATCCCATCTCGAAAGCTTCTTCTGCCTCAGCTTCAGTCTTGAAAGACTTGTACTTGGCATTGGAATACCCAACAACAACCTGTTGACATGCCTCCCAAGATGTATAAACACCATCTTCAGCACCATCCCATACAACATAGAACTTTTGTTTTGCCATAGTCTTTCTATTTTGCTAATTCCTGACAGATATTGTTCTGAAGCGCTTTGCCTGTTGACAACGACACATTATTCACCATAATGGCGAAGGCAAGTTTGTGATCATTGGATGCAGTAACGTACCCAGCAAGTGTGGACACAAAGTTAAGTGTACCAGTCTTTGCGCGTACATTATTATATGCTGGACCTGTCTTCATTCTGTCTTTAAGTGTTCCGTCAACACCAGCTATAGGCAAATGCTCGTATATATGAGGGAAGATAGCATCGTTCTGATAGTCGTAACGAAGTAGAGTGGTTATGAGTTCTGGAGTTGAACGGTTGTCATGCGACAAACCACTTCCATCGATGATGGTATAATCATCTGGATTTCCTCCCACCTCCTTCACTGTTTCAACAACCTGTTCCTTGCAGTTTTCATACGACCATCCGCTATCTCTGCCCATATCGTAGAGGTTGAGCAACATACACTCTGCAAATGTGTTGTCACTCTTCTTAAGCATCCTATTTAGCACCTCAGAGATAGGAGTGCAGATAGTGGCGAGGTTCCATCCTCGCAAGACTGGCACTTCTGTCACCATATACGACTTCTCTGCAGGGAAACGTATTCCTCTGTTCTGCAACGCTTCACAAAGCATTGAACCAAAGTGAAGCCCGACATTACCTATTCGTTTCGCATCATATCGAACCTGATTGTCCACCACGACACACCCATCCACCGAGTCGATGCCAAGAGTAACGATTTTGTCAGCTGCAAGATGAACTTGCCTCAGCTGAGTTGTTGGGTCGAAACTACCACGAATGCAGATGTCGCCCTTCAATGTTCTTCGTCCCATATCATCAGCCTGGATGCTGCCATCAATGTTGATATAGGTCTTAAAACAGTAGTCCGCGCCAAGATTCGTAAGTGCTGAAGTAGCCACAAACAACTTCTGTGTGCTTGCAGGCTTAAACAGTTTCTGCGAATTGAAACGATAGAGCATGGAGTCGGCTGTGAGGTCATACACACAGTATCCAGCAGAGTATTTCTGTCGTTCTACAATCTTGGTAATAGAGTCTAAATGGTGCTGTATCGACATTGCCCACAATTCATTAGGACTAAGCGAACAGGTGTCGTCCTGAGCGCTTAGTCCTAAAGTTTGCAATGTCAATACTATTATAATAAGTACTTTCTGCATTACATTCTTTCTGGCATTTCAATACCGAGCAATCCCATACCGAGGGCTGAAACCTTCGCTACTGCCTTTGCAAGTGAGAGACGGAACGCCTTGAGTTCTGCATTCTCCTCACCAAGTATTGTGAAGTCGTGATAGAACTGATTGAATTCCTTTGTGAGTTCGTAGCAGTAGTTACAGATAGTCGATGGGTTATAGTCTGTACCTGCCTGGCGAACTGCTGTGCAGAACTGATTGAGCTTCTGGATGAGTTCTGTCTCCTTAGTTGAAATAGAGATATTTGTTGGGAGTTCTGCAGGAATCTCGATGCCCTGAGCAGCAGCCTTGCGGAGGATGCTCTGGATACGAGCGTATGTATATTGAATGAATGGACCTGTGTTGCCGTTGAAGTCAATACTCTCTTCTGGGTTGAAGAGCATATTCTTACGAGCATCCACCTTGAGGATGAAGTACTTGAGCGCACCAAGACCCACCTTGCGAGAAACCTCACGAGCCTCTTCTTCAGGCATTTCGAGCTTCTTCATCTTGTCAGCACTTGCTGAGTAAGCATCGTTAATCATTGCTGCCATGAGGTCGTCGGCATCAACTACAGTTCCTTCGCGCGACTTCATCTTACCGTTTGGAAGTTCCACCATACCGTACGAGAAGTGTACGAGGTCCTTACCCCACTTGAAACCGAGCTTGTCGAGGAGGATAGAGAGAACCTGGAAGTGGTAGTTCTGCTCGTTACCCACAACATAAATCATCTTGTCGATTGGGAAATCCTGGAAACGGAGCTTTGCGGTACCAATATCCTGAGTCATATATACTGATGTGCCATCTGAACGGAGAAGAAGCTTCTCATCAAGACCCTCTACATTGAGGTTAGCCCATACCGAACCATCCTCACGACGATAGAAGAAGCCCTTCTCAAGACCTTCCATCACCTTATCTTTACCTTCGAGGTATGTCTCTGATTCGTAGTAAATCTTGTCGAAGCTTACACCCATCATCTTGTATGTCTCGTCGAAACCAGCATAAACCCATTCGTTCATCTTCTTCCAAAGACCACGAACCTCTGGGTCGTTCTGTTCCCACTTCACGAGCATGTCGTGAGCCTCAACGATGAGTGGAGACTCGTTTTTTGCCTTAGCTTCAGCAGCCTCTTCATCCATACCGTCAGCGATGAACTTAGCCTTAAGTTCCTTCACCTCTTCACGATAGTGCTTGTCGAATGCTACATAGTAGTCACCGATGAGGTGGTCGCCCTTCTTGCCTGATGACTCTGGAGTCTCACCATTACCATACTTGAGCCAAGCGAGCATAGACTTACAGATGTGGATACCACGGTCGTTGACAATATTTGTCTTGACAACCTTATTTCCATTTGCCTCGATGATGCGTGCGAGTGCCGAACCGAGGAGGTTATTACGAACGTGTCCAAGATGGAGTGGTTTGTTTGTATTTGGAGAAGAGTACTCAATCATTACGAGTGGACTCTCTTCTGTCACAGGAGTGAAACCGAACTTCTCGTCTGCGTTAATCTTGTTGAGAAGAGTAATCCATGGAGCATCGCTGATGACGAGGTTAAGGAATCCCTTAACCACATTGAACTTAGTGACAACATCACTAAGGTTATCAACGAGATACTGACCTATCTCAGCACCAGCCTGTTCAGGGCTCTTGCGAGCAGCCTTAACGAATGGGAACACAACAACTGTGAGATGGCCTTCAAATTCTGCCTTAGTTTTCTGAAGCTGAACCTGCTTCTGGTCAGCCTCCACATCGTACAGAGCCTTTACTGCAGCCTGTACACCTGCTATAATTTTTTCTTCAATAGTCATAATAATGTGCACAAATTTTGTGCAAAGGTAGTGATTTTAATTCATAATTCATAATTCATAATTCATATTTTTTTGAGAGGGTGGCATATTAGTTGGATATTGTTGATGACGAATCCAAAATGTTATCTCTCAACTTATAATTATGATTTATGAATTACAAATTATGAATTACAAAAAAGAACGGTCTTTCTCACGAAAAACCGCCCTTGTGAACCAATAAAATTAAAGTGTTCAAAAAATATATAGTAGAAAGAGAGTTATGTCAACTACATTTTCTGAGGTTCTATTATCTTCTGCCACCGTGACCACCATGACCGCCTGCAGAACCACCTACCGAGCCACCAGAGCGTGAACCTCCACCTACTGATCCGCCGTATGAACCACCGCGTGATGATGAAGATGAACCACTGCCGTACGAACTGCTGCGTGTAGGAGTGCTGGTGCGTGATGAGCTACTGCTGCTGCGTGAGCCACCACCCATCGAGCCGCCGTAAGAACCGCCGCGTGATGAACTACGAACATTGCTCTCTGTGCGACCGCCGTAAGAACCACTGCCATACGAACCACCACGATCTGCATTACCACGTTCTACATTACCACGATCTGCATTGCCACGTTCTACGTTACCGCGATCCACATTTCCACGATCTACATTTCCGCCACGCTCAGCTGAACCACGGTTGCCACCACGATTGTTGTCGTAACCGCCATTATTGCCACGATCTGCAGGACCTCTGTCGTAACTGCCACGGTTGTTGCCGCCACGATAGCTGTTTGGTCTATCAGGACCACCACGATGACCGCTCATACCAGGACCTCTCACACCAATACCGCGATTAGGCTGCATACGTCCGAAGAAGTGACCTCCACGATATTCATGGTAGTAGCGAGGAGCGCTGTAGTACCAGTGACCACGATCGAAGTAGTCGTATATGCCGAAGTGCCATCTGTGATTGTGGAAGAATACTGGACGATAGAAGTAATCATAACCCATAAGGCGAGCCCAGATAGCATTGCCAAGAAGCATCTGAAGTGCATAGTCACGCTCTGCACAGATTGCCAAGTAGTCATCATAGCGATAACCGAGGGCGATGTCATCGAGATAATCATTGATGCCGTAGATGTAGTCGAAGTTGATACGATAAAGGTCATCTATGATTGCGAGCGATGAGATACCGAGTGTGTATGCCATACGGTCTGTGAGGAAACGTGCATTATTGCGCATTGCATCGTAGCTCATTGGCTGAGCAATTGCTGAAGTGCTAACAAGAAGCATCATGCTAACGATAAAAGTCTTAACTGCCTTCATATTGTTTTCAGTTTGGTCTATGGGATTGCGCCCTATAGATTGGTTATTGTTCTATGTTAATTTGTCAGTTTTTTCTTTTGACGATGCAAAGTTACAACAAAAAACATCCCCTCGCTAAGGTTGTTTACCTATTTGCGAGGGGATTTTCCCTATAATTAATAGAGTTGGTATTTTATTTCTTCTGTTCTGTACTTCTTAAAGCATAAACACTCGCACCGAGCCACACCATACAGATGAGTCGAAGAATGATTGGTACATTTACCGGGAAAACTACTAACAGCAACGACATGATGACATTAAGTACGCATGCTGCCTGCTGTGGTGTAACTTCCTCTTCAATAACTGCTGAGAATACTTCTGCAACACACTCCATAAAGCTTTGCTTCATTTCAATGTCCTTCTGTGAGAGGACTTCACGATAAACCTTTTCCATATTCTTTTTTATTTAAATTGGTTTCTATTTTTCTTTTGACGTTGCAAAGTTACGGGGGTATTGTACCAAATTTTGATACATGTACAAAAAAAGAATGCAAAAAAATGATTTTTTTGCATTCTTTTCTATTATCGAAGGGTAAAAACTGAAGCTTAGTCCTGAATGAGGCACTTACCAGTCATCTCTGCTGGCTGCTCAAGTCCCATGATGTGGAGGATAGATGGAGCAACGTCAGCAAGAACACCTGCTTCAACCTTTGCGTTCTTGTTCTCTGTAACGTAGATGAATGGAACAGGGTTGAGTGAGTGAGCTGTATTTGGAGTACCATCAGCATTGAGAGCGTTGTCAGCATTACCATGGTCTGCGATGATGATAGTTTCGTAGTCAGCAGCCTTAGCAGTCTCTACTACTTCCTTCACACACTCATCAACAGCAACTACTGCCTTCTCGATTGCTTCGTAGATACCTGTGTGACCAACCATGTCACCATTAGCGAAGTTAACAACAATCCAGTCGTACTTCTCTGTCTTGATAGCCTCAACGAGCTTGTCCTTTACTTCGTAAGCCGACATCTCAGGCTTGAGGTCGTATGTAGCAACCTTTGGAGAGGCAACGAGGATACGGTCCTCACCTTCGTATGGAGTCTCACGACCACCATTGAAGAAGAATGTAACGTGTGCGTACTTCTCTGTCTCTGCTGTGTGGAGCTGCTTGAGACCCTTCGATGCGATGTATTCACCGAGTGTGTTCTCTACGTTCTCCTTAGGGAAGAGGATATGAACACCAGTGAAGCTTGCATCGTATGGAGTCATACAGTAGTACTGGAGGCCTGGGATAGTCTTCATGCCCTGCTCTTCCATGTCCTGCTGAGTGAGTACGATAGTGAGCTCCTTAGCACGGTCGTTGCGGTAGTTGAAGAAGATGACAACATCACCTTCCTTGATAGTACCATCAACAGAAGAGTTATTGATTGGGAGGATGAATTCGTCTGTAACATCATTGTCGTAGCTTTCCTGCATAGCCTGAACCATGTCAGTAGCCTGCTTTCCTTCACCATTGATGAGGAGGTCGTAAGCTACCTTAACACGTTCCCAACGCTTATCGCGGTCCATTGCATAGAAACGACCTACGATGCTTGCGATAGCACCAACACCTACCTCGTCGATGTGCTTCTGGAGGTCTGCGATGAAGCCCTTACCACTCTTAGGGTCTGTGTCACGACCATCCATGAAACAGTGAACGAATGTATTCTCAATGCCATATTCCTTTGAGATGTCAACGAGCTTGAGGATATGATCGAAGCTTGAGTGTACACCACCTGTTGAAGTAAGACCCATCAAGTGAACGCTCTTGCCGTTTTCCTTTGCATAGCTGTAAGCAGAAACGATTTCTGGGTTCTTGAGGATAGAACCATCAGCACAAGCCTTATTAATCTTAACGAGGTCCTGATATACGATACGGCCTGCACCGATGTTCAAGTGACCTACCTCTGAGTTACCCATCTGTCCGTCTGGAAGACCTACATTCTCACCACAAGTGAGGACATACGAATTTGGGTAGTTTGCATTAAGATAATCCATGTAAGGTGTAGGAGTCTGATAGATAACATCGCCCTTACCCTTATCGCCGATTCCCCAACCATCGAGAATCATAAGAAGTGCTTTCTTTGCCATAATTGAAAACCCACCCCCTGTCCCTTCCTGTTATGGAGGGAAGTAGATACCGGCACGAGGACGGTATGTCCCTTGGGTGGAAAAAGGGGTTAAATTGTTATTATTTATAAATTTGGTGCAAAGTTAGTGAAAAAAAGTGAAGAGTGAAGAGTGAAGAGTGAAGAATTTCCTACCGGAGAGGCTTTTTTAGTGCATAAACTTCATGAAAATACTCTTGCGGAAGCAAATTCTTCACTCTTCACTCTTCACTCTTCACTAAAATTTCCTATTTTTGCAGAAAATTAATGACATGAACTTACAAACAAAGGTCGATATTCCAAAGTCCACTTGGCAAATACAGCACACGGACAAGGTCATGCTACTCGGCTCGTGCTTCGCAGACGAGGTAGGTCAGCAGTTTGTGCGAGGTGGTTTCGATGCTCTTGTCAACCCTTTCGGCACACTCTACAACCCTGCTTCCATCGCAGCCATGTTGCTTCGTTGCATCAGCGAGAAGGAATGTACCGAAGTGTTTGAGGACCAGCAAGGCATCTGGCATTCGTGGATGCACCACAGCAAGTTCTCTGCTTCTTCAAAGGAGGAACTGCAAGCCAACATCAACGCTCAGACTCTTCTCGCTTCCGACTATCTCCGTTCGTGCGATGTGCTTATCATCACCTTCGGCACAGCCATCATCTACCGACTGAAGGAGAACGGTATGCTCGTGGCAAATTGCCATAAGCAACTCGACTCGCTCTTCACTCGCGAACGCCTTTCTGCCTACGACATCGTGGACCAATGGCAGATGCTCATCCAACTGCTCCAGAGCATCAACCCCAAACTTCGTATCATCCTTACGGTCAGTCCTATTCGCCACAAGCGAGATGGCTACCATATTAATAATATAAGTAAGGGCATACTCCTCGAAGCGGTGGATAGTTTAGCACCCCAAGCGCCAGTCCAAATGGTAGATGGTAAATCAGTAAATGGTACATCGTACATCGTACATCGTAAATGCACTTATTTTCCATCCTACGAAATCATGCTCGATGAACTTCGCGACTACCGCTTCTATGCCGACGACATGATTCATCCTTCTCCACTTGCCGTGCAGTACATCTGGGAGCGATTCCAAGACACCTACTTCTCCCCCTCCACTCGCGATGCCATCCTCAAGGCAAACAAGGAATATGCTCGCAGCCAACACAGGGAGATAGTGAAAAAATAACCCCGTAAACATATAAACACTTAAACATATAAACACTTAAATGAAAAAGACTATCCTCACACTCGCTTGCACAGCCTTTGCTCTCGCAAGCAACGCACAGACTATCTCTGCAAAAATCAGTGATCTCAAGAACGACACCGTTCAGATTATGATTGTAAATAGCGAAATGACTTCTGTAGAAAAGACAGAAACAGTAATCGCTAAGAAAGGTAAGTTCACTTACAACTACACAGGCGACAAGGCTGCCATGGCAATGATGACCATGAAGGGTGCTGAAGGTCCTGCACGCATTCAGTTCTTCCTCGTTCCTGGCGAAAAGGGAACTCTCACAGGCACATCACAGTCTGCAAAATGGGGTGGTAGCAACTTCTACGCTGAACTCGGCAAACTCGAAGCTATCACTGACCCTATCCAGAACAAGATGACAGAACTCTCAAGCGACTTCTCGAAGAAGGTACAAGAAGGTGCAAACCGTGACTCTCTCCAGAGTGCTATCCTTCCTGAGTACAATGCCCTTGCAGACCAACTCATGAACGCTAATGCTAACTACATCAAGGAAAATCCAGGCAGCAATGTTAGTGCTTCACTCCTCCCAAAGATTGAAAACGCAGAAGAGGCAATGGCACTCCTCACTCCAGAAGTGAAGAACGGTGTTTTCTCTAATGTCATCACAGCCATTCAGGCACGTATCGACAAGGAAAACGCACGCAAAGAAGCTGCTAAGGCAGTAGCTGCTGGTTGTGCAGCACCAGACTTCACACTCAAGGATCTCAACGGCAATGACCTCGCCCTCTCAAGTCTTCGTGGCAAGTATCTCATCCTCGACTTCTGGGGCAGCTGGTGCGGATGGTGCATCAAGGGATTCCCAGAGATGAAGAAGTACTATGCTAAGTATTCAGATAAACTCGAAATCCTCGGTGTTGATTGCAACGACACAGAAGACAAGTGGAAGGCAGCCGTAGAGAAGAACGAACTCCCTTGGAAGCACGTCTATTGTCCACGCACCTCAGATGTTCCAACCAAGTACGCCATCGAAGGTTTCCCAACCAAGATCGTCATCGACCCACAAGGCAACATCGTCAAGACCATCATAGGTGAGGACCCAGCCTTCTACACATACCTCGACGAACTCTTCAAGTAAACATCCTCCCACCCCCATACACACCAAAGGCTCCCACAGTTTGTTACCCAAACCGCAGGAGCCTTTTTTATTTCACACCGCAAAAGTACGATATTTATTGGTTATTGCCAAAAATATGGGGAAAACTTTTTTGGGGGGGGAGAGGTGAGAGTATTATCCATCACCCACTATAATAATGCTTGAACAAACTCCGAAGGTGATACAACAGAAACAGAAGCATTATCGGATATAGGAAAATCTTTCAAATTGCTTGTTACTAAGTAACTGCAATCAGAAGCGATAGCAGCTTGATATTGGTAGCTATCCTCCAAATCCTTGAATTGTTCATTCAAGGTGCCAATAAGCAAATCCGCTTTTGAATGTTCTGCAATATCTATCCGAGCAAGAAGAGACTCTAAAATATCTCGTAGCATAACCAATCTTTCAGGATTAGACACTCCCTTATTTTTCAAGAACAACTCTAACAGATATGTAATCGTATAATAAGAACCGGCAGAAATAAAAGCGTGAAATGCACCCTCTTCCAATGCATGAAATATCTTGCCAACATTTTCTATGTCACCCCGAGCTGCAAGGTGGTCCATAATCACATTTGTATCAAGAAAAATGTTCATAAACCATATTTGTTCTTAAAATACTCCATTTTCAATTCATCATACGACTTATCATCAGGAATCGCATCCTTAAAGATTCCTTGTAATGAATCCAATGTGTATTTAGGCGTTACACTATCAGAAGCATCATCTCCTTGCAATCGTTCCATAAAAGTATATACCAACTGAAGGACATGAGTATCCTCCTCATGTTCCAACCTGCTGACAATTCTGCTTCTCAAGACATCTGCAGAAGGACTTACATTATATGCAATCATTGGTTCTTCAACTTTCATATTTCCACCTTATTATATTTTCGCACCGCAAAAGTACGATAATTATTGGTTATTGCCAAAAATATGGAGGAAAAGTTAAAAATTAATGAAAGATTAATGGCAGATTAATGGGGATTAATGTAGTGGCCGTAGGCTATAATTCCTGTTTCGACATTAATCATCACAAATCCACCATTAATCTTCATTAATCTTGTTTTGCACTCCAAGAACGAAACAAAAACGAAACGTTGCACTTCAAAAACGAAAACAGAAAATTTCGCTCGTGTTATATCCATTTCGCCTGTTTAGGATTGCTGGAGGGAAAGTGGTGGGAAAGAAAACGCCTCCCATCGGTGAGGAGGCGAAATGATATGTAAAATGTAACTACTATTTCACTTTTTTAAGTTCCTTAATAAAATCTATAGGGGAGACAATCGGAATTGATGCTTGAGGGAAGTCTCCAACATTTCTGGTAATAATATAATCAGAATGTACGGAAAGAGCCGAAAAGAACTGCATGGCATCCTCAAAGTCATCCAAGTTCATATCTAATGCCCTATCCACAACTGTTTGATCCACAGGAGACACAGAAACCATTTCACGCAATACAGACAACATATCACTCACACTCATTCCATCATGTCCTTTACGGGCGATATAAGAAATGTTAGAAAATGATATAGAAGATAGGTACAGATTATATTTTCTATTTAAACAGACAGCTATCACCCTCTTTGCATCCTCAAAGAATTCTTTCCTTTTAAGCAAAAAGTCAAGAGCAATGTTGGTATCAAGAAATACGTTCATTTCAAATGCTTCTTTACAAGATAATCCATTTTATCATCTTCCTCGCATGCAGTCATAATCTTCTCCTCCGAAAGGCATCCGCACAATTTCTCATATTTCTGCGGAAGCTCATACTCGGCATCTTGAACAGCTTTCTTTTTTCCTACCTGAGCCATCCACTGAATTGCATATTCAGTTAACACCTTTTTTAACTCTTCCATTAAAGAAGGAGAAGCAGTTCCCTGCTGTGGTATGTCAATCGTAACATTCATAATTTCATCATTTTTTATTTCACACCGCAAAAGTACGATAATTATTGGTTATTGCCAAAAATATGGGGGAAAAGTTAAAAATTAATGAAAGATTAATGGCAGATTAATGGGGATTAATGTAGTGGCCGTAGGCTATAATTCCTGTTTCGACATTAATCATCACAAATCCACCATTAATCTTCATTAATCTTGTTTTGTACTCCATGAACGAAACAAAAACGAAACGTTGCACTTCAAAAACGAAAACAGATAATTTCGTTTGTGTTATATCTATTCCGCCTGTTTAGGATTGTTTTGGGTGAAAAGGGATGATTAAATAAAACGCCTCCCATCGGCGAGGATGGGAGGCGAGTGAGGAATAATTATAGTGGAATATTACTATCGTTCGATAAGCATTTCTTCGTTCTTATTGGACATCCAATTAGCATTTCTACTATCTATAACCCATTCTGAGAATTTAGGATAAGCTTGATGGATTCCCTTCTTCTCCAATGGCCAACGCCAATCACCTGGGAGGATGAGAATCTGAGGAACCTTGTCAGTTTCATTTCCATGACGCATTGCTACAACGAAATCACCAGCAGCTGCAGCATCAGAAACGACAACTTTAATTTTCTGCTTAATTACATCAAAATCTAAAGCGGCACCATTCGATGGGATTGTACCAATAGGTTTAGCTTCAACAAGAGTTCCCTTTTCTACATTAACAGGAACAAATGTGCCTTCACTATTAGCCGACTGGCCATATGCCTTTCCATGAATTTCACCACCAATAGTTGTATTATCATATACAAGTTTTACTGGAAGAATACCACCTGAAGCAAGAACTTTTACCTGAATATCTCCATAAGAGACAGTAGTATTAATTGTATGAGTTGTTATCTTCTGAGAGAGTTCAAATACTATATCATTAAAGTCATAATCGAATGAGCCACCAAGGTCTTCACATGCCAAAATCCATGACTGTGTGCTTGTTTCTTCATGATCACCTTCCCATTGTGCATAATAGCAAATACCACCTTCAGGTATTGTTCCAGAGAATGTTTCTGACAAGAGTCCTGAACTACCATCAACTGTTGCAGACCAACCCAAGAATTTGCGACCTTCTACTGATGGTTGACCTTCTGGGATATTATAAGACATACCTACAGTAGCAGTTTTTTTAGCATAAAGGTCCTTATCAGTAGTATCGTGCATACCATTCAAGTTCAAATGCCATTTTACATCACCAAGCTTTGGAATATCACGATGCTCATTTTGGCCACCCTTAACAATGAAAACAATATCGTTCAAGTCCTCATCACCTGAGTTATCACCAAAACACAAATAAGTAGTCGTATTACCAGTTTCATCAGTACGCTGCCAAGGAATACACTTAACCAAACCATCGTTTGCTCTATCTGTACCTGCACCAAACTGATAAAGGTGTCCTACACCACTACCACCATTTTTTCCCAAAATTCGCTTATTTAATTCTGGAAGAGAATAATTAAATCTGTTCAAATTCTCTCCATCTGGAGCATCACCAGTTCTATTAGCAAGAGAAACCAAATTATCATCACTAGTTTTTGACAATGTCATAATGAAGAATACAATGCGATAACCTTCTGGCCACACATAAGAACCTTTAGCTGCATTTCCATCTTTGCCAAAGAATACAGGACGATAAGTTGTACCATAAATTGACTTGTTCCATGTATTATAAACTTCACTTGGAATAATACAAGATGAAAGGTGCTTGCCAGTTGCATAAATGCCTTCTGTCACATTCTCACCCTTCTGGCAATAACAAGTAATATCATCAAATCTATGTGCAAGAGCATACTCATAACCATTAGAATTTTTATCGCCCCAATTGGCTAGAGAATTGCCAGTAACCGGATTCTTTCCATATTCATTCTCGTAGATATTGCTTGCAGGACGAGCATCCTCAATGAGCACATAATGTGGAAGTGACAAAGGATCTATATTTGCAGATTCAGAATCTTTCCAATAGATATAACCAAACTGATTAGTAAAGTCTGTTACACCGAAAATGAATGGAAGTTCGATGATGTCACCCTCCTTTGTGAGTACAGAATAGCCCTTTTCCATTTCAAGCATCTGTGCTTCAGTATAATATACATTCAATTTTTGGCCATCTGCATTGTAAGGAACAGATTCTTCAAAGAAACCATTCTGATGAGGAGCAAATAAATTATAGTTATCACCAAAGTTCCAAGGCTGAGCAGCTGATTTCTCAACTTTGTCAAGGTACTGCAACTTGATTCTTTCGTATGTAGTAGTGCTTCCACCTGCATCATCACCACCAACAGGGACTTCAACATAAGAACATCCATCCTTTAATTGAGGGTCGTGGAAATCAAGACCAGTTATATCTCCCCATTCATTAAATGTACAAATTGATTCAAGTGTAAAAGGCTGGTCGCCATCATTCCACTTAAAATTATTCATATTGGCACCATACTCCTCAAACTTTTCTCTAGCATCTTGCATCCACTCCTCTTTTGTCTTTATTTGCCCATTTGTAAGATTAAGTGTACTCTTAATCTTCGTTACTTTTTCTACCGGACCCGAAGGATCTGCATCTGCAGACTTTGGAACGTATGTATTCTTCAAATATTTTGTTTGGGGCGCAAGTATTGTAGGACAATCACCCTCAGTAAAAGTACGAGTGGCAAATTTGCCTACATATACATTTCCGTCTTCTATTGAATAACGATTGAAGAAAGATGTATTGTTACCCTGCTGTACCTGAACATAAACCTCATTATTGCCTCGTACAGAATAGAAGTTGAAAGAACCAACTCCATCCTTGATAACAGACTTTCCAAGTACAGTTGCCTTACTTGAAATGTTTGGATTACCATTGTAAACTGTAACAATAGCATCCCCTTTCAAACTTGACAAGTTAATGTTGGCTGTTGTACGGGCAGCCATAGACCAGTCGTGATTTGGGTCTGGCTCACCAAAATTCTTCTCAAAGTTTGCCATATACTCATGGCTCTTTGCATCAAACCCATTGATAAAGTCTGTACAAGAACCAAGGGCAAGAGTGGCAGCGAGGGCTGCCAATAACGTTTTGTTAGATTTCATTTATATTGAATTAATTAAGTTGTATATATACCTTTTCAAAGCATGTAAACAATACATGCGAATACATTCCGACGGTGCAAAGGTACGAGTTTTTTCTTTTCGTTGTCACTTTTTGCATAAATAATCGTGTGTTTTTGCCTAAAAAGTATGGATATTTGCTTTAAATAGCACAAATTCCTATAGGACAAATTACAAATATGTGCTGTTTTGTTGAGAACATCGAGGCATTAAGACAAAAAGAATGTGAGTATTTCTCTTCGTGGATGAAGGCATAAAAACGCCTCCCATCGGTTAGGATGGGAGGCGAAGTATTATAAGGATTAGGAATTTCTTGTTAACCTTTTATTCATTAACTATTTTTGCAGAAACAATCGAATTCTCGGAATAAAATGCAACATAAATCTTACCCGCATTGATACAATCCTGAGTTAACTCTATTTTAAATTCCTTAACTGTATTACCAGTAATTTGTGTACCGTCATATGAGTATAAACGGAAATCTGTATTGGTGCTGTTCTTATTTGCAACTAGCAATTTATTGCCAACCTCAACTCCTTCGGGAAGCGTAATTATTTGTCCCCAAATTTTAATACTACCCCATATTGTAGTTTCTTCCACATCAGATACAGAACAAACAATATCTTGACTCTCTTCAGGAAGATTTCCTGAACCACTCATATTCGAAACCATAGTAAGTTCAGAAACAATTTTTCCATTTGGATTTGGATGCTTATACCAGTCTGTGTTCTCTGCATGGTTTGCAACCCAACCTGCGAAGTCTGGATATGCGCCAGGACCATACTCGCCATCACCAATTTCAACAAGAGAATTGAGTTCCTGTGCCCACGCCCAATAATATTCAGTCTTCTTACCTGTCTCTGGATAGTTTTCAACTGTGTATGTAGCAGGAATGCAGAAAATAGCAGGTACTGCACCAAGTTCAGGGGCTGCAATAACGGAACCAGACCCCAACTGGCTATTACCTGTAGAACCCTCAGGAGCGACCTGTACAGAGAAACCACCCATATTGCTTGCACTTGATTCATTGAAGTCTGTACTACCTGTTTCGCAATAAGCCATTGAGAAGTCTGCAGGTACATTCACACGAAGCTGCTGACCAGCACTACCACGGCTTGCACCCACATTGATAGGAGTGTAAGCACCACTTGTCTGTGCACCACCACCAAGCAACTGATGGATTTCACCAAGCTGTCTATCACCATAATACAAGTAAGAAGCAAGAGTACCACCTGCAGCAAGAGGGGTAACATTTGCATATGAACGACCACTGATATGATCTACAGCAAATACAACATCGTTGTAGTCACCATCGAAACTACCACCCAAGTCCTCACAAGCAAGTACCCATGCTGCTGCTGTAGGGTCCTCATTGAGTGGTGTTGGAGTAGCACCATCAATAAGGAACATTACATCGTTAAGGTCTTCATCACTATAAAGTTCACCTCCAGTTACAAGACTATTTGACCAGTCCTCAAAGCCAAGATATGTCTTACCCTCTAACTCAAATGTTGATACGTGACAAGCACGAGCATTATCCACTTGAGTAGTTTTATTATATGATATTTTTCCATCATTATCATAACCAAACTTATACGCTTTGTCTGGATTGAGGTTACTCTGAGAATAGAAAGTATTACCATTTACAATATAAAAACCAAAACGCTGGCCTACAGGGATGTCAATCTTAATTGCTCTTGAACGCATCTTTGCTGCACCACCATAGTTAGGCAGAAAATGATCTTCAGATGAAGTAGCGTTTTCAACATCAAACCAACCTATAACAGTATGAGAAGCTTTTGTATTCAACACCCACTCTTTTGTCGTTTCATTATAATAGTGTGTTGCGGGGTGAAAAGTTTTTTCACCAGCATATTCTGGTCTTAACTCATCAATTTTTGTTAAACCAGCAGCTCCAAAATCATATCCATACTGATTTTCAAGTGCATTTGGATCTGTTATTTCTTCCCATACCCATTTTCCATACTGAAGCTCTGAACCGCTTTTAATTGTATAGAAGTCTGCTTTGCATACATAATGGTCTTTCCCGTCAAGAGCTTGAGTGCTTGGTATTTTAGTTGTCACATTTGTTATTTCTGCAGGTTCTTCTACATAAACACCAACAACATCTTGTGCGCCAGTACGATAATACAAAGGATAGATATAGAAAGGACCATTTGATATAAACGAACAGTCTGCAGTCACATTCTTAAGGTTATCAAGCTGCTTTTCAACAATTTTTGTAAGACCATTACTTCCTGACTCTGCAATTTCTGGAAGAATTTGATCCCATTTTTTAACTTCTGCTTCAGTAAACTCCTTATATACACTAGTTTCTGAAATTGTCATAGTATTACCCGAACCATCTGTATATGAACCATAAGTAGCAACACGAGTTCCTAACCCAAAGGAAACGCTACCACCAATAGTTGTAATCTGCGAAGTGAAACCATCTGTCACAAGAAGCTTTTCAGTACCTTTGAGAACATCGACACCAAGTGTCTGACTTCCGTTTACTTTTGAATAGTCACCTACGAGTTTGTAAGTACCACCATTAAGAGCAAAGATTTGCACATTAGACTCATTGCTAACACTTACGGTAACATTAGCGCGAGTTGCCATGTTCCAATCCTGGTTAGGGTCAATCTCACCGAATTGTTTTACGAAGTTCTCCTGATAGTAGTGAGCCTTCTCATCAAAGCCATTGGTAAAGTCAGTACACGAACCAAGAGCTAAAGTGGTAGCAAGAGCCACCAATAGAGTTTTTTTCAATTCCATTAGTTTGTAAATAGATTTGTGTAAAATGTTATTAATTCAATGTTTATATACTAATTCAATGTTCTTTATTCTTCTATCTCATTCTGCGTTTGGTGCTGCAAAGGTATGACTTTTTTATATAATAAGGTGTCTTTTCACCGAAAAATCGTATATTATTGCTCAAAAAAACACAAAAAAGGGCTGAAAAGCATATAGTTAAAATACAAATACATAGTTTATTTGATTTATTGCCTACGGCGTACCGTGTAATTATCGTAAATTCACCGTTAATTTTTGGTTAAAGATTTTTATTAGGATTGCTGTTTGCAAAGCAAAAAAATTAACGGAAAAATTGACGGTCAATTAATGGTACGCCGTAGGCAATAAAATAAGATGTAAGCGAAGCGGTTGATGAACTTAGATGGCGGTTTTTGAACATCCATTTAAGGTCATTTGAACGCTTCGCTTACATTTGAAGTTTTCTCCCACAGAGGGATGGAGGAGACCCACCCCAACCCTCCCTGTGAGGGAGGGAGTGCCGTCTGGATGGTGT
Source organism: uncultured Prevotellaceae bacterium (assembly GCA_937893145.1). Taxonomy (GTDB): domain Bacteria; phylum Bacteroidota; class Bacteroidia; order Bacteroidales; family Bacteroidaceae; genus Minthosoma. The sequence goes on along the minus strand of CALBJW010000148.1, from coordinate 42,968 downwards.
GTTTAAATTTGCTTGTTACAATGGGATTGCTACTGGTCACCCTCACCCTATAGGGAGAGGGGTGGGGAGAGGGTCTCTTTGTGGACTCCATTGCGAAGCACGAAGTGCCAGAGCCTGTGGTCTCTCACTACCCTGACTTGAAACCTCCGAGAGCTCAGTGAACTCTGTGGGAGGCAAATAAAATTAACGAAAAGATGACGGTTAATTCTTTCTCATCAAGCTCGAAAGCGCTTACGCGATGAAATGGCTAATTAACGATAAAAACACTCAACATTCTACCAAAATGGGGATAAGTGGTTGATTTAGTGGTAAATAAATTGGTAGAGTGTTGCTCAAACACTCTACCAACTCTCTACCAACACTCTACCAGTTTTTTTGGGGGATGGGGATGGTAGAATGTTGGTCGAATGATGGTAGAGTGTTGGAGCATCATTCTACCAAGGTATGTGAGTGGTAGTCAGCGAGTTAGGTGTTATTTGGTAGAATGTTTGAAGAAAACGCGAAAAACACCCATTTTTATTGATAGTATGTTTGCTGAAAAACATACGGAGGAATGGGGCAAAACTTGCGGAAGAGTGAGGCAAAACTTGCGGAAGATAATAGGGACTAATGAAAAAAGATATACTATCTTATCGCGGAAGATAGTATATCTTATCGCTCACACTACGGTATGTGTTGAGGAAAAGTTCATGGTTATTTCACTGGTATCTCATCGGTCCACTCGATGGTTGGGGTGCCATCTGGGGTGAAGTGGATAGGGAGCCAGATGTGGAGGGACTGGGAGAGGTGGCGAGGATTCCAGATGTCTGCCATGAAGACATAGTCGGTGGTGAGAGGGGATGCGCCCTGAGGGGTGAGTTTCTCACGTTCAAGGATGTAGGTGCCTTGCGCTCCGAAGGTCTTGTTTGCCTGGAAGCCACGATATGAGGCTGGTTTGCCGTGGAAAGGAGATGGGTGTTGAGTCCAAGGACCGAAGATGTTGTCGGCAGAGAACATACGAGCCTCGTTAGGGTCCCAACCAGTGCAACCAGAACAGATGAGCCAGTACTTGCCATCACGCTTGAGGATGGTTGGTGCTTCGTTCTGACCACCTGGTGCCACCATAGTGTATTTGCCTGTGTAGCCGAGATAGTCGTCTGTGAGTTCGGATATGAGAAGAGTGAGGTTCTCCTGCGATGAAGTGATGTGGTAAGCCTTGCCATCATCATCGATGAAGACGGTCATGTCGCGTGACATCTGACCACCCTCCATGTCGCGCCAGAGGTACATGCCCTTCTTTGTTTCCTTGCGCCACTCAGGAGTCCACCAGTCCTTCCAAGCAGAGGCATCGGTCTTCTTGGCTTCGGCAATCTGCTGCTTGCTCATGTCGAAAGGCCAGATGCCAGCATTGATGCGAGTGCTGCGGATGAAGTGGAAAGGTCCTGTAGGGCTATCGCTCTGGGCAAATGCTACTCGTGCTGCCTCGTATCCCCTACCCTTGAGTTCGAGGTGGAAGAGCATCACAAACTTCTTAGTCTTAGCATTATAGATGACCTTTGGGCGTTCCATGATACAACCTCGTTCGATGTCGTGTCCCTTGATGTTGCTTACTGCGAGTGCTACACCTTCATCGGTCCAATGCTTGAGGTCGGTAGAGGAATAAACCTCCACTCCCACTTCGGTAGTGAAACCTCGGTCTGGACGGTTCTCTCCATACCAATAATACTTGTTGCCATAGCGAATGATGTTGCCACCATGAGCGTTGATATGCTTGCGGTTGTTGTCGAGCCAGAACTGGGCGTTGTAGTTGCCCTCAAGGAAACCATCCATGATGGTGGTAGGACGACCATCGGAGGTGAAGGCACCAAGTTTGTACTGACCAGGACGACACTCAGGTTCCCAGTAAAACACGCCCTTGCAATGACCATTGGTCTTGTTCTTGCACTCGTAGATGAGGCGGCGAAGTTGTTCACGACCTTCCTCCATGATGGCTGGTCTTTTTTCATCTACCTCAAAACCAGTTTCGGTAATCATGACATCAACACCATACTTCTCGGCAACGAGGTTGATGTTTGTGATACAGTCAGTTATGGTCTTCTCGGCATTTGGTTCGCGCTTAGCCTGGATGCTCCAGTAAGGATAGATAGACATGCCAATCATGTCGAACTTACCACCATATTTAAGTACAGTGTCGAGGTTGCGATTGTAGAGGTTGTTGTCGAATCCGTTGTCGAGGTGAACGATGCAGATGGCCTGTGGGTAGATGGTCTTGACTGCATCGTAGCCAGCCCTGATGAAACCAGCGTATTGTTCTGGGTTGCGGTCGAGGTGGCCCATGCTTTCGGTGATGACGGTATTACCGTTTTCATCTTTGTATTCCCATCCAGTCTTAGGGTCCATCTTTACGCTCCAGAGCATACCGTGGGAGGTCTCGTTGCCTATCTGTACCCACTTGACATTGATGCCGTTAGACTTGAGGAGGGAGAGCACTTCGATGGTGTGGTTGGCGAGGTCCTTCTTCATCTTCTTGAAGGAATGGCCGCGCCATGAGGCAGGGATATTCTGCTTGGCTGGGTCTGCCCACCAGTCGCTGTAGTGGAAGTCAATCATGATGTCCTGTCCGAGTGCCTTAGCGCGTTGGCACTTCACGAGGACATCTTCTTTTCCGCACCAGTTGTCGTGCTTGGAAGGGTCCACCCACACACGGATGCGCTCTGCTGTGATGCCATAGTCTGCCATGAGTGACATGCACTCACGCTCATTACCATTCTTGTCGTAGCACTTCCATCCCTGTGACTCGTACTGGGTGAGCCATCCCATATCTACGCCAAGGGTGAAGGAAGGTCCCCCATCCCCCTGAGGGGGTGTGCTGGCGAATATGTTTCCGTTAGAGAGTGGAGACAAGATGAATGCTGCCACGAATGAAAGTAAAATTTTCTTAATCATAATTTTTCGATAGGTATTATAGATGTGTTAGACATTAATTTTTGGGGGGATTACCGTAGGCAATCCATAATCTCCGAAGGATGATCGGCTATCACTTTTGCACCACAGTCAATGAGATAGTCCTTGTCGCGGAAGCCCCAGGAGACGGCGATGCAGGGGAGGCCGGAGTTTTGGGCGGTCTGGAGGTCCACTTCGCTGTCGCCTATGTAGATGCAGTCGGAGAGGGAGATGGGACGGTGGTGGAGGAGAGAGAGTTGGCGGATGGCTTCGTTCACCATGTCGGGAGCGGGTTTGCGACGGAGGTCGGGAGTCTCGCCTATGGCGATGTCGATGCAGTCTTGGAAGAACATGCGGTGGATGTCCTTCACGGCAGGGTCGAGTTTGTTGCTTACTATGGCGGTGATGTAACCACGACGCTTACATTCGTGGAGCATGTCCATGATGCCATCGTAGGGAGCGGTCTTGTCGAGAGAATGCTGAACATAGTATTCTCGGAAGAACTGCAAGACCTGTGCTTTCAGTTCTTCGGAAGCACCAGGCGATACATTCTCTACGCTCTTGTCGATGAGATTCTTGATGCCATTACCCAAGAAGCGACGGGTGTCCTTGATGTCGTTTTGAGGAAGGCCCACCATAGAAAGCGCATGACCAACGCTCTCGTGAAGATCATCAAGAGTGTTGGTCAATGTGCCGTCGAGATCAAATAGGAGCCCCCTCCAGCTCCCCCAACGGGGGAGGGTGGAAGTTATAGGGGTCCTGTTTGTTTCTATACTATCTCTTTTCATTTTCAAATTATTACACTACGCTTGTCTTAGTACATACAAGCCCTCCCCCTTGGGGGAGTTGGAGGGGGCTCTACTTCACGCTCCACTCAAATACGCCGCAAGAGAATTCCTCTGGCTGGACGATTTCGAGCTTCATGGCAGTAGTCTTGACAGGTTCGAAGTTGACAATGTTAGCCATACCCTTGCCTGTACCATATTCGTTGAGGTTCTTGACTGGTGCCCAGTCGCCTGCCTCAGTCTTGTAGTAGAGTTTCCATGCCTTTGGAACACGGCAACCACCCCAAGGACCATCGTCGAACCAGAATACTGTAGATGTGCTTACTGTCTCAGCCTGCTTGAAGTCGTATGCGAGCCATTCTGTTGTGTTCTTCTTTGGCCACCAGTGAGTGTAAGGAACGCTACGGTCGTTGCCATCAGCAGGGATGAGTCGGTCGTTGATAGCCGAGAGGGCTGGAAGACGCTTTGCAGAAGCAGACACCTTACTTTCAGAAGCGATAGAAGCTGGGAGAGCAGGAGTAGTGGCGTTGAGGTCCTGAGGAATCCATACAGACATCTTACCATTGCCACGATGTGCCCAAGCATAGTAAGGAATGAGTGTGAGACGAGCATCAGCAGCCTCAAGCTTACCTGTCTTGTTGAAGTTAAGAGTCTGAGCATCAGTAATGAGTGTAGGAATAGAAGTGCCTGCAATCTCTACCTTGCCATTAGCGAACTGTGGTTCCTGGTTGATGAGAACAGAAAGAACATCAACATTGTTGTCTGGCCACTCAGCACAGTAAACGATAGGACCACGCTCGATAGATACACGACCCTTATCGGCAGCAACATGACCATTAGCACGAACTGTACGAGGTTCCATGTCGAAGTGAACAGAAATCTTATCACCAGCCTTCCAGTTGCGGTTGATAACGAAGTAACCGTTTTCGAGTTCACCCTGCATTTCCTTGCCATTCACCTTAATAGTATAACCGAGACGCTTGCCATCAGAGTATGTGTAGAGGTTTGAAGGAACAACTTCGTTCTTCACCCAACCTGGGATACGAACATTGATAGCGAACTTGCCAGAGCCCTTCTTAACGTTGATAGCAACATCACCCTCCCAAGGGTAGTTTGTTACCTGTTCTACTGTGACAGCCTTGCCACCAACCTTAGTAGTCATTGTGTTACCATTGAAGAGGTTGATGTAGAGGGTCTTGCCCTTAACTGCATACATATACTGAGGAAGAGAAGGAATGAAACGAGCTGCATTTGAAGGACAGCAAGCACAACCGAACCATTCCTGGCGCTGGTGCTGGCCCATAGACTGGAGTGGGTTAGGATAGAAGAACTTACCACCATCGATTGAGATACCAGAGATGACACCATTGTAGAGTGAACGCTCGAGTGCATCGTAGTACTTTGACTCTCCGTGAAGGAGGAAGAGGCGGTAGTTGAGGTAAACCTGTGCGATAGCAGCACAAGTCTCGCAGTATGCCGACATGTTAGGGAGTTCGTAGTTCTTGCCGAATGCCTCACCACTTGATGTAGCACCTACACCACCAGTGATGTAATACTTCTTGCCAACGATGTTGTCCCAGATGCGGTCGATAGCATCGATGTAAGACTTGTCGCCTGTGAGAGCAGCGATGTCTGCCATACCAGCATACATGTAACCAGCACGAACGGCATGACCTACAGCCTCATCCTGTTCGAGTACAGGCTTGTGGCTCTGAGAGTATTCAGTCTTGATTGTTGTCTTACCACGCTCATCGAGGAAGAACTTAGCTTGTTCGAGATACTTCTTGTCGCCTGTAGCGAGATAGAGTTTAGCAAGACCCATCTCAGCAATCTGGTGTCCTGGAACTACGCGAGCCTGACCAGGGTTGCGACCAATCTCACGACATACGCAATCAGCATACTTGATGGCGATGTTGAGGAAGTTCTTCTTGCCTGTAGCAACATAATGAGCTACTGCAGCCTCACACATGTGACCAAGGTTGTAGAACTCGTGAGAGAGGTCCTCTACCTTGCTCCAACGCTTTGGACCCTCCCAGTTGTGTGGGTGCTCAGGGTTCATGGTGCGGAATGTGTTGAGATAACCATCAGGTTCCTGACCACTTGCGATGACTGCAATCACACTATCACAATACTTGTCGAGGCTCTTGCCCTTGAAAGTAGCCTTTGGATATGTCTGCATGAGGTATGCAGCACCTTCAAGAGTCTTGTATGGGTCTGTATCATCAAATGTGTAAGCGTTCTGGTCAATCTTGAACACCTTCGAAGGGTCCATGATGTGCTGATGAGCATTTGAGAAGTTTTCATAGCGATGTGTCTCTTCACATTTTGAGAATGCAAGAGGAATAGTCACGTTACGACTTGCCTCAAGGCGCTGTCCCCAGAATGTTCCTTCTGTGACCTTGACACTTGTAAATGGTACCTGAGAGATAGGATAACCGCTCTTGTCCTGTGCTTTCGCACCAAGCGAAAGAGCAACAGCGGCAATTAAAAATAAGGTTCTTTTCATAATAGTTATTAGTTTTAGTTATGTTGTATTCGAGCACAAAGTTAGTCATTATAGTCGAAAAACATCAAAAACTTATACAGAATGTTGCATAATGCGTGTTTTTTTCCTAATTTTGCGCCGAAATTCTGTCCTTTTTAATGAGAAAGAAGGATTTCCTAAACCATATTAATAATTAAATAAATGAGTAAAATGAAAGTTTCAAAGACTTGGATGAAGCGTTCTCTTAGTATTGCGCTTCTCTTTGTGCTAAGTTCTGCTTACATGTTTGCGCAGCAGGTTAAGGGTACGGTCAAGGACCGCTCTGGCGAACCTCTCATCGGTGTGAACATCGTAGAAAAAGGTACTACAAACGGTACAACAACAAAAGCAGATGGTTCTTATTCACTTAATGTAGCAAAGGGCAAGACTGTCATCTTCTCTTACATCGGCTACACTCAGCAGGAAATTACTGTCAAGGGCAACACCCTCAACGTAGTTCTTGCAGAAGACTCAAAGCTCCTCAACGAGCAGGTTGTTATCGGTTACGGTACTATGCAGCGTAAGGATGTTACTTCTGCCATCACAACTGTTAAGGCAGAAGACCTCAACACAGGTGTATTCTCGGATGCAGCAAGCATGCTCCAGGGTAAGGTTCCTGGTCTTGTAGTCACTACAAACGGTGACCCTAACGGTAACCCATCTATCACTCTCCGTGGTGCCTCTACTCTCCGTGCTGGTGCTATGTCACCTTACTATGTTGTAGATGGTATCCCTGGTGTTGACATCTCAATGGTTGCTCCAGACGACATCGAGAGCATCGACGTTCTCCGTGATGCTTCGGCTACTGCTATCTACGGTTCGAAGGCAGCAAACGGTGTTATCATCATCACTACTAAGAGCGGTCAGAAGACTGGTAAGACTAATGTCGTTTACTCTGGTTATGCAGCATTCGACAATGTTCTCAACACTCTTGATGTTGCTTCAGCAGAGGATATCCGTGGTTTCGTTAAGCAGAACAACATCGACTATATGTATGATGAAGGTGCTAATGTAGATTGGCAGAAGGAAGTGCTCCGCACTGCTATCAGCCACAACCACAACGTATCTATCAACGGTGGTAACCAGACTACTTCATACATGGCAAGTCTCAACTACAACAACCGTCAGGGTGTAGTTACAGGTACTGAGATGAACCGTATCAATGCTCGTTCGCTCATCACTACTAACGTACTCAAGGACCACCTCAAAATTTCTGCAGGTGTAAACGCTATGTACGGCAACCATGTTGGTGTTCCAATGATGAACGAAGGTCGTTCGGTTCTTGATGCTATGAACTATGCCAACCCAACTGCTCCTATCTACTTCAACGAGACAGATGCCAAGAACGGTCATGTTGGTCAGTGGCACTTCGCAAGCGGTAACGACGCTTACAACCCAGTGTCAATGATTCACGAAGACACATCTGAGAGCATGTGGAAGCGTATGCAGTTCATCGGTAAGGCTACTCTTAAGATTGTTGACGGTCTCACATGGACAGCTAACTATCAGTATGGTAACAACCAGCGCACATCAAGCAGCTACAGCACTCACGCTACTCAGCTCAAGATTGGTGAAGGCGTTACTGCTATCGCAGGTAACACAATGAACGGTGTGGCTAAGCGCAGCACATACTTCGGCAGCGAAAGCACATTCGAGACTTTCGGTAACTTCGACAAGACATTCAACAACGACCACAAGGTAGGCGTGATGCTTGGTTACACTTGGGAAGAGCGCAGAAGCAACGACGGTTTCGGTCTTCAGGTTCATAACTTCCTCGACGACAAGCTCACATGGAACCAGCTCACTTACGCAGGTACTATCGATGGTATGCAGGCTGTAGAGAGCGGTACTAAGGAAACTATCCGCAACATCTCGTTCTATGGTCGTGCAAGCTACTCTTACAAGAGCCGCTACATGGTTCAGGCTACTATCCGTCGTGACGGTTCGTCTGTATTCGGTGACGGTCACAAGTGGGGTACATTCCCTTCAGTTTCTGCAGCATGGAACATCGCTGAAGAACCATTCATGCAGAACCAGAATGTTCTCACTACTTTGAAGCTCCGCGCTGGTTACGGTATCTCAGGTAACGCACTCGGTTTCGGTGCTTACTCAGCAGTTGCTACTTACGGTGCTACAGGTGGCTACAACACATACAATGGTCATCAGTATGTAGTGCTTGGTGCTACTAAACTTCCTAACCCAGACCTCAAGTGGGAATCAACAGGTATGTTGAACATCGGTCTCGACTACGCATTCCTCAATGGTCGTATCAATGGTAGCATCGAGTGGTACAACAAGAAGACTAACGACCTCATCTGGGACTACCCAGTATCTTCTTATATTTATCCATTCGGCACAATCGCTGCTAACGTAGGTGAAATCACTAACCGTGGTATTGAATTCAATATCAACGCTGATGTTGTTCGCACTAAGAACTTCCGTTGGAACACAGCTCTCAACCTCTCTCACAACATGAACCGTGTTGACCGTCTCTCTAACGAAATCTACAACACTTCTACATTCTCACAGGGCGACCCAATGGTAGCAGGTGTATCTGCTAACGGTTGGACTCAGCGTGTGATGGAAGGTCATCCACTCGGTACATTCTACACTTACGAATTTGCTGGTTACGATGCTGATGGCATCTCTACTTATTATGTTCGTGACGATGAAGGCAATCGCACAGGCGAAACAACTAAGGACCCCGAGTTCAAGGATCGTACTATCACTGGTTGCGCTCAGCCTAAGTTGAACCTCGGTTGGAACAACACTCTTACTTATAAGGGTTGGAACATGAACGTGTTCTTCACAAGTGTTATTGGCAATAAGGTTTACAATGGTCTCCGCGCTCACTACACTGCTCCTGACTTCTTCGCAGGTGGTAAGAATGTGCTCAGAGAGTTCGTTACTGATCGTCCTTACACAGATACAAGCTCTAACATCCCTTCTGACAAGTTCATCGAGGATGGCAGCTACCTCCGTCTCCAGACTCTCAGCCTCGGCTACACATTCAAGAACTTCAACGGCTGGATTGGTAGCCTCAACCTCTACGCTACTTGCAACAACGTATTCACTATCACAAACTACAAGGGTCTTGATCCAGAAGTTAACCTCGGTGGTATCGACCCAGGTGTTGACTATCGTTGGAGCACTTACCCACACACTCGCACTATCATGGTTGGTGCTAAGATCAACTTCGGTGAGAGCGCAGACAAGCTCGCTGAGCCTGTTCGTCCACTCGTAATCGAGAAGGAAGTGGTTAAGGAAGTACCAGTAGTTAAGGAAGTGGCTAAGGAAGTTCAGGGCGCACCTGTTCAGAGCACATTCGTTGTGACATTCCCTGTCAACTCTTCTGAAATCATCAACAAGGCAGAAGTTGACGGCATCGCTAAGGGTTCTACAGTTGAAATCGTTGCTTACGCTTCTCCAGAAGGTAATGCAGATGCAAACGTAGCTCTCTCACAGCGCCGTGCTGATGCAGTTGCTGAATACCTCAAGGCTCGTGGTGTGAATGTTGTTCGCATCTCTGCTAAGGGTGCTGACACTGAGCACGCTAACCGTATCGCAATCATCACAGTAAAGTAAAAGTTTGAACACAATCAAAAAAGATTATAATATAATGAAGAAAATATCTTTATTGGCAGCAAGTTTGGCAATATTTGCAAGTTGTACCAATCTCGACACAGAAATCGAGTCGCAGTACACTGCCCTTCCTGGTAGCGAAGCAGCCATCGAGGCAAATATGGCAAACATTTACTTCCAGTTCCGTGACCCACTCGGTCGCCGTTTCATGGAGGCAATGACACTCTCATCTGATGAGTACACTTCAATCTCTTATTCAGGTAACTGGGTTGATGGTTATGCTTATGCCCACACAGCTTACCACACTTTCACTCAGGAAGATGTTTGTATCGACTGGATGGGTGTGCTCGGTCGTGCTAATGTGGTGGCTAACGAAGTAATCAACTCAAATGCTGAAGTAAAGTATAAGGCTGCTGCTCGTGCTATGCGTGCCTTCTACACATTCATCATGATGGACTGCTACGGCGATGCTCCAATCGTTGATGTTAACTATGCTAAGGAGAACAACTTCGATGTTGAAGCTCGTCAGCCTCGTGCTGAGGTAGCTAAATGGCTCGAAAAGGAACTCCTTGACATCATCCCTAACCTCCCAGAAGAAACTACTGGTGAGAACTATGGTAAGCCAAACAAGTACATGGCTATGGCTCTCCTCGCTAAGATCTACATCAACTGGGCTGTTTACACATCTCCAAGTGTAGAGACTTACGATGCTGCAACTGCTAAGAACGAGAAGCTCCAGGCTTGTATCGACATCTGTGACAAAATCATCAGCTCAAGAAAGTTCGATCTTGGTCCAGATGCTTACCGCTTCAAGTTCAACCACGACAACACTGAGCGTGTTCAGGCAGGTACTATCAAGGACTTCATCTATGCTATGCCTTACGACACATACCTCTATCAGGGTATGCAGTGGGGCCGTTCACACTCATACAAGGACATCAAGAACCTCAAGCCAAGTATGTTCGGCGAGAAGCTCAACAACTCTGGTGGTGCTTACATGACAGTTACTCCTGAGTGTGCTGACCGCTTCAACCTCACAGGTGATGAGCGTAACCTCATGCTCGTAGGTGGCACAGTACATGTTTACGACCCTAAGACTCTCCTCCCAACTGATGAGGTAGTGAAGGACAAGGAAGGCAACGACCTCGTACTCACTAAGGACATCAAGATTACAGGTGAAGTCGCTTCTGTCGATGTAGGTGATAACCTCGAAGGCTGGCGCCAGGGTTACCGTTCAATGAAGTGGTTCCTCTGCGACCGCGACTACGCTAATGGTCGTCATCAGTCAAACGATGTGCCAATTTTCCGTTATGCTGATATCCTTCTCATCAAGGCTGAGGCACTCGTTCGCAGCAATGGCAATGCATCTGAGGCAAACAGTCTTTTCAACCAGATTCGTTCATACGTCAAGGCTCCACTCCTTCAGCGTAACCTCACTCTCGACGATATTTACGAAGAGCGTGGACGTGAGTTCTTCGATGAAATCTGGCGTCGTAACGATATGATTCGTTTCGGTCACTACGAGGATGAATACTTCCCACACTACAGAAACAATCCTAACGCTAACTTCGACAAGACTCGCCGCGTATTCCCAATCCAGAAGGGTGACCTCGACTTGAACCCTAAGTGGAAGCAGAACGCTGGATATTAAAACCTCCCCTAACCCCTCCAAAGGAGGGGAATGCCATGCGGGCAGAAAACGCCGAAGCCCCATTTGGTTTCCCTAAAAAGGAGAGCCTTGCGGGCAGAAAACGCTGATTTAAGATGAAAAAGTTCCTTATATTGATTATTATGATTGTGCCTTCACTCTTGAAGGCACAATCTATATCTAACTATATCGACCCCCTCATCGGTAGTGAGGGACTTGGTCGTGTGTTCATTGGTCCAAGTTGTCCTTATGGCATGGTGAAACCTGGTCCCGACTGCGGAGTAAGCCAGAATGCAGGATGGAGCAAGGAAGGCAGACTCAGTGGTTTCAGTCAACTGCATGTTAGTGGTACTGGCGGTGGTCCTAAGTACGGCAATATCCTTGTTAAGTTTGAGGGCAACCGAACAAGTGAAGATGTTTCGCTTGGCAAGTATTCGTGTACAATGGACGATGGACGCAAGGCAGAGATAACAACAGCCGAAAGGGCTTCTTTCTATCGCTTCAGTGGAGTGAAGAACATCGAGTTCGACCTCCAGCATTTTCTCGGACGCAGCCCTGTGCCTAAGGCTCGTGAGGCACAACAGTACGAGGATTCACATCTCATTCATCTCACCGACTCCACATGGCAAGGTTGGCAAACTATCAGTGGAGGATGGAACAATGGTGCTGCATATACAGTTTATTTCCATGCAGTATCAAAACACATAAAGCCAACCGTCACACTCCTCAAGATAGGTATTTCGTTCGTATCTATCGATAAGGCAAAACGTAACCTCATGGAAGACATTCCTCATTGGAACTTTGAACTTACTCACAAGGAATGTATCAAGAAATGGGAACAGATACTGGGAAAGGTCCAGTTGGCTGAGGATACTCCAAAGCAACAGAAACGTATGTTCTACACTGCCCTCTACCACACTATGCTCATGCCTGTTGACCGCACTAAGGACGACGAAATGGTAAATGGCAAATGGACAAATGGTAGATGTTACGATGACTACTATGCCATCTGGGACACATACCGCACCAACACTCCTCTCATCACTCTGCTCGACCCAGAGAGAGAGACTGAAATAGCAAATTCACTCCTTAATATATACAAGAAGACAGGTTATATGCCTGATGCTCGCAGCGGCAATTCGAATGGTCGCACTCAAGGCGGAAGCAATGCCGAGATAGTCATTGCTGATGCTCTTGCAAAAGGACTCAAACTGGACTACAAACTTGCCCTTGAAGCTATGATAAAAGATGCAGAAGTGGCTCCACGCGACGATGAGGCTGAGGGCAGAGGTGGTCTGAAGGAATACAATTCTTTAGGCTACATCCCTTATGGCATTGCTCGTGCAGGCAATCGTACCATAGAGTATTCGTTCAACGACTGGGCAATAGCTCAGGTGGCAAAGGGAATACAAGATTCAGATGCCAACTACGACTCCATCTACATCAAGTATATGCACCGTGCCAACAACTGGAAGAACCTTTGGCGCACGGACTACGTGCAGGACGGCACAAAAGGTTTTATCATGCCTAAAAACAGCGAAGGGGGATGGCTCGATGAAGTGCCTTTCGGACATAGCAAACTACAAGAAAGAAGTTTCGTTTACAGTCCTGAAATCAGTTATGAAGGACCTTGGTACTGTGCATGGTGGGACTGCTTCATGTACGAAGCCTCATCATGGGAGTATTCGTTAAGTGTTCCTCACGATGTGACAGGACTTATTGATGCTTGTGGAGGCAGAGAGGCATTCGAGAAGCGACTCGACACATTCTTCGAACATGGATATTATAATGTTGCCAACGAACCTTCGTTCCTCACTCCAATGCTCTACCATTGGATAAACAAGCCAGAGAAGAGTTCTGCTCGTATTCAGCAGATTGTCACAAGTTGCTATAACGACTCGGCAACAGGTCTTCCTGGCAATGATGACAGTGGTGCCATGTCTGCTTGGTTAGCTTTCCACATGATTGGACTTTATCCTAATGCTGGTCATGACTATTACCTCGTTCACACACCTATGCTTTCGGGTGTTACCATTAAACTTGACAATGGAAACATACTGAAGATAAGGAAAGAAATAGGAGATGTTGAAGAGTGTGTGTTCAATGGTAACAAACTAAAGTTCTGGCGCATATCACATCAGTCATTGCTTGAAGGCGGAGAACTCATCATTCGTTGTAAGGCAAATGCTGAGAAGGTAGGCAATATACCTGTTATCGTTCCTTCGTACAAGACTAAATCCACCAAGTATCTCTTCACCTACAAACTTCATGGACAGACTCGTAAGTTTGATGTTGACATCGTTGAAAGGGGCGACACTCTCGTGTTCTCATACGGCATACAGCGCAACCTAAAGTACTGGCAGGGAAAATTCAAGATGACTCCTGCTGCAAGGAAAGAAGCGAAGAGCATCAGTTATATGCAACCTACAGATGGTTTGAATGTAACACTCCCAGACAACGAACTCTTCGGTCTCGTTTCGACCGACATCTATAAACAGATAAAGAAAAAGAAATCATGCACTTGGTGCAACACCCACTTCCAACTTGTCGATTCTGCCAACGGACAACTGCACTTGGTAGATAGCGAAGAGAATGCCGAGATGTGGATTCTCGACAATCCTCAACTTCCTATCATCATGAAGATGGTGAACAACCCTGTGGAGATAGATTGGGAAGTGAATATTTTATAGTGAATAGTTTAGGGGCGGTTACTTATCGCCCCTTAACTATTTTCTTTATCTCATTCAACTTGTTCAACGCCTCAAGTGGTGTGAGAGCATTGATGTCAAGGTTGAGAATCTCATCGCGTATCTGGCAGAGAACAGGATCATCCAACTGGAAGAAGCTCAACTGGCTATCACCTATTGGTTGGATGTTCTGAGTCTGTGGCTTTGAAATAGCATCCTTCGAGTTGTTTGCCTCCAGTTCTTTCAGCACCTGTTCTGCTCGTTTCACTATGGTAGGAGACATACCCGCAATCTTTGCCACATGGATACCGAAGGAATGTTCCGAACCACCCTCTACGAGTTTTCGCATGAAGATGACCTTACCATTCACTTCACGAACGCTGACATTGTAGTTCTTCACTCGCTGCAAACTCTTCTCCATCTCGTTAAGTTCGTGATAGTGAGTAGCGAAGAGTGTGCGAGCATGAGCCTTCTTGTTTTCGTGCAAATACTCAACAATAGCCCACGCTATTGAAATGCCATCGTATGTTGATGTGCCTCGACCAAGTTCATCGAAGAGCACAAGCGAGCGTTCCGACACATTGTTAAGGATACTTGCCGCCTCGTTCATCTCAACCATAAAGGTTGATTCGCCTACAGAGATATTATCACTTGCTCCAACACGAGTGAATATCTTGTCGGTGAGTCCTATTCGTGCAGAGTCTGCTGGCACGAACGAACCGATCTGGGCAAGAAGGGTGATGAGGGCGGTCTGTCGAAGCAGAGCAGACTTACCCACCATATTAGGACCCGTAAGAATTATTATCTGCTGTTTCTCAGAATCAAGATACACATCATTAGGCACATACTCTTCACCTACAGGCATCTGTCGCTCAATAACTGGGTGGCGACCTTGTTTGATGTCAATAGTGAGACTTTCATCCACTACCGGACGAATATACCTATACTCTCGTGCTGCCATAGCAAACGACAAGAGCACATCAAGCTGTGCCAGCAGATGAGCGTCGCGCTGCATCTCTGCTATATATTTCGAGGCTGCCTCTACAAGTTCGAAGAAAAGTCGTGATTCAAGCGACTCTATCTTTTCCTCAGCACCAAGAATCTTCTCCTCATACTCCTTCAACTCCTGAGTGATGTATCGCTCAGCTTGAGTGAGTGTTTGCTTACGAATCCACTCCTGAGGCACAAGGTCCTTGTATGTGTTTCGCACCTCCATGTAGTAACCAAACACGTTATTGAAACCAATCTTCAGGCTCTGAATGCCTGTGGCTTCCGCTTCGCGCTGCTGAATCTTGAGGAGGTAGTCTTTACCACTATATGCTATCTGTCGCAACTCATCAAGTTCTTCGTTCACTCCGCTTTCTATAACAATGCCTTTGCCCTTGCCGAGAACAGCAGGAGGATTGGCTGTGAGTTCATGTTCAATGCGCTCACGGAGTTCAACACACGCATCCATCTGTTCTCCTACCTTCTTCAGGCTATCGCTCTCTGCAGCCATGCAAAGCTGCTTCATAGGTTCTATGGCACTAAGCGCATTCTTGAGCTGCGCCATCTCGCGAGGAGAAACACGATTTACAGCTATCTTTGAGACGATGCGTTCAAGGTCGCCAACCTGCTGAAGAAGTTCCTCCATACGGTCACGGAAGTCTGGTTCACGGAAGAAGTACTCCACTACATTCTGGCGTTCAGTAATGGCCTGCACACTCTTCAAAGGGAACACAACCCAACGACGAAGCATTCGTCCTCCCATAGGGCTAACGGTCTTGTCTATGACACGAAGCAGACTATTTCCTCCTTCGTTCATTGAGTCGAGAAGTTCAAGACTGCGAACTGTGAACTTATCAAGGCGAACATATTTGTTCTCTTCAATACGAGAGATGTTGCGAATATGACTGATATGGGTGTGCTGAGTCTGTTCGAGATAATACAGGACTGCTCCTGCTGCTACAATACCATTCTTCAAGTGCTCCACTCCATAACCCTTAAGGTTCTTGGTGCCAAAATGGTTTAGAAGTTTGTTACGGGCTGTGTCATCCGTAAAAATCCAGTCATCCATTTCGAATGTGAAGAACTTAGCACCAAAGTTTCCTTCAAACATGAGTCGCTTACCGCGCTCAAACAACACCTCTTTTGGGGCAAAGTTTGTAAGCAACTTATCGACATAGTCTGACGTTCCTTCAGCACAAAGGAACTCACCCGTAGAGATGTCGAGCAACGCAACACCGCAAGCACCCTTTCCAAAATGCACTGCAGCAAGGAAGTTGTTCTCCTTATGATTAAGCACAGTATCTGCCATCGCAACTCCAGGAGTTACGAGTTCGGTGATGCCTCGCTTTACAAGTTTCTTAGTAAGTTTTGGGTCTTCCAACTGGTCACATATAGCCACACGCTTACCTGCACGGATAAGCTTTGGCAAATAGACATCAAGTGCATGATGAGGAAAACCAGCCATGGCAGTACCACTTGCCGATGTGCCTGCCACACTACTACGTTTTGTGAGGGTAATTCCCAAAATCTCTGATGCTACTGTTGCATCTTCATTATATGTTTCATAGAAGTCACCACAACGAAACAAAAGCAGAGCATCAGGATGCTTTGCCTTCAAGTCGTAGAATTGCTTCATCATTGGGGTGAGCTCGTTACTTTTCGCCATTGGTAAAGGGTTATTTTTTCGCAAAGGTATTAAAAACATTGTTAAAAACAATGCTATAACCTTAAAAAGTCCGAAAACTCGCAACTTAAATGACTTTTTTTATTTCTAACATGAAAAAACTTACTAATTTTGCACCCAAATTAGTAACAAACGAAATGAAGAACTACGTCAGGTACATATTATTTCTTTGTATCTTTGCCTTCTCGCTCACAGGCAAAGCACAATTAGAGGCTACACGCGAGAACGACAAGATAATGACTGGCGACCCTATTTTCTCCCATGCCGTCTATTACACAGGTATGGTAGATTATGAAGGCGAATGGATTCCAAGTTTTGCCTTCAGTGACTTCTATGTCTTCAAAAAACTGAAGTTCAAGAATGCTCGCGAGGCAAAGAAATACTACAAGATTGCCAATAACATCAAGAAGGTATATCCTATTGCATGTGAGATAAAACGTACAGTTGATAAGACCGTTGCACACATGGATTCTCTTCAGACAAAGAAAGAGAAGGATGCTTACATGAAAAAAGCAGAAAAGGAACTGATTGAGACATACAAGCCTCGACTGAAGAAACTTACCTTCTCACAAGGTAAGCTCCTCATCAAACTTGTCGATCGCCAGTGCAACCAAACCGGTTACCAACTCATCAAGACCTATATGGGCAATTTGAAGGCTGGTTTCTACAATGCCTTCGCATCACTCTTTGGTGCAAGTCTGAAGAAAGAGTATGATGCTGAATGTGACGACCGACTAACCGAAAGAGCCATTCTGCTGATTGAATCAGGACAACTATGAGCATGAAGAAACTTACAATATTGGAAATGGGGCGCATGAACGTGGAGGAATTCAAGCAGGCAGAAAAGATGCCGCTTGTAGTGGTTCTTGATGATGTGCGTTCGATGTATAATGTTGGTAGTGTATTCCGCACCGCCGACGCTTTCCGTGTATCTTCCATCTACCTTTGCGGCATCACAGCCACACCACCTCATGCAGAGATACATAAGACTGCACTTGGAGCAGAAGACACAGTTGACTGGAAGCATTTCGATAGCACTATGCAGGCTGTAAGTTCGCTCCGAGCCGAAGGCTATAAGATATTCAGCATCGAACAATGTGAAGGTTCCACCATGCTGCAGAACTTAGAACTGAAACCACACACCAAATATGCCGTCATTCTCGGAAACGAAGTGAAGGGTGTGAAGCAAGAAGTGGTCGATGCCTCTGATGCATGTCTCGAAATTCCCCAGTTCGGCACCAAGCACTCCCTCAATGTCTCCACCACCGCCGGTATGGTGATTTGGGAGTTCGCCAAACAGTTGATGATCAAGTAAACGGATAGTTCATAGTGCATAATTCATAATAATTTTGTACTTTTGCAGTCAAAACAATAATACAACTTATGAAGAAGTTATTATACTTGCTCGTTTTGCCACTTTTGATGGCTTGCGGAAACAGCAAAAAACAGGGTGACAGTCAGGTAAACTATGTGAGGACTTCACCTGAATTCTGTGAGGACTCTGCATACTCGTACATTGCAAAACAATGCAGCTACGGACCACGAACAATGAATTCGGAGGCACATGATGCTTGTGGCGACTGGATTCAAAGTCAGTTTGAAATGTATGGCGCTAAGGTTATCAACCAGTATGCTGACCTCAAGCTTTATGATGGCACTCCTATCAAGAACCGTAACATCATAGCACAAATCAATCCAGATGCAGAAACTCGTATCATGATTTGCTCGCATTGGGATAGCAGACCATGGGCTGACCATGATTCTGATAAAGCGAACCATCACACTGCTATTGATGGTGCTAACGATGGTGCAAGCGGTGTGGGCATAATGCTGGAGATTGCAAGACAGGTTTTTGCTCAAGGCGACACATGCCGTTTGTCTGTAGGTCTTGACCTTGTTTGCTTCGATGCTGAGGATTGTGGCACTCCGGAATTTGATGATAACGATGAGGACCACGCAGACACTTGGTGTCTCGGTTCGCAGTATTGGGGCAGCCAGAGAATTGCTGAAGGTTTCAGCCCTAAATATGGTATTCTGCTCGACATGGTTGGTTCTGGCAACACATTATTTAAAAAGGAATATTACTCTATGCGATATGCTCCTGCTATTGTTGACAAAGTCTGGAACACTGCTCATCTTCTTGGTTATAGTTCTATGTTCAAGAACGATGATGGTGGTGGTATCACAGACGACCATGTACAGGTAAACCTCAGTGGCATACCATGCATCGACATCATAGGATGTGACAAGGACGGAGCAAGTTTCCCTCGCACATGGCACACAGTTAATGATAATATTCACAACATAGACAAGAACACTCTCAAGGCTGTAGGACAGACTTTGATGGAAGTTCTGTGGAATGAGAAATAATTGTAATTATGACTATAGAAGAAATACAGCAAGAAGTAATCGAGGAATTTGCCGATTACGAAGACTGGATGGACAAATACCAGTTGCTTATTGACTTAGGTGGTGAACAGGAACCACTACCAGCAGAATACAAGATTGAGTCGAACCTCATTGATGGTTGCCAGAGTCGAGTATGGCTTCAGGCAGACCTCACGGATGAGGGTAAGATACATTTTCAAGCAGAGAGTGATGCTCTCATCGTGAAAGGTATTGTTACGCTCCTCATACGAGTTCTTGACAACCAAACACCTGACGATATCCTTAATGCAGACCTCCACTTTATAGAGGATATAGGTCTTAAGGAACATCTGTCGCCAACACGCTCTAACGGTCTGCTCGCAATGCTCAAGCAGATGAAGTTATATGCTATGGCGTTTAAGATGAAGGGATAAAAGTTTACAATTTCGATATCCTATCTTCGCCAATAGGAACATCAGGCAACAAAACATCGTTGTCTGACTTTGGGAAAAGTGTCTGTCCTGCTATCGATATGGTAAGGATGGACACTTTTGTATTATGCGCCTTGAGTACTTCCTCTGCAAATGAAGTGATGGAAGAACCTGTTGTGGTTACATCATCAACCAACAGAACATGCTTACCCTCTATCAACTCTGGACGCACAAGACTAAATATGTTTTCCACATTTTTTCGTCGCTCAAGACGAGTAATCCTTGTCTGTGACTTGTTATTTACCACACGTTTCACTGCTTTTGTACAGACAGGAATATTCATTTCGTCGCTTATGCCGATGGCAAAATAGTCGCTCTGGTTATAACTGCGACGCATACTTCGTTTCCAATGTAAAGATAAAGGCATAATGCAGTCTATGCCTTCAAAGAAACCACTATCTTTAATTTCCTTTGCACATTGCCTACCTAAATATATACCAACGTATGGATTGTTTCTGTACTTCAACGAATAGACAATCTTCTTCGTTCTGCTTGTATAGTGAAAAAAGGCTGATGCGCGTTCTACCGAAATCACTCCCCAAAACATCTTCTCCATATCGTTATTCCTAACGGTATGGTACATGGTGCGAGGAAGATGCATATAACACGGTGCACACAGATAATGTTCGTGTGGAGTCAGTCGTTTTCCACAAATCAAGCAATAACGAGGAAAGAAAAAGTTGAGAACATCCTCACAAATCATCTTGACAAATACCCAACCCTTAGTCAAAATCTTCATCACCTACAACTTTCATTATATCGTCCATAGCAAAACCTCGTCCCATAGCGAAACGGATAAGTTTGCCTCTTATCTCATACTCAGACTTACCTTTTACCGACTTCCTCTTCGTTTCTATCAATCTGCGTAACACATCAAGATTGTCATCCTCCGGTATCTCTTCAAGAGCAGCATCAATGACATTGCTGTCAATCTTTCGCATCTTCAACTCCTGGCGAATACGCACTCTACCCCAATGATTGTAACGAAACTTATCTCTAACAAATGCACAGGCATAACGCTCATCATCGATAAAATTCTCTGTTCTTAGTTTTTCGATTATCCTATCTTGCAAGATACGATTCACATCCTGCTCATCAAGGAGCAAAAGAGCAGCATCATCTTCCTTGTCCTCAGTAGCATTGGGAATGATGTTCCATCTGTTCATCTTCTTTCTCATGTCAACCTCACAATATTCTGCAGAAGCACAAAGAGCAGAAAGCTTTATATAAGCTTCCTGCTCTGAGTATTTATGTTTTATGATTTCCATACACCTTTATTATTTAGGAGCATTCTTGATGACACCATTCACCTTCTCTGCCTTAGCAGCATTTGCGGCAGCGATACTATCCGCTTTAGCAGCACGTTCAGCCTCTACCTGTGAATATACGTAGTTCTCTGCTTCGAATGTCTGTCGCTCACGACCTCCCCAAGTGATTTCGTAGTAGCAACGGTTTATCTCCTGACGATTGCGGTCGTAGAGGTAAACGAATGTATAGAAATGTCCTGCCTTTTCATCACCTTCAAACATAGAATAGTGATTAACTGGATAGACAGCAGCATAGCAAGTCTTGCCCTCGTATGCATCAGGATTGATGCTGACAAAGAAGTATTCATTGTTTTGACTTGCATAAGCATTTGTGATGGTAACAGTGCTATCGGTAGGATTGACAGTAAACGCTATGTCTGTTCCCTTCACATCGTACCAGTCATGGATAATGTATGTACCATCATCCATCGCCTCAAGACGAACCTTTATTGACAAGTCTGTAGTATCGTTCCAAGCATCAGCTTCTACTTCCCACACCTGTTGAGGAGCGAAGAAACTGCCAATAGCCATGATGCCTACATATAGCCAATGGGTAATGATTCCGGCACATATACCTCCGAGGAATGTGCTGAGGAATGCACGAGGAACAAGTGGACGGTAACCAAGCGAATCGAGCGTAGCAGCATCAGTTGAAAGGTAACCACTCCAGCACATACCCATCGCTGTACATACTGCAATAGCGTTGCCATCAATGATTCCCTTTGCTGCAAATTCAGGAATAAGTCCAAGTGCTGCTCCTACAGCTCCAAGTGCTGTGATTGGAAATGCAACAAGTTCTGGTGAATCAAAACCAAAAAGAATATTGAACACGAGATTGACCTTACCCGCAAGCATAGGAAGGAGTTGAGTTCCCTGGAATGCTGCTCCTGTATAGACCACAATAGGATTGCCAGCTTGGTCCATACCTTCCGAACTTCCACCAAAGGTGAGCATCATGACGAATGTAGAGATGATAAGCACACCCGGAATGATAGCAAGTCCAATAGTAACACCATCCTTACCTCCATCGAGAAGAGCATTGAGAACGCGAATGAAGATTGAATCGCTTGATTGCTTATTCTTATCTTCATTTTCCTCTTCTGCAGACTGGTTTATGAACTCCTCTGCAGGAATAGCATCTTCGTACTTATAATTAGGAAAGTCTTTCAATGTGAAATACTGCATCAAACGAGTAGCGATGATACAGCCACATATTGCTCCTGCAAATCCAATAAATGGAGCACCGAAATAACCTTGACCTACCATGAAAACAATGACAAGCAATCCCATTCCGAATGCTGTTCCGAAGTTCACAAGACTCACATGCTGGTACTTTTTGAAGTAACGAGCAAAACCTTTGTCTTGCGAAAGAGCGATAATGGCAGGGTTATCGCTGAGGAATGTCAATACAGCTCCGAGCGAAGCAACACCAGGCATGTTGAAGAGAGGCTTCATCACTGGGCGAAGAAGTCGCTGAAGAAGGTCAACAACGCCAAATTCCACAAGAATCTTGCCCAAGGCTCCTGTAATAACGCACATGCCCATCAGGTAGAACACTGTGTTCAGGAGCAACTCGTGAGCTGTGTTCATAATCGTATTCAACATATTGGTTAGGCCCATGACTGAACCCATATATCCAAAAAGCAGAACAATGATTAAGATGCAAGTTACTCCACGAGGGATACTTTTGAAAAAGGATTTCATGTTATTGTTGGTTAGTTGGTTAATTGGTTTGTTATGGTTTTTCTAATTTTTCTTAGTTAACTTCTTTATTCCTTCAAGCACATCGAGGCGGAACTTCACCCCTGCCTGAACCTGCAACTGCTTGTCTTCGTTGTAAGCCGAAGGATTGGTATTAGTTCCCCAGCTATAACCGGCAACTGCAAAGAGACGTAGATGCTTGCGGTAGTTCTTTAATGGTGAACCCTCCACACCTGCCGATACGAGATTCATCTCAGTTCCATCAATCACGGTGAGGTCAGCATCAGAACCACTGTGATTCATGTCGTAGGTGTACTTAGCAAAGTAACGCAAACCTTCTGTTGGAACATACGACAGTTCTGCCATTGTTGACCAGTCCTTGAAAAGGAATGTATGGTTGGATGTTGCTCTATTCATGAGGTCAAACTCCAAATAGAGTTTTCGACTGAACGTAAATTTGTTTCCAAGTGCTATATAGTTTATCCAACCGTTTCCTCCTGATGTCTGTAGCATATTGACCGACCAAATAGGTTGCCAGAAGTCATGCGAGCCATACCACATAAGGTTGATTGCGTACTTATTATTGCCAATAACATTGCGAAATGGTGAATTGCACACCTGAAGAAGGAGTTTGTCCGATGACTTGACCTTATATGCTACCGATGCACCAAGCTGATAGCAAGGGATATTAGCCCAAAACTCAGAGTTGTAGTAGAGGTCTATTGGAGCTCTATCATACTCATATCCTCCAATACCTACCACCTGTTTGCCTGCAGAAAGGGAAAACCTATCTGTGACATCCCAATCGAGATGAACCCAGTCCGTAGCATCAAAGAAAGTCTGGTTGGTATTCTTGTTCAGTCGTTGGCGATAACTGAACGTGAGTCCTGAAACAATTTGTCCATCAAGACGCATATTCAGATACTGACCTTTGAAACCGCTCCTCTCATCTACCATGTTTCCATCAGAGGCTACGGCTTCATAACCAAGACGAGTCTCAAAGTAGAAGTCATCTATCTTCGGACCATTTTCGTTTTGAGCAAAAATAGGCAATCCTGATAGCATCAGGACTGCCCATAAGATATGTTTCATTACTTCTTAAGTACAATGTTAATCATCTTGCCAGGAACTACGATAACCTTAGCTACCTGCATTCCTTCCATCCACTTAGCAGACTGTGGACTCTCAAGTGCTGCCTTCTCTGCCTCTTCCTTAGAGACGCCTGCAGGGAACTCAAGTGGGAAACGAGCCTTACCGTTGAATGCAACCATCATCTTAACAGAATCTTCCTTGAGATAATCCTCGTTGAATGATGGCCAAGGAGCATCACATACTGTTGTGTTATGACCAAGCATCTCCCAGAGTTCTTCTGCAAGGTGAGGACAGAATGGTGCGATGAGAACCACAAGTGCTTCCTTCACTTCGCGACTTGTTGACTTAATCTTTGTGAGTTCGTTAAGACAAATCATGAATGCAGCGATACTTGTGTTGTACGAGAACTGCTCGATGTCGCCTGTCACCTTCTTGATAAGTGTGTGAAGAGCCTTGAGTTCTTCCTTAGATGCAGGAGCATCAGTAGCAATGAGTTGGTCATCCTTACCGATGAAGAAGTTCCAGAACTTCTTGAGGAAGCGATGACAACCATCGATACCGTTAGTATCCCAAGGCTTTGACTGCTCAACAGGACCAAGGAACATTTCATAGAGACGAAGTGTATCAGCACCGAACTTCTCTACAATCATATCTGGATTTACGACATTGAACATAGACTTAGACATCTTTTCAACTGCCCAACCACATACATACTTGCCTTCATCATTAAGGATGAACTCTGCTGTGTTGTACTCAGGACGCCAAGCCTTGAATGCCTCAACATCGAGGATGTCAGCACTTACGATATTAACATCAACATGGATTGGAGTCACATCATAGCCATCCTTCTTGTCAAGAGAAACGAATGTATTTGTGTCCTTGATACGATATACGAAGTTGCTTCGGCCCTGAATCATACCCTGATTGATGAGCTTCTGGAATGGTTCTTCCTTTACGCTAACACCAAGGTCGAAGAGGAACTTGTTCCAGAAACGAGAGTAGATGAGGTGACCAGTTGCATGTTCCGAACCACCAACATAAAGGTCAACATTCTGCCAGTACTGTGCAGCCTGTTCAGAAAGAAGTGCCTTATCGTTCTGTGGGTCCATATAGCGGAGGTAATATGCTGAAGAACCAGCAAAACCTGGCATTGTATAGAGTTCGATTGGGAATACTGTAGCGTTATCAATCTTTGAGTTTTCAACAATCTTCTTGTTAGCCTCATCCCATGCCCATACAGTAGCGTTGCCGAGTGGTGGTTCACCAGTCTCTGTTGGGAGGAACTTATCAACCTGTGGAAGTTCGATTGGGAGACACTCTTCTGGAATCATTGTAGGAACACCATTCTTGTAATATACAGGGAATGGCTCACCCCAATAACGCTGACGAGAGAAGATTGCATCACGAAGACGATAGTTAACCTTCACACGGCCAAGGTTGTGCTTCTTAACGAATACCTTAGTTGCTGCGATAGCCTCCTTGATAGTCTTACCGTTGAGGATAAGTGCTTCGCCGTCGTACTCAACTGCAGGATTACCCTCAGCAGGCGAGTTTGTTACGATACCTTCCTTTGCATCATAACTCTCTTCCGAAACATCAGCACCCTCGATGAGTGGTACGATAGGGAGGTCGAAGTGCTTAGCGAAGGCGTAGTCACGAGAGTCGTGAGCAGGAACCGCCATGATAGCACCTGTACCATAACCAGCAAGTACATATTCTGCAACATAGATAGGACACTTGTCGCCTGTGATTGGATTGATACCGTATGCACCAGAGAACACACCAGTCACAGTGTGGTCAATCATACGCTCACGCTCTGTACGGCCCTTAACATATTTGATGTATTCATCAACTGCAGCACGCTGTTCTGGAGTTGTTACCATGTCAACGAGTTCGCTTTCTGGAGCGAGAACGAAGAATGTAACACCGAACATTGTATCGGCACGAGTTGTGAAGATCGTGAAGTTGACATCGCTATCAGCAACCTTGATTTCTATTTCAGTACCCTCACTTCGACCAATCCAGTTCTTCTGAGTCTCCTTGATTGAATCGCTCCACTGGATAGTCTCAAGACCATCGAGGAGACGCTGTGAGTAAGCACTTACACGAAGACACCACTGGCGCATCTTCTTCTGCTCCACTGGGAAACCACCACGAACAGAAACACCGTCAACAACCTCATCATTTGCGAGTACGGTACCAAGACCAGCACACCAGTTCACCATTGTCTCACCCATGAAGGCGATACGATAGTTCATGAGAGTGTCCGACTTCTGCTTTTCGTCCATTGCGTTCCATTCAGCAGCAGTGAACTCAAGGTGTTCTGTTTCTGCTACATTGAGACCTTCAGTACCCTTCTCTTCGAAGTACTTGATGAGGTTCTCAATAGGCTGAGCCTTCTGAGTGCCATTGCAGAAGTAAGAGTTGAACATCTTCTGGAAAGCCCACTGAGTCCAGTGGTAATAGCCAGGAGCACAAGTGCGAACCTCACGATCCCAGTCGAAACAGAAACCAATCTTGTCGAGCTGTTCACGATAGCGGTTGATGTTAGCAACAGTTGTTACTTCTGGATGCTGACCTGTCTGAATAGCGTACTGCTCAGCAGGAAGTCCGTAAGCATCGTAACCCATTGGGTTGAGGACATTATAGCCCTGAAGGCGCTTAGCACGGGCATAGATGTCCGATGCAATATATCCGAGTGGATGTCCAACATGAAGTCCCGCACCTGAAGGGTAAGGGAACATGTTGAGCACATAAAACTTCTTTTTGTTTTCATCTTCAGTGACCTTATAAGTCTTGTTATCTACCCAAGCCTTCTGCCACTTTTGTTCGATTTGTCTAAAATTGTATTCCATATTTAGTAAATGTAAAATTCATAATTCAAAATGCAAAATTAGCAGATAGTATATCGAATGCTCTGCGCATTTTGAATTTTGAATTCTTAATTTTTAATTAATTCGAGTGCTTTATTCTCTTCCGCTTCCATAATCTCCCTTTCGCCTGGTCCCTTATCATTGATACCACAAAGATGGAGAATGCCATGAATGATGACGCGGTGAAGTTCTTCCTCGTAAGTAGTGCCTTGCTGTTCCGAATTGCTCTTCACGGTATCAAGACTGATGAAGAGGTCGCCAGCGATGGTGTCAGGCTTTCCCATCATGGCAAAGTCTTCACAATAGTCGAAAGTGATGATGTCAGTATAGTAGTCATGCTGAAGATACTGCTTGTTCACTTCCAGTATCTTCTCGTCGTCGCAGAAGATGTAACCAATGTCGCCCACCTTCTTGCCGTATGTTGCTGCAACTGCCTTTATCCATGCGCTTATGTCTCGACGACGGATTTTAGGCATCTTCACACCATCTGTAGTGTATGATATCATTTTTCTTGCTGAATGATTTTGATTTGTGAAATTTCGTGCAAAGTTAGCACAACTTCGTGTCATTTGCAAAAGAAAATGACTTTTTTGTATATTAAAAGATGTAGAAGTGATGTAAAGATATATTTTGATAGCATTTTCAATTATTTGTTTGCTCATTGTCTGCGAAATATTCCTCTTTGCCACATGCTATGGATTTATTGAAAACATACCATTCCCTTATACTTTTTACCCTATTGCTTATTTTGTTTACAATATTATAGAGAATAATATAATATTGATAACATTATGTTAGGTTGATAGTAATATGTAATAACAAAATGTTTATCTTTGCAGAAGTTTTCCAAACATATTGATATGTAATAACAATCATCGAATGTAATAATGACAATATCTGCTAAAGAATAGTAGTTGATTCTTTCGAACAGAGTAGTTTTTTAGTAAAAAGAATGTATCAGGATTTTAACAACACAAACACAGAAAACAAAACACAGATCTCTACTTTCTGTGAAAGAAGGTAGAGATCATTTATTCTTTTTAAGACAGATTTCCCATAATAAAGCCAATGATAAAAAGTAACCCCTCAAAAAGTAGTAATATGCTTGACACATCAAAGATTGATGCATACAAGAGTAACTGCATAATCTTTGATAGATGGGAATACATGTCGCCATCAGGCAATGTTGTTCGTTTGCGAGACAAGCAACAGATGCTTGCTGACACTAAGACCTACCATGAGGAATTTAGAGTGGATGATATGCCTCAATTCGACAAACCGACAAATATTCGTATCGAGGAGATGGACACTCTCGATGCTGTGCATGAGTTGATGGATAAAGGTATGCGACCTGTCATTCATAGTTTTGCAAATGGTTATTATCCTTGTGGACTATATGAAGAAGGCGACAAATATCTGGAAGAAAGTCTTTGCAGAGTCAGTACGCTCAGTGTTACACTCAATCAGTTTAAGGGCAAGACAAATTCTGTATATCCTATGGACATGAATTATGGAGGAATCTATTCTAAAGTAAGTGTGTTCAGGAAAGGAGAAGAAGAGGGATTTGAATTGTTGGAAGAACCATACGATGTGGATATAATTTCTGTTGCTGCACTTAATCTTCGAAGCAACAGGATTCATAAGCATATAGTTCGTAATCTGGAATATGCCCTTCATGGCGAAGACCCTCTGACGGAAGAAGGTAAAAAAATAATGTTCAATAAGATTCGCACCATCTTTCGTATTGCCATATCCAACGGTCACGATTCCATTGTCCTTGGAGCATGGGGATGTGGAGTCAACAAACAGCGTCCAAAGCACTTGGCAACCATGTTCAAGATGGTTCTTGACGAAATAGAGTTTCGGCGCAAATTTCGTGAAGTTGTATTTGCTATTGACGGTCATAAGAATTATGTTCATTTTGTCAGAGGAATAGAAGGTAATGACCGTTTCAAATGCAAGGATCGTCCTGCCTACTTTTGTTTCAAAGTTGGTGAAGACAGGATTTGGGGTGCTGAATATCCTGGTGACATAATGGAGCATGTGGCTAAGGGCAAAATCCAACATGCTTTGGAATTTGGAATCACACATTTCATTGATTTGACAGAAGAGGGAGAACTGCCACCATATAAGCAGTATTTGCCCAAAGACAAAAATGTGCATTACATCCATTTCCCAATAAAAGATGCCAGGGCTCCAGAATCAATGTACGCAGTCTATAATCTTCTGTTGCAAATGGACGATATCCTCAAGTGTCCCGCTTCCAAAATTTATCTTCATTGTTGGGGAGGTGTGGGAAGGACTGGCACTATCGCTGCATGTTGGTTGATTATGAAATACAAGACCAGTTATTATAAGACCATAAGCAATCTGCTTGAGATGTGGAAGACATGTCTCAAAAGCGATAATCAACCGATACCTGACCATTGGACTCAAAAAGCATTCATCAAGAGTTTCACATATTATATACATAAACACGAAGAACACGTCTTGCAGTTCTTGGAATCTACTTATTAAAAATTAGTTTTTTTGAGCAAAATACATTACAAATGGCAACATATTTGAGCAAAACACCCAATTAATAGCAACAAAATGCAATTTTTTTCTGATTTTCTTTGTCATTTTGATATTTATTCTTACCTTTGCAACATAATTAAGTGTAAAGAGATTAACAATCCGTAACATTATGGCAGAAAAATTGGAAGTAAAAGAACTTGCCGAAGTGGCAGTTCGTTTTTCAGGAGACTCTGGTGACGGTATGCAGCTCGCCGGAAACATCTTCTCTACAGTTTCAGCAACTGTAGGTAATTCAATTAGTACTTTCCCTGATTATCCAGCAGATATCCGTGCCCCACAAGGCTCGCTCACTGGTGTGTCTGGTTTCCAGGTTCACATCGGTGCAGACATGGTTTATACTCCTGGTGATAAGTGCGATGTGCTCGTAGCAATGAACGCAGCCGCACTCAAGACTCAATATAAATTCGCTAAACCAGGCGCTGCCATCATCATTGATACAGACGCATTTGGTCCTGCAGACTTGAAGAAGGCTGCATTTGCTACTGAAGACTACCTTGGCGAAATGGGTATCGACCCAGACCGCGTTATCGCTTGTCCTATCACAAAGATGGTTAAGGACTGCCTCGCAGATTCAGGAATGGATGTTAAGGCAATGCTCAAGTGTCGTAACATGTTCGCACTTGGACTTGTTTGCTGGCTCTTCGATCGCGACCTCGACATCGCATTCAATTTCCTAAAGGAAAAGTTTGCAAAGAAGCCAGGTGTTGCTGAGGCTAACATCAAGGTTATTCAGGCTGGTTATGATTATGGTCACAACACTCACTCAAGTGTTGCAAACGTATATCGCATCGAGACAAAGAATAAGGTTCCTGGACGTTACATGGACATCACAGGTAACAAGGCAACTGCATACGGTTTCATCGCAGCTGCTGAGCAGTCTGGTCTTAAGCTTTACCTCGGTTCTTATCCTATCACTCCTGCTACTGATGTTCTTCACGAACTCTCTAAGCATAAGTCACTTGGTGTGACAACTGTTCAGTGTGAAGACGAAATCGCTGGTTGTGCTTCTTCTGTAGGTGCAGCATTCGCTGGTGCTCTCGCAGTTACTTCTACTTCAGGTCCTGGTATCTGTCTTAAGTCTGAGGCAATGAACCTCGCAGTTATCATGGGGCTCCCACTCGTAGTTCTCGATGTTCAGCGTGGTGGTCCTGCAACAGGTCTTCCTACCAAGTCTGAGCAGACTGACCTCCTCCAGGCTCTCTACGGTCGTAACGGTGAAAGTCCAATGCCAGTAATCGCAGCTACATCTCCAACAGACTGCTTCTATGCAGCTTACGATGCAGCTAAGATTGCTCTTGAGCATATGACTCCAGTAGTTCTCCTTACTGATGCTTATATCGCAAACGGTTCTGCAGCATTCAAGCTTCCTAACCTCGCAGAGATGGACAGCATCAATCCTCCATACGTTCCAGAAGACTTGAAGGGTACTTGGACTCCTTATATGCGCGCTGAAAATGGCACTCGCTACTGGGCAGTTCCTGGTCGTCAGGGCTTCGAGCATATCCTCGGTGGTCTTGAGAAGGACGACAAGACAGGTGCTATCTCTACAAATCCTGAGAACCACGACCTCATGACTCGCAAGCGCCAGGCTAAGATTGATAACATTCAAGTTCCTGACCTTGAAGTTCTTGGTGACAAGGACGATGCAGACCTCCTCATCGTAGGTTTCGGTTCTACATACGGACACCTCCACGCTGCAATGGACGAGATGCGTGCTGCAGGCAAGAAGGTTGCTATGGCACAGTTCCGCTTCCTCAACCCACTCCCTGCAAATACTGCTGAAGTACTCACTAAGTACAAGAAGGTTGTCGTTGCAGAACAAAACATGGGTCAGCTCGCTGGCTATCTCCGCATGAAGGTTGATGGTTTCGTTCCTGCTCAGTACAATGAAGTCAAGGGCCAGCCATTCATCGTCGAAGAACTCGTTGCTAACTTCACAGAACTCATTAACAAATAATAGAAAGGACATTCATTATGGCATATACTCAAAATGATTTTAAGAAGGGACAGCCACGTTGGTGTCCTGGATGCGGTGACCACTTCTTCCTCGCATCTCTTCACAAGGCAATGGCAGAAATCGGCGTTGATCCTTGGAACACAGCAGTAATCTCAGGTATCGGTTGTTCAAGCCGACTCCCACACTATATGGCTACTTACGGCATGAACACTATTCATGGTCGTGCAGCAGCTATCGCAACTGGTGCAAAGGTTGCCAACCCAGACCTCACAGTATGGCAGGTCAGCGGTGATGGTGACGGTCTCGCTATCGGTGGTAACCACTTCATCCACGCAAACCGTCGTAACATCAACCTCAACATGATCCTTCTCAACAACCGTATCTACGGTCTTACTAAGGGTCAGTATTCGCCAACTTCTCCTCGTGGATTTGTCAGCAAGTCATCTCCTTACGGAACAGTAGAAGATCCATTCCGTCCAGCAGAACTCTGCTTCGGTGCTCGTGGTCACTTCTTCGCTCGTGCCGTTGCGACTGATGCTCCTGGTACAGTTGAAATCCTCAAGGCTGCCTACAACCACAAGGGTGCTGCAGTATGTGAGATTCTCCAGAACTGTGTCATCTTCAACAATGGCACTCACGATGCTGTCTATTCAAAGGAAGGTCGTGCCGAGAATGCCATCTATCTCAAGCATGGCGAGAAGATGCTCTTCGGTAAGGACAATGAATATGGTATCGTTCAGGAAGGTTTCGGTGTCAAGGCTGTAAAACTTGGTGAGGAGACCGACGGCAAGACATACACAGAGGCAGACGTTCTCGTACACGATGCAAAGTGTGAGGACAACACTCTTCAGCTCAAACTCGCTGAAATGGAATGGCCAGTTGCTCTCGGTGTTATCCGTGATGTTGACGCTCCTACATACGATGATTGCGTAACTGCTCAGATTGAAGAGGTAAAGGCAGCTAAGAAGTATCACAACTTCGCAGAGTTGTTGGAGACTAATGATATTTGGGAAGTAAAGTAAAAATAAGACCCACCCCTTTCCCCCTCCCATTAAAAGGGAGGGGAGTAGATACTGAGACAAGCGCAAAATTACTAATTTAAATATGGATTTTCATTATGAAGAAGAGAATGTTTCTTGAAGGATTAGCAATTGGTTTGGCAGTCGGTGCCTTTGCAGCTTGTATGTTTTTCTTACTATAATCTAAGATGACAAACAATCTTAAAATATTCAGAAGCGCTCTTCCTTTGACTTGGAAGAGCGCTTCTTGGTTGCTCAAACTGATGATACCTATATCATTGGCAGTGACCTTGTTGAAACATTTTGGGGTGATAGCTTGGATAGCAGGTTATCTCAATCCGGTGTTTCAGTATCTTGGATTGCCGGGATCCTCTGCAGTCATATTTATATCGGGTGCGGCGGCTGGAACATACGCAGGACTTGCTGCTATGGCATCTATCCAACTGACTCTGCGACAAGCCACTATCCTCGGTATTATGATGGCTCTTTGTCATGCTTTGCCTATGGAGTGTTCGGTGAATAAGAAGACTGGTTCGTCGTTCTGGTTGATGGCAGTGATTCGTATTGTGATGGCATTCGTGAGTGCCATTTGTCTCAACATGCTCTTACCAGAGATGAACACACCTTATCTTTATATAGGAGCAGAGGATAACAGTTCGCTTATGGAAGTGCTCTCCACTTGGTGTGTCTCGCAAGTCAAGATGGCAGCAATGGTGGTAGTCATCATATATTCGCTCATGGTCATCCAGCAATTCATTGAAGCTTACAACCTTCTTCCAAAGATATCACGTTTCCTCTCACCACTTATGCGTGCCTTCGGACTCCCTGTCCAATCAGCATATATGTGGCTTGTAGGCAATGTGCTTGGCATCAGTTATGGTTCTGCCGTAATGGTTGACCTCGAAGAACGAGGCCTCATCACTCGGGATGAGGCAAACGATGTGAACTTCCATCTCATCATGAACCACTCACTCCTTGAAGACACCATCGTCTTTGCCCTCACAGGTATCTCTGCCCTATGGCTTGTTGGCACACGAGTGTTCTTTGCGTTCATACTTGTGTGGGGAAGAAAAGGACTGAAAAAGATATCTATGTAAACAAAAATTATACTGATTAATCCAACACTTATGTATATGAAAAAATTAATTGTCTCAGCACTCATAGCATTAACAGCAATGTGTGCTAATGCTCAAGAAGGAGCATGGTCTGGAGAACTTGACATTCAAGGAACAAAACTCCCATTAGTGTTTCATTTTGATGCAGATGGCTGCACTATGGATTCTCCTTTACAGGGAGCAAAGGGCATCAAGGCAGAGAAGAGCTATACTCCTGAAGGAAAATTGAAGATTGTTGTACCTTCTATCGGAGCAAGCTTTGAAGGAGTGGTTGTTATGAAGATGATTACAGGCAATTTCTATCAGGGAGGCTTATCATTGCCACTCATTCTAAAAGAAGGTGAACCACAGGTTAAGCGACCACAGACTCCTAAAGGTCCTTTCCCTTATAAAACAGAAGAGGTGAGTTTCAAGAACGGTGAATTTACTTTTAACGGCACCCTCACCTTGCCACAAGGCTGCACAAAAGACACTCCCGTACTCGTGATGGTTACTGGTAGCGGTATGCAGAACCGTGATGAGGAAATGCTGGACCACAAGCCATTTGCTGTGATAGCCGATGCTTTAGCTCGCGAAGGCATTGCAACCATGAGGTTTGATGATAGAGGATATGGTGTCAATGGGTTCAAGTCATTGAACTATACCATTGATGACCACAAGACTGATGCCGAAGAAGGAGTGAAGATGCTTCGTTCTCGCTTCAAGAATGTTGGTGTACTTGGCCACAGTGAGGGAGGTACTATTGCTCTGATGCTTGCAAGTGAAGGAAAGGCAGACTTTGCTGTGTCATTAGCAGGAATGGTCGTTTCGGGACGCGAGACATTGTTAGCTCAAAATCTTAACTCACTGAAGCAGGCTGGTCTTCCACAAGAACAGGTAGATGCTCTGTATGGTGCTGTGCAAATGCTTTTCGACCAGATAATAGAAGGCAAGAGTATTGCAAACATAGTAAATCAAGATAATGTTCCTGACAATCTCAAGCCTGTTATCCAGCAAGCTGTTGCACAGATAGACAATCCTTATATGCGACATTTCCTTACTGTAAATGTCAGCAAGTCTTTGCAAAACATAAAGTGTCCAGTACTTGCCTTGAATGGCAAAAACGATACTCAGGTGGACTGCGAATCCAACATCAATGTTTTAGAAAAGGGACTCACAAACTGTAAACACAAGGTTGTAGCATACGACAGCTTGAATCACCTGTTCCAACATTGCAAAACAGGTCAACTCGCCGAATACCATCAGATAGAAGAAACTATCTCAACAGATGTGTTGAAAGACATCATTGATTGGGTAAAGTACTTAAAATAATAGTACTCTACCAAGAAATGATTACATAACAAGTCAATCGTAAAGCAGAATACTCACAATAAAGGATTGCACGTTCACCGAAAAAATCGTACCTTTGCAGCCAAAACAAAAACTTTCAATATGAAACGTACGAAACTCTATGAGGCGGACGACAAGATGATTGAACTCATCCGCGACAACTATAGCGTACTTCAAGGACTTGGGGCATTCGGCATTAAACTTGGTTTTGGTGACAAAACAGTATGGGAGGTGTGTCAAGAACAAGGAGTAGACTGCTACACATTCCTTGTAGTGGTCAACTTTATCATTAATGGTTATGCTCCGCAAACTCAGGACGAAAACATCTCGGTCAAGACACTACTTACATATCTACGTGCATCACACGTTTATTTCCTCGACTTTCAGTTGCCTTCCATTCGTCATAAACTGGAAGACGCACTGAACGAAGGCGACAGTCTTGCTACACTCATCATGCAGATATACGATGAGTATGCACACTCCATCGTGGTTCACATGAAGTATGAAGAAAAGACCCTGTTCCCATATGTTGAGGCATTGCTTCGTGGAGAACAGATGTCGGACTATAATGTGGGCATATTCTCAAAGCACCACGGCGACACAACAAGTAAGCTGCAGGAACTCAAGAGCATCCTTATTAAATATCTCCCTAACGATGGCTTGACAAACAACAAACTAACTGCTGCACTATACGACCTCTACAATAATGAGGAATGGCTCAACAACCATAGCAATGTGGAAGACAAGATATTCGTTCCTGCCATCCGTTCTATTGAGAGCAAGATAAAGAAAGATGAAGTGACGGCACGCATATCAAATATGATTAGTGGCGATGGGAACACCGAAGCCATCTCTGAACGAGAAAAGGAAATCATCGTTTGTCTTGTACAAGGAATGGCAAACAAGGAGATTGCCGACCATCTTTTTATCTCTCTTAACACGGTGCTTACTCATCGCCGTAACATTGCTCGAAAACTGCAGATTCACTCTCCTGCGGGTCTTACCATATATGCAATCGTAAATAATCTGATTGACATATCTAAATGCTCAATCAAGCAGTAACGTAAATACAAAGGCAGGCAAAACATATAAAAAAGGTTGAACTCTTTTTCACAGAGTATCAACCTTTTTTGTCATCCTCAAGTAGTCTTCACCAAAAATAAACAGATGTCCATCCTCCAGGAATCCTATGCTTGTATATAGAGTATAGGCATTGGTGTTGTCCGGATCACAAGCAAGAACCGGCAGCAGACCTTTGTTTTCAGCAACACTCACACCATATTCAATTATAGCACGTCCAATTCCCTTGCCACGATATTCAGGTATGACAGCAGCACTGTCGAGGTAGTATTCACCTTCACTAGTCTCGTCGTCCATAGATTCAGCATCGAAGGACAAACTGTCCTTGACGAGTGAAAAAGTATGGACCTTGATGTCATGATAACCTTTTCCCTGATAAGATATCAGTCCCCCGACTCGTCTGCCATCACACTCCACAATGGTGGCATTGAGATAAGTATAAAGGGTATCTGTACGATGACAGATATCCTTTATATTGTCATTTGGTAATCGTCCATCCTCCATAACAGGAACACCTACTGCTTCCATCATAACGAAAGCAACAAAGGTAGCATCCTCAATAGTGGCAGGACGAAAAGTTATGTTCAGCATAATAAAATATTAACGCTCAACGTATGTAAATTCAGGTTTTGCACCTTCTTCATTGCTTACAGTAACACATACCGAAGCAGTAGTTGTTTCGCCTGCAGGATTCTGGCTTTCAGCTGTGAAGAGATAGTCAGTTGAGGCAGAAGTGGTGCGAGCAGCTACCATTACAGGAGTACCGATTGGGTAAGGGTAGTCAGCACAGGCAGCATTGAAGATGGCAGCCTCTTCCTCACTTACTGGGTGCTGCTCCATGAATGCTGGAAGAGCTTCAATTTCACCTTCTTTATATTCGCGCTCGATAAGGAAACGAGTCACTTCTGCTGGTACTGCAGCAATACGAGCATTACGAACACCATAACCCTCTGCTATCTCTGCATTAGGAAGGGCAGCCTTGAGGTTTTCGCTCGAAGAATTGAGACCACCACTACCGAAAGTGCAGAATGGAACAATCTTCTTACCCTCGAATGTGATGTTCTTCACAAGTGTTGCAATAGGCTGAGCGTAAGTGCCAAACCATACTGGATAACCAAGGAAAATAACATCATAATCCTCGATGTTTGACTTGAGTGGCTTGAGTTCTGGAGTCTCACCTTCAGCCATCTCCTTCTGACAACGTTCGATAGTCTGAGCAAAATCTCCATCGTAAGGATTGACAAGCTCAATAGCCTCGATGTCAGCACCGAGCTGCTTCTGGATTTCTTCTGCCACAGTCTTGGTAGCACCAGTCTGAGAATAATAGAGTACGAGAACCTTCTGTTCTTGTGTTTCCTCAGTCTTCTTCTGAGAAGAACATGCAACTAATGCTGTAGCTGCAAGGATGATTGCAATAAATTTCTTAAGCATAATGAATGTAAGTTTTGGTTTTTTGAGTTTATAAGATTAAGATTGCGTGCAAAGATAATGATTATTAGTAAAAAAATACTTATCTTTGCACATAATCTTTATAAAGAAAACAATTTTTGGTAATGAAGAAAGTATTTATCGCATTGACTGCTATGCTTATCAGCATTGGCGCTATGGCACAGTCAAAGGTGTATTTCACTAAGGAAATAACACCAGAATCATTGGTAAAGATATACGAGGCTCTCGGCGTAAAGGTTGATGGTCGCGTAGCAGTTAAAATCAGTACAGGTGAGGGTGGCAATCCACACTACTTAAAGCCAACACTCATCCGCAACCTTGTGGAGGAAGTGAACGGAACAATCGTAGAGTGCTGTACCGCATACGGTGGCACTCGTCAGGACCCAAAGAAGCATTGGGAAACAATCCACGAACATGGTTTCGATTCAATCTTTGCAGTTGACATCATGGATGAGTTTGAATCTATCCGCATCCCTGCACAGGACCAGAAATGGATTAAGTACGACATCGTGGGTGAACACCTTGCACACTACAACTGGATGATTAACCTCGCACACTTCAAGGGCCACACTATGGGTGGTTACGGAGGTGTGTTGAAGAACGCATCTATCGGTGTGGCTTCAACTGCTGGTAAGGCTTACATCCACTCTCATGGCGTTTCTTCTATTCCTTCTGTAGCATGGAAGAACACTCAGCCTCAGGATGCCTTCCTCGAGTCTATGGCTGCAGCAGCACAGGCTGTTCACAACTACATGGGCGGTAAGGTCATCTACATCAATGTAATGAACAATATGTCAGTGGATTGCGACTGCGACGGCCATCCTGCAAAGCCTGAACTTCAAGACATGGGTATCCTTGCAAGTCTCGATCCTGTAGCTCTCGACCAGGCTTGTGTAGATAAGGTATTCAATTATGAAGGCAAACCAGGCGACAACAATAAGCCTCTCATCGAACGCATCACTTCTCGTCATGGCACTCACACTATCGACCACGCTGAGAAGATTGGTCTTGGTAGCAAGAAATACAAGATTATCTGCATTGACAAGAAGTAACAAATAAAGATATACACAAAACAAACAACAATTATGAAACTAACTTTCCTTGCATTGGCTCTCGCCTTGGGAACCAATGCTTTTGCGCAAAACGATTCTATTCTATTAAATGATGTGGTGGTTACCGGAACACGAAGTGCAACTACCACTCGCAACCTCCCAGCAACAGTAAGCATCATCGACCGCAAGACATTGACTGACAATGAGCGTGTCAACATGCTCCCTACCCTTTCAGAACAGGTACCAGGACTCTTCATCACTCAGCGTGGAATGATGGGATATGGTGTCAGTGGTGGTGCTGCAGGTGGCATCAATGTGCGTGGACTCGCTGCGGGTAATGGTCAGGTCCTTGTACTTGTGGATGGTCATCCTCAGTATCAAGGTGTGTTTGGGCATAGCATTGGCGATGCTTACCAGACTATGATGGCAGAGAAGGTCGAGGTGGTTCGTGGTCCTGCTTCTGTTCTCTATGGTAGCAATGCTATGGGTGGTGTCATCAACATCGTGACTCGTGGAATGCATCAGGACGGTGTGAAGACTCACATCAATCTCGGTGCTGGTTCATGGGGAACAGTACAGACAGAGGTTAGCAACCAAGTGAGAAGCGGTAAGTTTTCTTCTACCGTTGCAGCCCAGTATGGTCGTTCCGACAACCATCGTCCTCGCATGGGATTTGAGCAGTATGGCGGTTATGTGAAACTTGGCTATGACATCTGCAACAACTGGAATGCTTTTGCTGATGTTGACATCACACACTTCAACGCTTCTTATCCTGGTAGCACCGACAAACCTCTCTTTGAGGCAGACCAGTGGATTACTCGTGGTGTGGCTACTCTCGGAGTAGAGAACCATTACGAAAAGACTAATGGCCGTATCAGCGTGTATGACAACTTCGGTATTCATAAGATAAATGATGGTTATGCTGAAGGTGCAAAACC
Source organism: uncultured Prevotellaceae bacterium (assembly GCA_937893145.1). GTDB lineage: Bacteria > Bacteroidota > Bacteroidia > Bacteroidales > Bacteroidaceae > Minthosoma. Next base: position 3,802 of record CALBJW010000148.1, on the reverse strand, counting down.
ACAGACAGAACTCTTCCGTTCGAAGGATGCTCTCGCAGGAGTGAGCTGGTATCAGACTATGAACCTCTTCACAGGCAACAGCATCACTGTCGGCATGGACTATCAGCACATTTATGGTCGTGCTTACTACACAAGTCGTGAAACTGGTGAAGTAGTCACTACTGGTCGTCGTGGTATGCAGAGCACTCACACTCACAGCAACGAAGTGGCTGGATATGTGGATGTCCGCCAGAATATAGCATCGTGGCTCACAGTCGATGCTGGTGTTCGTTACGACCACCATTCTGTAGCTGGTGGCGAGTGGGTTCCACAGGCAGGACTTGTGTTCCGTCCTCTCAAGACAGCTACCATCAAGGCTACTGCAGGCAAGGGATTCCGCAATCCAACCACTAAGGACCTCTACCTCTACGGCACAGCAAACGATGAACTTCGTGCTGAACGCCTCTGGAACTACGAGTTGGCATGGAGCCACAGCCTTTGCAACGGCAAGATATCATACGGCATCAATCTCTTCCTTATGGATGGTGACAACATGATTATGACTATGCCTGTTAATGGTGTCACAAAAAATGTGAACAGTGGCGAGTTCAAGAACCAGGGCATCGAACTCGAAGCATCATGGCGCATCAACAGCCACTGGAACCTCAACACCAACCACTCATACACACACATGGACACTCCTATCATCGGTTGTCCTGAGTACAAGGGTTACTTCGGTGCTAATATGCACTACGGCAAATGGACTGCCACAGCAGGAATACAGCAGATTGCAGGCCTCTACACTACATCTTCCATACAGCAGACCTTTGCATTGCTCAATGCTACCGTAGGGTATCAGCTCCTCAAGAACCTTCGTCTCTGGGTGAAGGGCGACAACCTCTTCAATGATGAATATGAATTCATCGCTGGTTACCCTATGCCTCGTGCAACATTCATGGGAGGTGTGAACATTAACTTCTAATCGAACGAAAAGTTTGATTGTAAAAAGTGGAAAGCGAAAAAAATCTCTTCGCTTTCCACTTTTCTCATTTTAAATCATTACCTTTGCAAAAACAAAAAACATTTAACACCATGACAGACTATATAATCTCACAAATCAATGACCCTAATGTCAACATCATTGGGGGAATGTTCAAGCTCATCCTTAGTCTCCTGCTCGGTGCCATCATCGGACTGGAACGCCGCCACAAAGGTCAGACAGCAGGTATGCGTACCTTTGCTCTCATCACGATGGGAGCCACACTTGCCATGCTCGTTTCCATCTACATCCCACAGGAATACATGGGACTGAAGAACGGTGACCCTGGTCGTATTGCCGCTCAGGTCATCTCGGGTATCGGTTTTCTTGGTGCAGGTGCCATCATCCAGATGAAGGGTTCGGTGCGTGGACTCACCACTGCCGCAGGTATCTGGGTATCAGCATGTATCGGTCTTGCCGTAGGTGCAGGAATGTACATTGTGAGCACCCTCGCTTGTCTGCTCATCATCTTCGTTCTTATGGCTCTCGACCTCATGGAGAAGCACCTCTTCCGAGGTGGTGAACAGAAGATTATCCGTCTGAAGGTAGGTCGCATCCTTACCAATGCTGATGAGTATCACGAGTGTTTCAAGGAGTACAAGGTACATATCTCGGACGAGTTCCTCCGCTACGACTACCACATGGGCACTACCATCATCAACTTCATGGTTCGCTGTCGCTACAACACCGACTTCATGGGACTCTTTGACCTCCTCCACTCTAAGGGCGATGTCATCTCTTTGACATTGACTAATGAGGTGAACAATTAACCTCCAAACTATTATACAAATTATGAAGAACTTATTTATTGCAATCTTCCTTCTTTTAGGACTTAGCAGCAATGCTCAGAACAAGGTTACACTCTCTGTGCAGAATCCAGCAAACACCTCTCGCAACTTTGAAGTGGTAGAGGCAGATGCACAGAAGATTAAGCAGAAACTCAGTACAGACTCGTTCATCATCACCGATGCTGATGGTAAGGAAATAGCAAGCCAGCAGACATACGACGGCAAACTCATCTTCCAGGCAAGTGTCGGAGCAAAGGGCAAGTCTGTATATTATGCCGTTCCTGGCACACCAGCAGAATACAAGAAGAAGGCTGCCGGACGACTCTTCCACGAGCGTGGCACAGAATTCGGATGGGAAAACGACTGCGTTGCTTACCGCATCTATGGTGGTGGTGCAGCAGTGGGCTACGACATCTTCAATAAGAGTACCGACGAACTCATGCTCGACTACTGGTACAAGAGCGAAGAGAACAAGGAGATGCGCTCCGTGACAAAGCAGTTGCGTGAACGTGGTTACGGCGAACTTGCCGACGAAGTATATAATGTGTTCTGCTATCACATCGACCACGGCAAGGGAATGGACTGCTACACTGTAGGTCCTACACTCGGAGCTGGTGCCAATGCTCTCGTAAACAAGGACGGTAGCCTTTGCATGCCAAAGTGTTATGAGAAGTACGAAATTCTCGACAACGGACCAATCCGTTTCACTGTGAAGTTCACATATCCAGAGATAGAGTATGAAGGACAGAAGGTCAGAGAGACTCGTCTCCTCACTCTCGATGCAGGTAGCAACTTCAATAAGGTCGTTGTTAGCTACTCAGGACTCTCTGCAGCCCCAACAATGGCATCGGGTGTGGTCATCCACAAGCAGAACCCTAACGGCTACATTATGAACAAGGAAAGTGGTTACATTGGTTACGAGGACCTCGGCGATGAAGGTACATACAGCTACATTCCAAAGAGATACCACGCACCTCTCGCAAGTCAGATGGGCAAAATCTATGTAGGCACCATCTACCCTACAGCAGTCAAGGATGTGAAGTTCATAGAGAAGGTAAACGGAGCAGCTACAGGTCACGCTCTCGCCATCTCACCACTCAATCCAAAGACATACTCCCTCACCTACTATTTCGGTACAGGATGGAGCAAGAACCCTAACGCAGGACTCAACAGTCTCACCGACTGGGAAGCACTCCTTGCTAAGGTCGCGAAGAACATGAAAGCACCTATCAAAGTGGCTATCAAATAGCGATTTTGTAAAGTTCTAATAGCAAAACAACATAACAAGACTGATTTAATACGAAAAAATTTATTAAAATTCTATTAAATCAGTCTTATTTTATTTCATAATATAAAGATAATTATTACCTTTGCATTTGAGTAGGTGCAGTAGCATCGCTCATTTCAGGATGAAAAGATAATAGTAAAAAGATATTATTCACAACTTTAATTAAAATTTTTAACACTACTATGGCATTAGATTTGACACAGTACGGCATCACTGGTTCTACAGTGATCGCACACAATCCTTCTTACGAAGTACTCTTCGAAGAGGAGACAAAGGCAGGCCTCGAAGGTTATGAGGTTGGTAAGAACACAGAACTCCAGGCTGTAAACGTAATGACTGGTATCTACACAGGTCGTTCTCCTAAGGATAAGTACATCGTTATGGACGAGAACTCAAAGGACACTGTATGGTGGACTTCTGACGACTACAAGAACGACAACCACCCAATGTCTGAGGATGTTTGGGCTACAGTTAAGGATCTCGCTGTTAAGGAGCTTTGCAACAAGAACCTCTATGTAGTTGATGCATTCTGCGGTGCTAACAAGGATACTCGTATGGCTGTTCGTTTCATCGTTGAGGTTGCTTGGCAGGCTCACTTTGTAACAAACATGTTCATCCAGCCAACAGCTGAGGAACTCGCTAACTTCGAGCCAAACTTCGTTATCTACAACGCTTCTAAGGCTAAGGTTGAGAACTACAAGGAGCTCG
>CALBJW010000147.1 GCA_937893145.1 uncultured Prevotellaceae bacterium | reverse complement strand
CTTCTTCTGTCGGCAAATCTCTTTGCCCAGAACTATCAGATTCCAGTTTTGGAGACTGATGAACCAATGGCTACAGGCAAGTTCGCACCTACTTGGGAATCGCTCCGCGAGTACGAGGTGCCAGAATGGTTTCGTGATGCTAAGTTTGGCATCTGGGCGCATTGGGGTCCACAATGTGTGGAGGGTTCGGGCGACTGGATGGCTCGTGAACTCTACATGGAGGGAAATGGAAAGTACAAGTACCATCGCGAACATTATGGACATCCGAGTGAGTTCGGTTTCAAGGACGTGCTGCCTCTCTTCAAGGCTGAAAACTGGAATCCAGACGAACTGGTGAAGTTCTACAAGGAGGAATGTGGCGCTCAGTATTTCTTTGCTCTCGGCAATCATCACGACAACTTCGACCTCTGGGATAGTAAGTATCAGGAGTGGAACTCAAAGAATATCGGTCCACACAAGGACATTCTCGAGGGGTGGTCAAGGGCAGCCAAGAAGGCTGGACTCCCATTTGGTGTGTCCTTCCATGCCGACCATGCTTGGTCATGGTACGAACCAAGTCGTCGTTTCGACCTCAAGGGCGATAAGCGAGGTGTGAAGTATGATGGTTGGCTCACAAAGGAAGATGGTTACAAACTCAATCCTGATGGCACAGAGAAGTGGTGGAAAGGTCTCGACCCTCAGAAACTCTATGCTCAGGACCACGACTTCTCCGACAACACATGGGACAATGGAGCCATTCATCGCCAGTGGGGGTGGCAGAACGGTGTCTGCCTTCCTACTCAGGACTACATCACGAACTTCTACAATCGTACCCTTGAAGCCATCAATAAGTACAGTCCTGATTTGATTTACTTCGATGTGACAGTCCTTCCATTCTATCCCGTCAGCGATGCTGGCATGAAGATAGCTGCCCACGAATACAACAAGACAAATGGTCAGGGCGTGGTGTTTGGTAAGATTCTTGAAGAGGACATGAAAGACGCTCTCGTGTGGGATGTGGAACGTGGTGCTCCAAACAAGATTATGGAACGTCCTTGGCAGTGCTGCAACTGCATTGGCGACTGGCACTACAATACAGGCATCTATCAGCGCAATGGATATAAGTCTGCTGCCACTATCGCCAAACTCCTTGTCGATATCGTGTCGAAGAATGGCAATATGCTCCTCAATGTTCCTCTCCGTGCTGATGGCACACCAGACGAGAAGGAACTCGCCATCATGAAGGAATTTGGAGCATGGATGAAGATTAACAAGGAGAGCATCGTGAAGACTCGCCCTTGGAAGAAGTTTGGTGAAGGCAAGATAGCAGATGCCGACATTGCCATCAACAATCAGGGTTTCAACGATGGTCAATACGCCAAGGCGGGTTCTGATGAGATACGTTTCAATCAGTCTAAAGACGGCAAGACTCTCTATGTCTCAGCCCTCGCATGGCCAGAGGACCACACCATCACGGTACGCTCTCTCGCTGAAGGCAGTTCTCTCTATCCTCAGAAGATAAAGAAGATTGAACTCCTCGGATATGGAAAAGTTAAGTTCCGCCGCACTTCCGATGCTCTTATCGTCTCTCTTCCCGAGAAGAACTTGAACAACATCATGCCAGTATTGAAACTGAGATAAAAAAGAAGGGTGAAGATTCTGCAAAGCAATAGCAAAATCTTCACCCTTTTTTGTTATGTTATAAAACAAAATGTCTGTCAGATATTAGAACTCATAAACAAGTCCGAGCGAAAGTTCCTCGTTGTTTACACCAAAACCAAATGATGTGTATGAGTCTGTGACAGCCTTCACACCGAGGTAACCAGTCTTAGCCTCGAGAGCAAGTCTGTGAGAGAGTTCAATCTTCACACCAGGACGGAAACCAAGACCGAATGTTGTGTGAGAGTCTGTGTGTACATAGCTGCTATTGTAGTTCTGTGTTCCTACAATGAAACCACCATCAACGAAGAGAGTTGCGATGCCAGAATGGAAGAAGTTGTAGCGTGCGAATGGAGCGATGTAGAAAGCATTCACATTGTCATCAGCAAATACTGCTGTCTCCTCGAGTGCCACACCAATTTCCCACTTCTGGTTGAGCTTGTAACCAAATTCTGGAGCGATTGTAAGTGTTGTAACCGAATTGTCTGGTCCCTGTGGGTCAATAGTTGCAAAACCAAGTGAACCACCAATCCATACCTGTGCATTTGCAGTGAGTGAACATACTGCCACCACCACTGCAGCCAAAAACTTTTTCATAATTTTCCCTAAACTAATCTTTTTTACTTTTCCTACTCTTTTCGAGGTTTTCGGATCCCCCTCATTTGTTAGCGACTGCAAAGTTACGCTTTTTATTCGATATGTCCACAATTTTGAGGACATAGAGTATATTATTAAGTACTTTATGAGCAAAAAAAACAACAAGAGAATGTATCGTGTGATACATTCTCTTGTGAGCTTTGAAATGTGCAATTACGGAATGAACCGTGTTGACATTACCATGCAAGTGAAATTGGGCTAACAACAGCTTTTGCGCCCTTGCCCTGCTGACCTGGAGGAATAACGTGACCGTCATTAGCACCACCGTCATTCTTGTCTGGACCCCATCCTGGGTGAATCTTGTCATCAGTTGATGCACCACTTGTTGTGATAACATCGATTGCATCGAAACGAACCATCTTAACGAATGGTGCGTTGAATACTTTCTTTTCCATTTTAGTTTAACTTTTAATTAATTTACGTAAATCTTTTT
>CALBJW010000146.1 GCA_937893145.1 uncultured Prevotellaceae bacterium | reverse complement strand
CACAACCACAAAGAGCATAATCATCACCTTGCGCTGGGCGGCAATCTGTTCCTTTCTCAGCTTTGCCTCCATCTCGGTTTTCTCTATGTCGCGCATGATACGCAGTTCGTGCGACAGGCGTTGCATGTTGAACTTACCTTTCTCAGAGAGCAAGTTGTTTGCCTTTTCAAGACAAGCAATAGCTTCGCTTTTCTTGTCTAATGCCATGAAGTTCTTAGCCATCAACTGATTGCAGTCAATCTCCTTACTGCTCAACTCGATGCTTTCCGCCAGTTGCACAGCGTGCTGCAACATGTCGTTCGACTCCTGATACTTATGTTTTTTGTTCAACAATTCGGCGTAAGTGATGTAGCCATCCACCTCCATCGAGACCTGTTTGTACTTTTGGGCAAGCGTGATTGCCTGCTTCACAAAACCCTCAGCCTTATCATATTTGCCTTGAGTAATCTGCATCTTTGCATACAACAGATACACGGAAGGGATATCCTCGTAAGGATATTTATCGTATGTGTCGAGTGCTACCTTGAGGTATTTCTCGGTCTCAACAAAGTTGTCGTGCGAATAGAAATAACTTGCAAGATAGTAGGCACCCATCGCAAGTTGCTCATCATTATGCTGCTTTTGTCCGAACTCATACACCTCTGTGGCTATCTCGTAGGCTATGGAATCGCCCATAGAATGGGATAGCGTGAGGAGGTTTCCACGAACTCTATGGCACAATTCTTCGTAGTCAACCTTCTTAGCCAACTCCAAGCTTTTGATGAAATACTGCTGTGCCACAAAGCTATTGTTCTGCATCATCGCATGGTAAATGCCCTTTGCATTATACACCAAAGCTCTCACAGAATCATTACCAATCTCAACCGACATCGACTCTGCCTTGTCGTGCATCTTTTGCGATTCATCTCCCTTACCGTTGAACAATTTCGAGAGTCCATTGTAGAAGTAGGCATACGTCTCGGCGCGCTTGTCTTTTTTCTGTTTTGCCAAATCCAGAAGCTGCGAAGAATAGGTGTCAAGTTTCTCGTACTGCGACAAACTTCGTGCCTTTTCACACTTGATGGAGAGCGAAGAAATGGTCTCTTTCTGCCCTTGTGCGAATGATGAAATCGGCAAAATTATGAATGTCGTATATAATATAATAAGGTGTTTCAACATATAGTGGTCATTTGCTTTTTTAACAAAAACGATTGCAAAATTAGCAAAAAAATAACAAAATCACATGCTTTTAATACATCTTTTGCTTCAAAAGACACCTTTTTATTGCAGATTCAGCAATTTTGTCGCAGGTGAAATATGTTTATTTGTACTATATTTTTAATTTACTTAATTTTGCGCACCGAAAACAAAATCACATATTAACATACAAAACAAATGACAAACATCTACAAATCACGATTGGTTGCACTTGCAATCTCTTTATGCACAACAGCTGCTGTAGCAGTAGCACAAACCGTACAGTTCTACGGAGTAAAAAACACGATGCGCTATGATGATGGCGACGACACAAAGTACGAATACCTTGGATGGAACGCTGAGACTGGTAAGGCAGAATTCAGAGGCGACGTTGGTCTCTGGTCACTCGACATGAACGACAGCAGTCTCAAATCAAATCTTGTACACTACGACAACTTGATGTATGGCAACTCAGGTTCGCTCTACATCGATGGAATCATCTATACTGTCATGAGTCATGAGGACCCAGATGCCGACGAAAGCGGCGTTATGGAGTTTGTTGTTCGCAAGTGGGACGCCAAGACTTTCGAACTTCTCTCTTCTGAGCGTTACCCAAAGTCTGCTAACCTTGAGTCACGCGGTATGACATACAACCCAGTTGATGGAAAGGTTTACGGTCTGTTCTACCTTACAGACGTTGTTCTTCCTGAAGGTTCTGATGATTTGGACCAGGAGGACATTGATGAGGGCTACACAACTGATGCTGGATATGCAATCTGCACTATCGACCTCGAAACAATGAAAATCACTCAGATTACTCCTGGTGTGTATTACGACAACTTCGTAACTTTGGCTTGTTCCCCAACTGGTCACCTTTACTCAATGACAAGTGGTGGCACAATGGTTGAGTTCGACTGCACAACTGGTTTGATGGCAACAAAGACAATCATCAATGATGAGGGCGACCCTGAGGAGGTTGAGATGTACACTCATTCAGGTGTTGAATCACAGTTCAAGCGTCAGGCTGCTTGTTTCGACCACAAGACTGGCAAGATGTACTGGAACGGTTATGTGAACAGTGGTAAGGGCATCAACGACTGGGGCTCATGGTCATCACTCAGCGACAAGGAGTGGAGAACAAACGGCAAGTACGACACAGCTCTTTACGAGGTTGACATCGAGACTGGTAAGGCTACAAAGATTGCAAACATCCCTAATCGTATCGCCTTCTCATGCCTTTGGGTTGTAGGTGCTGATGGCACAGATATTAAGCCTGAAGCTGATGGTATCCTCTCGGTTGAAGCAGAGAACGCTAACGACATCAAGGTTTACAACGCTTCTGGTCAGCAGGTTTCTGCCGACATGATGACTAAGGGACTCTACATCGTGAAGTCGGGTAACACCACTAAGAAGATTTACAAGAAGTAATAACACTTAAAATAAACACGCATTATGAAGATTCTTAAACTCGCAGCATTGAGTCTGTTTGCTTTCTTTGCAAACACTTCTGTACAAGCAGAAACTGTAACAGAAGACTTTGAATCAGTCACTATCACAGATACAGACTCTTGGGGATATGGAAAGGGACTTTCCAACGGTTGGAAAATTGTTGGCGGTACTATCTACACAGGTGCAGGTTCAACAAACTATGGTTTGTGGTCCACAGCCTACAATGGTTCGAAGAAGTCTCTTGAGGCTTCGTATTCATCAACAAATTCTGCCATCGTAGTCATCCCAACTCAGTTGACAGGCACATTCTCTTTCTATGCTCGCAAAACATCTTCAAGCTCTTCTACAAAGGGTTACGTTGACCTTTATGAGGTAGAAGCAGACGGTGATTCGTACAAGAAGGTTGGCTCATCTTCTTTCAAGTACTGGACTCTCACAAGCACTACTTGGGAGGAATGCACTGTTGACCTCGGCACAGAACCTCGTCTCATCGCCATCTGTCTTAGTCGTGCAGCTATCGACGATGTTGTTTTCAACACTTATGAACAGGCTGCAGGTCCTCGTCTTTCAGTTTTGAAGGATGGTGCAAATGTGAAGAATGGAAGCACATTTAACTTCGGTCTCTCTGCAGGCGAGACTTCTACTGAATACACAGTGAAGAACTCAGGTACAGAAACCATGGCTGCAACTATCGCTTGCGAAGGTGACTATACCGCTTCTGAATCATCAATCACTCTCAAAGCTGATGAGGAAATGACTATCACAATCTCTCAGAATGCCGAAACATACGGTACAAAGAATGGTACTCTCACTATCACTCCTGAGGGACTCGATGCGTTCACTCTCAGTCTTAGCGGTATTGTTCGCGACCCTGCAAAGCTCTACCTTGACTTCAACGAAGCTCCAGAAGACTGGACTATCGACACAGGCAACTGGACTATCGCTGATGGTTGTGCAAAGATTGGCTACTACAGCTCATATAGTGGTAATGGTCGCATCGCTTCTCCTCTTATCAATGTGACTGAGGACGATGTTCTCTACATCCGTTACAGCAAGAACACCACTTCTACTTATTCATCTGCTTACTTCAACATCTACACTTCTGAAGATGGCAAGAATTGGACTAAGTTCGGAGACAAGTATGGTTCTGATGCAGAATACGAGGTTTGGAAGGAAACAACAATCTCCAACTTCCCAACTTCGGCTCACTACATTGCTCTCGCAGGCCAGTACATTGCACTCGATGACTTCTACGGTTTCTCTCTCGTTGAAGGTCCTGTCATGACTATCGCTGGTCCTGGTGTTGCTGAGGGAAATGTCATCACAGACAACTTCGGTTTCATGAAGGAAAACGGTGCTCACGAATACACTATCAGCAATATCGGTACTGGTGAACTCAACATTGACATCACTACTTCCGCTCCTGAACACTTCACAGTTTCGGAGACAGCGATGACTATTGCTGCTGGTGAAAACAAGACTCTCACTGTCAACTACATCTTCGACGAGGAATACGGCAAAAAGGAAGGCACAATCTCTATCCAGCCTAAGGAGGAAGGTGTTGAAGCTGTTTCTATCAACGTGACTGCTATTGCTCAAGACCCAGATACATTCGAGGAAGACTTCGAGAATGGTATTCCTGCATTGTGGACAAACAATGGTTGGACTGTAGAAAACAAGCCAAGTTATGGAAACGGAACTCAAATGGCTTATGCAGGTCGTTATTCGGCAGACAACACTCTCACTACTCCTCGTCTTATGGCTAACGAAGGCGACGTCATCGAACTTGAGGCTCTCCTTCCTTGGGACGACGAGACTCTCACTATGGAATATTCCGTTGATAATGGTGAGACTTGGGAGGTTGCATTCAGCGAAACTCCTGCAGCAAACAACACTCTCGCCGTTCTCACATGGACTGCTCCTGCAGACGGTTACTACTACCTCCGCTTCTCAGGTCGCTACAACTACATCGACAATATCCGTGGTTTCAAGTATGCTCCAACAGAACTTGCTGAATCACAGCTCTCACTCGCTAATCATTGGTCAACATTGTGCTACCCAGCTGATGTCACACTTCCTGAAGGCATCCAGGCATTCACAGCAGAATCGGTTGAGAACGGCTACATCATGTTGGCTGAGGTTGAAGGCACAATCCCTGCATTCGAACCAGTTCTCATCTACAGCGAGGAAGGCACATCTCTCACATTGCCTGCTACTTCGTTCGTCACTAAGGAAGTGGCTCCTATCCACAGCAGTGAAGGCAATCTCTTCATCGGTTGCACTAACAGCCTTCGTCTTAACAAGAACACTCAGTTCATCCTCCAGAACCAGGATGATGTCCTCGCATTCTATCGCGTGAACCCTGCAAAACCTATCACTACTAAGGCTTACCGCAGTTATCTCGAACTTCCAGAAGTGAGCGAAAGCAAGCTCATCATGAACACTGAGAAACCTGAAGAAACTTCTATCGCCAAGATTGAAGGCACAAACACTAACGTGGTTTACGACCTCAATGGCCGCAAGGTTCAGAAGTTGGAGAAGGGAGTAGTTTATATCATCGGCAACAAGAAAATCATGGTTAAGTAATATGGAAAAGAAATTATATATCAAACCAGTATTGGAGACTTGCGAAGTGTCTCTCATGAAGATGGTGGCAATTAGTTTCCCTGCTTACGACTTGGATGCAGATCCTGAAGAAGATATGCTCACTAAGGATTGGTGCAACTGGCAAGGAACCGAGTTCGATCAGTTTCTCCCTGACAACGAATAAGGACTAATTGCTCTGCATTAGCATAAAAATACCTTATTTTATTTAAATATTATATAAGATTAAGGAATATTAGCAGTAAAAGTGATTGGAAGAATGTAAAAAACACCTATCTTTGCGGTGAAAATAAACCGATGTTCGATTTGCAACAAACGAAAACATCATAAATATTTACTCAAATAAATATACTCAGTTTATGAAAAAGTACATTCTTCCACTCTTCGCTGCAGCACTCATGTTGGGTAGCTGTGCAAGCAAAAAGACACTTGTTGATTGTCAGGGCGAAGTAAAGGCTCTTCAGGAAAAATATCAGCAGCTCCAGATTGACCTTGCAACTGCTAATGCAAAACTCTCTGCCGCTAACGAAAAGGCAGCAAACCTCACTTCTGCTCTCAAGGAAGAGAAGGTTGCCAACAAGCAACTCCAGAACTCACTCGACCAGAGCATCAACGGTGGTGCTAAGAACGTAGAGATGCTCGTTCAGGAAATCAGCGCCTCAAACAAGTACATCAAGCAGCTCGTTGATGCTAAGTCAAAGAGCGACTCTCTCAACATTGTCCTCACAAACAACCTCACTCGTTCTCTCTCAAAGGAAGAACTCAAGGATGTAGATGTGAAGGTTCTCAAGGGTGTTGTTTACATCTCGCTCAACGACAACATGCTCTACAACAGTGGTTCGTACGAGATTTCTCCAAGAGCAGCAAGCACTCTCGCTAAGATTGCAAAGATTATCACAGACTATAAGGACTACGAAGTTCTTATCGAGGGTAACACCGACAATGTGCCAATCAGCAAGACTAACATCCGCAACAACTGGGACCTCTCCGCACTTCGTGCTTCTTCTGTTGTTCAGGAACTCCAGAACAAGTATGGTGTGAATCCAAATCGCCTCACAGCAGGTGGTCGTGGTGAGTACAACCCAATCGCAGATAATGACACTGAGGCTGGTCGTTCGCAGAACCGCCGCACTCAGATCATCATCACTCCTCGACTCGACCAGTTCCTTGACTTGATTGACAAGGCTCCTGAACAATAAAAACATTTACTATTTAACCATTTACCATTTACCATTTTTTTGCTGCCGCTTGGCTTTCCATCCGCAGGCAAAATGGTAAATGGTAAATGGTTAAATGGTACATAGCAAAAATAGTAAATTAATATTTTTTCGTTATGACACGCGCAATAATCACAGTAGTAGGCAAAGATACAGTAGGTATCATCGCTAAGGTCTGCACATATCTCGCAGACAATCAAATCAACATTCTCGACATCAGCCAGACTATCGTACAGGAATTCTTCAACATGATGATGATAGTCGATATGACCAAGTCCGCAAAACCTTTCGACACTATCAGCAACGAACTCTCCGAGATTGGTGCCGCAACTGGTGTTCAGGTTAAGGTTCAGTTAGAGGACATTTTCGACAAGATGCACCGAATATAATTATGATTAATCTATCTGAAGTCCTCGAAACTAACCGAATGGTTGAGCAGGAGAACCTTGATGTTCGCACTATCACTATGGGTATCAATCTTCTCGATTGTGCCGACAAAGAACTCGATGTCACCTGCGAAAAGATATACAAGAAGATAACCACTCTTGCTAAGGACCTTGTTAAGACGGGCGAAGCCATCTCGCGTGAGATTGGCATTCCTATTGTCAACAAACGAATCAGCATCACCCCTATCTCTCTCGTTGGAGGTGCATGTTGCCGCATCCCTGGCGATTATGTTCAAATAGCAAAGACTCTCGACAAGGCTGCTAAGGAGGTTGGTGTCAACTTCCTTGGTGGATATTCGGCAATCGTGAGCAAGGGAATGACAAAGAGCGATGAACTCCTCATCCGTTCCATTCCTAAAGCACTCGCATGCACCGAACGCATCTGTTCGAGTGTCAACGTGGGTTCCACCAAGACAGGCATCAATATGGATGCCGTTCGTCTCATGGGCGATATCATCAAGGATGCAGCCTACGAAACAAAGGATGCCGATTCGCTTGGATGTGCAAAACTCGTTGTGCTTTGCAATGCTCCCGACGACAATCCTTTCATGGCTGGTGCTTTCCACGGTGTTAGCGAGGCTGATGCCATCATCAATGTAGGTGTTAGTGGTCCGGGTGTTGTGAAGTATGCTCTCGAACAGATGGACCTTCGCTACAAGAACGAAACCCAACATGAATATGGAAGCAGCATCGAAGGCGAGAACAATGGCAGAAGCCAACTTGCCGACTTCGAGACTCTCTGCGAAACAATCAAGAAGACAGCCTTCAAGATTACTCGTGTTGGTCAGTTCGTAGCACAAGAGGCAAGTCGTCGTCTCGGCATTCCGTTCGGCATCATCGACCTCAGTCTTGCCCCTACCCCAGCCATTCGAGACTCTGTAGCCGACATCCTCAAGTGCATCGGAGTGGAACATCCTGGTGCTCCAGGCACCACAGCAGCCCTCGCCCTTCTCAACGACCAGGTGAAGAAAGGTGGTGTGATGGCAAGCAGTTATGTGGGCGGTCTCAGCGGAGCATTCATCCCTGTCAGCGAGGACCAAGGCATGATTGATGCAGTAGAGGCTGGTGCGCTTACCATCGAGAAACTCGAAGCCATGACTTGTGTATGTTCAGTAGGTCTTGATATGATTGCTATTCCTGGCGACACTCCTGCCACAACCATTGCTGGCATCATAGCCGACGAGAGCGCTATCGGCATGATAAACCAGAAGACTACAGCTGTGCGCATCATCCCTGTTGTGGGCAAGACCATAGGCGACACCGTTGAGTTCGGCGGACTCTTAGGCTATGCTCCTATCATGCCTGTCAACACCTTCTCAAGCCAGCGTTTTGTTGACCGCACAGGTCGCATCCCAGCACCTATACATTCGTTCAAGAACTAAAAAACCTTCGCTAAGCGAAGGTTTTAAGTGAAAAGTGAAAAGTGAAAAGTGAAAAATTTCCTACCGGACGAGAATGTCCTTTTGCCATCAAACTAAGCGCAGTGTAAACTGCTCTTGTTCCAAGGCGGTAGCAAATTTTTCACTTTTCACTTTTCACTCTTCACTTAGAAGAGAACCACACAGCCGAGAGCCATGTTGAAGTTTCCGAAGTGCTTGATGAGCTTATACTTTGCTTCGAAAGTGATTGCGAAGTCATCAGTGATGTCAAACTGGAAACCAGCACCGAGGTTTGCACCTGGACGGAAGTGAGCATCCGAGTAAGAAGTCTTTTCCTTTGTCTCATCTGATGGCTTCAAGAAATCAGGAAGATTATTTGTGTTCAAACCAACCTTCTCTGCATAGTCGAAGTGAGTGCGACCAAACATTGCTGCAAAACCGAATACTGGATACAAATGACACTTGTCTGAAAGATCGAAGAGGTAGTGAGCATTGATGTTAACATCAAACCACTCTGTGTCCTTACCCGAGATATACTCTGGCTTATTGTCAATAGTCTTGTAATACTTCTTATCTACCAAATCCTGAAGCGAAGCCTTAGGACCCTTGAAGTAATACATACCATTTACCTCAGCACGGAGATGGTCAGTAATCATGTAGTTATACTTAATGCCAAGACCGACATTGCTTACGCCTCTGCCACCAACCTGATAACCAAAGTTAACACCTACACCACTTGAGCCCTGCTGGGCAAATGCCATTGTGCTGCACAACATAGAGAGTGCAAACATCATACTTTTTACTAAATTCTTCATAACGAATAATTATTAAAGTGAGTATAAAAATTAATTCCTTTTCTTGTGCAAATTTATGAATAATTGTACTTCCACACAAAAAAAATCACCAAAACTTACCTTTCACACACACAAAATACTCCAAAAACTTTGTCAATTACAAAAAAACATATAACTTTGCACTCGCTTTCGACAAGGAAGCAGGCCTTCCCACGACCTTCATGCCCCGATGGCGGAATTGGTAGACGCGTTGGTCTCAAACACCAATATCTCACGATGTGCCGGTTCGAGCCCGGCTCGGGGTACTAAACTAAGCCTGCAGATTATTGCTCATCAATAGTCTGCAGTTTTTTTAATTAGCCTTGTGTTTTATAATTTAGAAATAAAATTAAAGAACAAAAACGGACCTTATGAACAAACTCACTTCGTTCCTCATTGAAGAACAGCAGGCACATCGCAAGGGAGGACTCTATCATAAGACTCAGGTGCAGCTCGCCTACAACTCTAATCGAATAGAAGGTAGCAAACTAACCGAAGAGCAGACAAGGTACATCTTTGAAACTCGAACCATTGGTTTCAAGGATCAGGAAGCCGTGCCAGTGGATGACATAATTGAAACAACCAACCACTTCATTGCTTTCGACTATCTCCTCCGCACCATTGAGGAACCACTCACAGAAGCCATAATCAAAGAGTTTCATCGCATTTTGAAGACCGGAACTGCTGATTCACAGAAATCCTACTTCAATGTGGGCGAATACAAGAAACTCGCTAACGAAGTCGGTGGACATGAGACTTGCAAGCCTACTGATGTAGCGAACGAAATGAACTCTTTGCAAGAATGGTATCATGCCCAAAAGGACACAACCATCCATACCCTTGCCGAGTATCATTGGCGATTTGAGAGCATCCATCCATTCCAAGATGGCAACGGACGTGTTGGTCGCCTCATTCTTTTCCGTGAGTGCCTTCGTAATAGCATAATGCCTTTCGTCATAGACAACGAGCATAAGATGTACTACTATCGTGGACTCTCCGAATTTAAGCAAACACCAGGATTCCTCATCGGCACTATGCAGTCATCGCAAGACGTATATGAAGCGTGGATTAAATACTTCAATGAAGAACTGCTGGAAGGACTGAAGATAGAATAATCTATAGTTCAAAAAAAACTTCAAACACCCAGTATGGTGCTTGAAGTTTTTTTTGTTTATGTTATATGAAAAACCTATTGTTACTTAGACAAGTTCTTGCGATAAACATCAGTGTAAGTATCACCGTCAATCTTGTAACGAACAACGAAGTCCTTGTCGATTTCAACCTTATACTGGTCGATGTTAACCTTATTGACAATACGCTTAACGAGTGACTTAGCTTCACTGTTTGTACATGGTTCTATAGAAACATAACGATTATAGCCCAACTCTGTGAAACCCTCAGACGCAATAGCCTTTTTGATAGCAACACGAAGTTCAGCAGCAGCACCTACCATATATATGCCATCATCGCCGAAACCAAGCTTACCATTACCTTGATCCCAACCGAACTCAACCTCTGGAGAGCCCTTTTCTTCGTTAAATACATCACATGAATTCAAACCAAACATCGCAACCATAGCGATGAGAAGAGTCATAATCTTCTTCATACCTTAAATTTGATTGTTTTTTGAGTTAATAATTTAGATTAATACCAATGCGAAACATTACATTTCATCATTTTCGCTGCAAAGGTACGCATCATTTTCCAAACCACCAAACATTTTGAGGTTTATTGGTTTATATGTTTATATGTTTATGAGTTTATGAGTTTATTGTTTATTTTGAACACGAATAACACAAATTGCACGAATTTTAGCGTGCAGCAAAACCTATGGCACATATAGCGCCTTCTGCGCTTTGCTAATGACACCAATACCTCCGGGATGCTCACCATGCGCAAGCTATTCGTTCAATTCGTGTTATTCGTGTTCAAAAATAACCAATACTCGTGTTCAACAAAATATTGCTTTCGTAACAAAGTGTTTCGTAGTGCAACGTATCGTAGGTCAAAGACCGTTTCGTAACAAAGTGTTTCGTAGCGAAGCGTATCGTAGG
>CALBJW010000145.1 GCA_937893145.1 uncultured Prevotellaceae bacterium | reverse complement strand
CCCTCAAGCAGCAACTATCCGAAAACGACTGGTGTGTACTTGTTTTCACCAATCACTAATCCTCAATCACTAATCCTCAATCACTAATCCTCAATCACTAATCCTTAATCACCAATCACTAATCACTAATCACTAATCCTTAATCACTAATCACCAATCACGCCTCCCTGCACTTACTGCATACACCTTTTATAATATATTCATATTCATTTGCGACAAACCCTTCTGGCACACTAACAATAGGGATTGATGTGTCCTCCAGACAGTAAGTCTTCCCACATACGCTGCAAGCAAAGTGTATGTGGTTCAAGTGGTGATGCCCCTCACATCGGCACACACAATACTTCAGTTGCCCCGACCCATCGTCAATCGTGTGGAGCAATTTATGTTCGGCAAACAATCGTAATGCCCTGAATATGCTCGAGCGGTCCATGTCTGGCAACCATTCCTCCACGTTGAGAAGTGAGAATGTCTCCGAACGGTGCAGCACGGTGTTTGCCACCTTCAGTCTTACCGCAGTGGGTTTCACCTCATGGTGAATAAGTAGTTCTTTTGTGTCCATCTTTTTGGTGATTATTTTGGTGCAAAATAACTAATTTTATTCCATTTGACAAAGCAAATTCTCCATTTTCTTGAAAAAAAGTTTCATTCCCCCCATTGCCCTCAAACCCCCTATTTGTGGGGATTATGGGAGGTTGCCCATGTCCCGACACCCCTCGAAAAAGCATAAAAATACGTATTTATTTGGTATTTTCAAGAATTATTCGTACCTTTGCAGCGTTTTTAGGAACAATCAGAGATAATTAATGCTGTTCACACGTATGATTTATAAGCAGCCGTGAAGGTGCTTTTAGTGACAGCGAAGTTTAACTAAAACATTATTTGAATGAAGAAGTTTATAGTTTTATTCTTATTGACAGTTAGCATGTCTGCATCAGCAGCAAAGGTAGAATTAGAAAAGAAGTGGGGAGCAGTAATCGAAGCCATCGCACAGGTTGAAAGCGAAAGAAATCCTTCGGCTGTGTCAAAGAATGGTCGTTACGTAGGCTACCTCCAGATTTCCGAAATCCTTGTTCGTGAGTGCAACGCTATCGCTGGATATAAGAAATACACTTTGGCAGACCGCAAGAACAGACAGAAGAGCATTGATATGTTCATTGAATTTATGGAGCGTCACAACCCAAGCGGAAACATGGAACGTGCTATCCGTCTCTGGAACTCAGGCGACCGCAACTGTATGTCTCGCAAGGCTCGCACAGAGGGATACTATCGCAGAGTGATGTCACAGTACTCAGCCACTGCACAACTTTAACATTTAGATTTGAATATAACATTCAAACAATATTCAAAAAAGGGAATGAAGAAGCAATTCTTCGTTCCTTTTTGCATTTTATCCCCCCTCTTTTACCCCTTTTATGCCCCTTTACTATCCACTTAGTCCCGCATATCACAAAATCTTAATTCTTAATTCCTCATTCTTGATTAAAAATCCCTACCTTTGCACAAAGTATAATCTCAAAAACGCAGTCAAAAATGGAAGTAAAAAATACTTGGATAGAAAAGGGATATGTAGATGAACCAATCCCAGAGGGTATCGACCTCAATGCCGAAATCCGTCGTATGTGTCAGGAGAAGAACGCAGTCATCCTTGCACATTACTATACAGATGGTGCCGTACAGGACATTGCCGACTTCGTGGGCGACTCCCTTGCCCTTGCACAGTGGTCTGCCAAGACCGATGCCGACATCATCGTCATGTGTGGTGTACACTTCATGGGCGAGACAAACAAGATACTCTGCCCTGGCAAGAAAGTGCTTGTCCTCGACCTTAATGCTGGTTGTTCGCTTGCCGACTCATGCAATGCCGACGACCTCAAGAAGTTTGTCGATGAACATCCAGGCTATAAGGTAGTGTCATACGTCAACACCACAGCAGCCGTAAAGGCACTCACAGATGTAGTAGTCACATCGAGCAATGCCAAACTCATCATCGACTCCTTCCCAC
Source organism: uncultured Prevotellaceae bacterium (assembly GCA_937893145.1). Taxonomy (GTDB): domain Bacteria; phylum Bacteroidota; class Bacteroidia; order Bacteroidales; family Bacteroidaceae; genus Minthosoma. The sequence continues at coordinate 4,068 of CALBJW010000145.1, read as the reverse complement.
AGGACGAAAAACTCATCTTCGGTCCAGACAAGAACCTCGGAGGCTACATCAACTCCGTCACAGGTCGCAACATGCTCCTTTGGAATGGCGGTTGCCATGTGCATGGTCAGTTCTCGCTCGAAGCCATCATCGCCCTCAAGCAGGAGCATCCAGATGCCAAGATACTTGTACACCCAGAGTGTCCAGCCCCAATCCAGAAGATAGCCGACGTGATAGGTTCAACAGCTGGACTCCTCAACTTCGCCATCAATGATGAAGCCACAGAGTTCATCGTAGCCACAGAGAGTGGCATCCTTCATGAAATGACTAAGGCATGTCCAGAAAAGACTTTCATTCCAGCTCCTCCAGAAGCTACCGAAACTATCGGCTGTTCATGCAATGAATGTTCATTCATGAAACTCAATACTCTCAAGAAACTCTACAACACTCTCAAGTACGAATGGCCTACAATTGAGGTCGAACCAGAGATAGCAGAGAAGGCAATCCGTCCTATCGATAAGATGTTGGAAATTTCAAAGCAGTTGAAGACTGCAATGTCAAGTAAGTAGAGGATTTTTACGCTTCGCGATAAAGGGAAAAATATAAAAAAACAGAATAAAATATAAAAAAATATATTTAAGAGGATAGACGGGTATGTATATTAGGGAGTTGGAAAACTCGGAACTGAAGGAGAAACTCAAGAAGTATGTTTACGATGTCGTAGGATGCTGTCAAGAGGTTCATCGGGAAAAAGGGCCTGAACTTACAGAATATGTATATCAGGAATGCCTGCAGATAGCGATGGAGGATGCTGGTATCAAGTTTGCCAAGGAATACTATTTCCATCCCGAATTTCGTGGCAGAAAACTGCAGTCTTCCCTTCGTGTCGATTTCTTCTGCAAGGATAAAATCTTCCTCGAGTGCAAAGCCATAGAGGAGTTGACAAAATACGAAAGAATACAACTGACCAACTATATGCGCAACGCTGGCGTACGCATTGGCATACTCTACAATTTTGCTCCCATAATGGCGGAGTGTGAGAAGTTCTACCTCGACCTCCCAACCAACCAACTGTACTACTTCTAACCACATACCCCCCCTCAAAAAAAAGCAAAACTATTTTTTTATATATTTCCCTATTTTTTTATATTTTTCCTTCATCGCGAAGCGTAAAAAAAATAAAAACAACAAGTAAGTAATGAATGTAGCAGCACTCGTTTCAGGTGGTGTCGATTCCGCCCTCTCCGTCCACATGCTCAAGGAGCAGGGCATAGACCCCCACCTCTTTTATATCAAGATTGGTCCAGACAAGGATACAGAATGGAACTGCACCTCGGAAGAGGATGTAGAAATATGCCAGTGGATGGCAAAGAAGTATGGACTCAAACTTGATGTCATTGACCTGCACAACGACTACTGGGAAAAGGTAGTGGGCTACACAATGGAGAAGGCACGTATGGGTCTTACTCCAAATCCAGATGTCATGTGCAACAAACTCATTAAGTTTGGATGCTTTGAAGATGTGGCAGGTAAGGACTTTGACTTCACAACTACAGGACATTATGCTACTACTACTGTCATGGATAAGGAGGGTAGGGTATTGTCTTCGCCTTTTATGGAAGGTGAATACGACTTTACTTCTGCATTCAATCGTCCTGAAGGTTCGAAAGTGTGGCTCTCCACATCGCCTGACCCAGTAAAGGACCAGACCGACTTCCTCTGTCAGATTTCCTCCCTTCAGGTGAGCAAACTCATCTTCCCTATCGGTCACATGCTCAAGGAAGAAGTCCGTGAACTTGCAGACCGAGCAAAACTCCTCAATGCCAACCGCAAGGACTCGCAAGGCATCTGCTTTCTCGGCAATATTGACTTCCGTGACTACATCAAGTCACAACTCGGAGAGAATCCAGGCGATGTACGCGAGATAGAGACAGGCAAGAAGATAGGTGAGCATCGTGGACTGTGGTTCTACACCATCGGACAGCGCAAGGGACTCGGATTCGGAGGAGGACCTTGGTTTGTAGTCAAGAAGAACCTCAAGCGCAACATCCTCTTCGTCTCTCACGGCTACGAACCAGAGAAGGTATATAAAGACCACCTCACGATGAACGACTTCCACTTCATCACCGACAATCCGTGGACCGACAATGCCCCACATCGAGTGACATTCAAGATTCGTCATACCCCCGACTGCCTCACAGGCACCCTCTCCCTCACCGACAATGGCAGCTGGTTCCTTCAGGCAGACAAGAAGATACATGGCGTAGCACCAGGACAGTTCTGTGTCATCTACGACGAAGACCATCACCTCTGCTATGGCAGTGGAGAGATAAATTAAATGCCCCCTCCATCTCCCCCAGGGGAGAGGGCTTGAAGAATGTTTGAAAATATAAAGTAACTGAAGTTTCAGTAGTAGATTTATCAAAAGATTTATTCTAAGATTTATCATAGATTCAAGGCCTTTAGGCCGCCTTTAATAAATATCTCAAATATATTTATGCTGTATTTATCATGGATTTACGAAAAGATTTAAATCTAAACGAAAAAAATCTATGATAAATCAAACATAAAATGATTATGATATTTTTTTTGAGGATCGTCGCTTTGCTCCTCGAATCTATGATAAATCTTTCATAAATCTGTGCTTAAATCTTAATTATTGAACTTCCGAATCTTAAATAAAGAATATATGAAAAAACTTCTCATCCTCATCCTCGTAACCCTCAATGCCTTCACCGCATTTGCCAAGAGTTACGACAATCCAGACACCATCTTCGTGGCACGCGATGGTACTGGCGAGTTCCGTACCGTAGCCGAAGCCATCGAAGTGTGCCGTGCCTTCATGGACTACACCAAAGTCATCTATGTGAAGAAAGGTGTGTACAAGGAGAAACTCATCCTCCCTTCATGGCTCACCAACATCGAGATATGTGGCGAGGACCGTGACCAGACCATCATCACATACGATGACCATGCCAACATCAAGGACCCATCCGTTGCCACCGAGACACACGCCATGGGAACCTTCCGCACCTTCACCTTCAAGGTAGAGGGCGACGACATCACCATCCGCAACATCACCATCGAGAACAATGCCGCACAACTTGGTCAGGCAGTCGCACTCCATTCCGAAGGCGACCGTCTCAAGTTCATCAACTGCCGTTTCCTTGGCAATCAGGACACCATCTATACAGGCAAGGCAAACAGTCATCAGCTCTTCCTCGACTGCTACATCGAAGGCACTACCGACTTCATCTTCGGTCCTTCCTCAGCATGGTTCGAAAACTGTTCCATCCATTGCAAGCGTGACTCCTACATCACCGCTGCCTCCACCCCACAGGATGTGAAGTACGGCTATGTCTTCAATCGCTGCACCGTCACCCTTGCCCCAAATGTCAAGAAGATGTACCTCGGTCGTCCGTGGCGACCATACGGCTACACCCTCTTCATGAACTGCACCCTCCCACAGGGCATTACCCCCGAAGGATGGCACAACTGGAAGAAGCCCGACAACGAGAAGACCGCTCGCTACCTCGAGTACAACAATACCGGTGCTGGAGCCACCACCGCCAACCGTGTAGCATGGTCTCGCCAGCTCACCAAGAAGGAGGCTGCCCAAATCACCATCAAGTCTGTTCTCGGAGAGTGGGCAGAGAATGGGATGAAGCATTGAAGCATTGAAGCAATGAAGCAATGAAGCAATGAAGCATTGAAGCAAAAATAGAAATGGATAATCAGAGGGGTGGACCCTTTGGTTATCCATTTTTCTGTGAGTTTAGGGAGTGTAGCACGGACACGCCTTGCGTGCAAAGTGGTTATGCCCTACGACCTGAGCATTGGGGTACTTGATGTGAAGTACTTGAATGAGACTGTCCATCGATGCCTTCTGCTCCTCAGTCCGAGTATCGCAGGGCCTGCCTCGAGCATCAAGACCGCCCTCGTAGCAGATACCGATGGAGTGGGTGTTGTGTCCCTTGCAATGTGCTCCCACCATCCAGAGAGGACGACCAGGTTCGACCGTACCGTCACGACGAATGACATAGTGGTAGCCAATCATACGCCAGCCCTTAGCACGATGCCACTGGTCTA
>CALBJW010000144.1 GCA_937893145.1 uncultured Prevotellaceae bacterium | reverse complement strand
CCCTCTTTCGGAAAGCGAGTGCAAAGGTACAACCTTTTATGATAATGGCAAAATGTTTTTAAAGAAAAAAGCAAGAAAACCCTCATTCTCTTGCCTTATCTATGCAAATTTACATATTTATTGTTATAAGAGCATCTTTTGGCACCATTTTACTTTAGAAGATGGCTGTCAAAATATCTTTCGATACGAGAAACAAGATGTTTACGAGTATTACCTCCATATATGCTATGGTTTCTATTTGTATATGTAGCCATATCAAATGGAATATCTGCCTGTGTCAGCACCTCCGTAAGCTCTGCAGTATTCTGGAAATGCACATTGTCATCGGCAAGACCGTGAATAATCAAGACATCACCATTTATATTTTGATAACGATGCATTGGAGAGCAATTATACCCAGTCACGTTCTCTTGCGGAGTTCTCATGTATCTTTCAGTATAAACCGAATCATAATAGCGCCAGTCGGTAACAGGAGCTACAGCAACACCACAATTAAACACAGCTCTGCCTTCACACAGAGACATCAAAGTATTGAAACCTCCAAAACTCCAACCCCAAATAGCAATCTTACCCTTATCAACATAAGGGAGAGATGCTAAATAAAGAGCAGTTTCAACCTGGTCATGAGACTCAAGATCTCCAAGTTTCATATATGTCGAACGTTGGAAATCAGAGCCACGTCCTCCCGTACCACGACCATCAACACACACAACGATATAACCTTTCTGAGCCAAACGCTGTTCCCAAACAAGTCCGCCCATAAAACCATTAGAGAAAGAATTGTGGACCTGTTGACTGCCCGGACCGCTATATTGATACATAACAACCGGGTATTTTTTATTTGAGTTGAAACCATTTGGCTTTACCATCCAACCATTAAGTTCAACTCCATCATTAGTCTTGAAAGTAAACAACTCCACAGAACCAAGTTTGTAAGAAGAAAGTTTTGATTTCAAAGCTGAATTATTCTCCAACACTTTCACTTGTTTTCCTGCCCCGCTATATATACTATATAAATAAGGTGTATTTATGTCCGAGAAAGTATTCAAGAAATAATTGTAATTCTTACTAAATACAGCGGCATTAAAACCTTTGTTTTCTGTAAGTCGTACAATTTTACCCGAAACATCTACCTTGTAAATATATTGTTCAGTAGGATTTCCTCCTGTTGCCGAATAATAGAATGAAGAGTTTGCAGCATTTGCTCCATAATATTCAGTAACAGGATACTTATTTTTAGTCAACTGTCGAACGAGATTACCATTTGTCGAGTATAAATATAGATTCATATATCCATCACGTTCGCTTGGGAGAACAAAGTTCGAACTTCTAAAATTCAAATTAGAGTACGAAGCAAGATCAATATATTGTTTATTCTGTTCCTTCAGAATTAATTGAGCCTGAGTACTTCTTGCATTCACAAGATAGAAAGAAAGAAGGTCTTGATGCCTGTTAAGTGTGAGAACCATCAATTTATCTTTTTCGCCAGTAAACTGAATACGAGGAATATACCCATCTTTATCAACAGGAACTTTCAAGTCGCGAGTCACACGACTCTTAATATCATAACTATGAACAGAAACTGAAGAGTTTGTCTCACCAGCCTTAGGGTATTTATATTCATAAACACCAGGATAAAGAGAGAAATCAGTCTTTGCAGGATTAGACCCTTGATACCAAGGGAAAGAGTAAGTCTTTACCTTTGACTCGTCGAAACGAATCCATGCAATCATTTCACTATCATTACTGAAATCAAATGCACAATTCATCTCGAACTCCTCCTCATACACCCAATCAGGTTTTCCATTTATAACTTTATTAAATTCTCCATCCTTTGTGATTTGAGACTCTGCATTGTTATACAGCAACTTAACAAGATAAATATTATTATCACGCACAAACGCTACTTGGTTTCCATCAGGAGAAAACTTTGGACACTCCTGTGGACCACCTTTTGAGAGACTTTCAAGAGTTCTATTTCTAACATTATATATATAATATGTGGAAGTAGCAGATCTGCGATATATTTTGTTGCGGCCAGTCTCAATGAGGATATTTTTCTCATCAGGAGAAACAATATACCCATCAATATGACTAAGTTTTGGTCCTTGAACATTATTCACATCAAAAAGAACATCAATCTTCTCACCATTCTTAAAAGACTTGCGAACAATAGAAGCGTTATCGCTGGACATTTGAGCAAAACTCTCCCCATCTGCAAGAGGAGTTATTTCGGAAATTGTTTCTGGACGAAACTTACCATTTGTTATATCATCAAGAGAAATCATTTGCGCAAAAGAACAAAATGAAGTCAAAAAAGTTAAAGTAAGTATAAAAAGTTTCTTCATAATTAATATTTTTCGTAATTTCGCAGCACAAAAGTACAAAAAGACTTTGAAACAGATATGAACAAAAAAGATTTATTTTCAAAAATAGCTGTGATTGCCATTATTATTGCATGTTATTTCTATTCAAACCACATGACAAATGACAATGTGGAAGAAAATGACGTGATTGAGGAGACATGTAAAATAAATGGCGCCGAACAGATACTTTCTGTACTTAAGCAAAATGCAGACATTGCGACAACAGAAGTAAAAATCAAGAAAATTGTTATCTATGACACCAGCAAAACAGAGAAGTTTGTTTTGACGGACCTTTCAACATGGAAATATGGAGACAAAAAGTGCATTATACCTATAGAAGTTACCATCAAATATGGTTACGACATTAGAGACATAACAATAGACAACATCAAGCTGGAGAACGACAGCAACGCAGTAGTGGTATTCCTACCACAACCCAAAATTATCGACGCGGGATACAACACTAATATAGAAGAAGGGAGCGTAACAAGCATCTCTACAGGTTTAAGAACAGAAGTGGGACACGAACTACAAGAGAAGTTAAGGAAAGAAGGATACAAATCCGTCATGAAAGAAGACTTAACATCCATAGTTGGCAAAGATGTAGAGAACAATACAAGAATTCTTTTTGAAAACTTAATTAAAAGCTTAGGTTGGAACGATGTACAAATTATCACCTACAACAAATAAAATTCTGAAACTGCTAAAGGAAGAATGGTTCCTTGTAGTAACAGGAATTGTTGCCATAATTATTCTATCAGCAATAGCAATAATCATCAGCAAGATAGTCTTCAATAGCAAAACTGACAATCCTGAAGTAGCGATTGAAGATACCCCGATACTGATTGAATCCGTAAAACCTAAAGGTGAATTGTATGTATGCACATCCATCATGGAAGAATACGTACGAAGAGAAAAGACCGAGAAACATTTGGGAGTAATCCCAGAGAAGCACACATTAGTCCAGATAGTACGCCAGAAATGCAGTTATATTATAGATCTTGATAAGATTAAATACGAGCAGACATCAAACGACACTGTATATGTTCATCTGCCAGAATTGGAATACGGAGCGTCAACCCAAGACTCTCCATTCATAAGTGATGACGAATCATACTGGATAAAGGAAATGCCTAACACCAATGCTCTAAAGTCCGAAGCAGAACGTAAAATCAGGAAATCATTCGAGACACCAGAAAACAAGAAAAAAGCAAACCTTTATGCAGAAGCTGCTGTTGGACAACTGCTCAAACAATTAGGTTTCAACGCTATCTTTGTTTCTACTTTAACCGACAGTCGAAAATAATCTGCCTTGACGCGCATCTCTCTCCTCCATCCTTTTACGGACCATATCAACGAACTCATAGTTTTTAAGGCCCCAACCGGGAATTGCCAACAAGGAAGCAGGTGATTGAGACACAAAACGCTCAAGAACAATATTAGGATTCAAACGCTCAACAAAATCAATCACAAGATCAATATATTCATTAGGAGTAAACAAATGAAAATCAGAAGAGTCCTCAAAAAACTCTTCCGCCATACGAGTGCCCTTAATCAATTGAAGCTGATGCAGTTTCAATGTTGTCAGCGGCAGCTCCGACAGAATTCGAGCCTCGTCTAATATTTGTTCACGAGATTCGTTTGGTAAACCAAGAATAACATGTCCACCAGTTACTATTCCTCTTTCAGCAGTCTTTCTCACAGCAGAAACAGTAGCTTCATGAGTATGACCACGATTAATCCTTACTAATGTGTCGTCATACACAGACTCGATTCCATATTCAACCACAAGAAAAGCTCTACGATTGATGTCCTCCAAGTAATCGAGCAATTCATCTGGCATACAATCAGGCCGAGTCCCTATTACCAAACCAACAACATCCTTCACACTTAACGCCTCCTCATACTTCGACATGATCTCTTCTACACTTCCATAAGTGTTGGTGTAAGCCTGAAAATAAGCCAGGTATTTCATCTCCGGATATTTCTTGGAGAAAAATCCCTTTCCTTCCTCCAATTGTTGAGTTATTGACTTATCCGTCTTGCAATAGTCAGGATTGAATGTTTGGTTATTACAATATGTGCATCCCCCTACCCCAATTGAGCCATCTCTATTAGGGCAAGTAAAACCCGCATTAAGCGATATTTTTTGGACCTTAAAACCAAGTTGATTTTTCAGCCAAGAACCATATTCGTTATATCTTTTATCTATCATATTAAATGCACAAATTGTATATTATACAAATCAAATTAAAGTATTTTTATGCAAAATTACAAAAAATAACGAGATAACACATAAAAAAATCCCAAAAAACTTTTGTCAAAATTAGGAAAAGTAGTACTTTTGCAAGCCGATTATTATCGAGGGACCCTAAAAAGGCCCCTAATTTAGTGTGTGGATAGTGTTATCTATTAGCCGGAAACACAGTCCGAGAATCACTAAAGACCCGGTGGATCCGGTAGGTGAAATCGGGAGCGTGATGGACAAGAAGCCATCTCGCTATTAAAACCATTTGTTGCAAGACAGATGGACAGAGATAAATAATTAAAAGTAACAACAAAAAACAATTAAAGAATGAACACTTTAAGTTTCAAGACAAGCTATGTAACTCCAGAAGCTGCAAACAAGCAGTGGGTTGTTGTAGACGCAGCAGGTCAGCCTCTCGGTCGTCTCGCTTCTAAGGTTGCAAAGATTCTCCGTGGTAAGTACAAGCCAGTATTTACTCCAAACATGGATTGTGGTGACAATGTTATCATTATCAACGCAAACCAGATCGTTGTTTCTGGTAAGAAGAGCAGCGACAAGATTTACATTACCTATACAGGTTATCCAGGTGGTCAGAAGAAGGCTACTTATGCTGAAATGACAAAGCGTACAAACGGTTACGAAAAGATCGTTCGTCACGCAGTAAAGGGTATGCTTCCAAAGGGCATCCTTGGTGCTAAGGTTCTCAAGAACCTCTACATCTACGAAGGTGCAGAACACGGACAGCAGGCTCAGAAGCCAACAACAATTGATATTAACCTGTTAAAATAATAAATAAGGTATATGGCAGAAGTAATTAACGCATTGGGCCGTCGTAAGAGCGCCGTTGCCCGCGTATACCTCACAGAAGGTACTGGTAAGATCACAATCAACAAGCGTGACCTCAATGACTATTTCCCATCAGAGCTCGTACAGTTCGTCGTTAAGCAGCCTCTCAACCTCCTCGGTGTTGCTGAAAAGTATGACATCAAGGTAAACGTAAAGGGCGGTGGCTACACTGGTCAGAGTCAGGCACTCCGTCTCGGTATTGCTCGTGCACTCGTTAAGATCAATGCAGACGACAAGAAGGCTCTTCGTGCTGAAGGCTTCATCACTCGCGACCCACGTGAGGTTGAACGTAAGAAGCCAGGTCAGCCAAAGGCACGCCGTAGATTCCAGTTCTCTAAGCGTTAATACATGTACCATTTACCATGTACCGTTCTCCATTTGGATGCACATGGTTCGGAAACGAACAAACAGCAATATTTGGGAACAAAAGTACATGGAGGTACTATTAAGAGCTTAAAGAATTGTTTAGCATCTAAACTCTTGAGACCTGTGGCTTGACACAAGTACAGCTACTCTTGAGTTGGTTTTCAAAAACAAAAACTAAAAAAGAAAGTAAACTAATCTGGACACCAGAATTAAACTCTGGACACCAGACAAAAACAAATCAAAATTATGGCAAGAACATCATTTGATACTCTTCTCGCAGCAGGTGCACACTTCGGTCACCTCAAGCGTAAGTGGAACCCAGCAATGGCTCCATACATCTTCATGGAGCGCAACGGTATTCACATCATCGATCTTCACAAGACAGTTGCAAAGACAGAAATCGCAGCTGACGCTCTCAAGCAGATTGCAAAGTCTGGCAAGAGAATTCTTTTTGTTGCTACAAAGAAACAGGCTAAGGATGTTGTAGCTGAAAAGGCTGCATCAGTAAATATGCCATACGTTATTGAACGTTGGCCAGGTGGTATGCTCACTAACTTCCCTACTATCCGTAAGGCAGTTAAGAAGATGGCAAACATCGACAAGCTCATGACAGACGGTACATACGCTAAGCTTTCTAAGCGTGAGAATCTTCAGATTCAGCGTAAGCGTGCTAAGCTCGAGAAGAACCTCGGTTCTATCGCAGACCTTACTCGTCTTCCATCAGCACTTTTCGTTGTTGACGTTACTAAGGAGCACATCGCTGTAAGCGAAGCTAATCGTCTCGGTATTCCAGTATTCGCTATCGTTGATACAAACTCATGTCCTAACGGTGTAGATTTCGTTATCCCAGCAAACGACGATGCATCTAAGTCAGTAGAGGTAATCCTCGACGCTGTATGTGGTGCTATCGCAGAGGGTCTCGAAGAGCGCAAGGCTGAGAAGGTTGATATGGAAGCTGCTGGCGAGAAGAAGGGCCAGAAGGCAGAAGAAGCTCCAGCAGAAGAGGCAGCTGAGGCTTAATCAATCCTAAACATAGTAGAGTGCAAGCAATTGCATTCTACTTCTTTTCAAACAACAAAACAAATAAAGTAAAAGTTATGGCAATTACTATAAAGGAAATCAACGACCTTCGTAAGAAGACTCAGGCTGGTCTTATGGACTGCAAGAAGGCTCTTACAGAGGCTAACGGTGATATGGAAGCTGCTATGGAAATCCTCCGCAAGAAGGGCCAGCTCATCGCAGCTAAGCGTTCTGACCGTGAGGCAGCTGAAGGCTGTGTACTCGCTAAGGTAGAAGGCAACTACGGTGCAACTATCGCACTCAAGTGTGAGACAGACTTCGTAGCAAAGAATGCTGATTTCGTAGGTCTCGCTACAGCAATCATGGACGCTATCGTTGCTAACAAGTGCAAGAGCATGGACGAAGTAAAGGCTCTCACTATCAACGGTGTAAATGTTCTTGATGCAGTTACTGAGCGTTCAGGTGTAACTGGTGAAAAGATGGAACTCGATGGTTTCAACTATGTTGAAGGTGAGTCTATCGTATCATACAACCACATGAACAAGAACACACTCTGTACTCTCGTAGTTCTCAACAAGCAGGGCTTCGAAGAGGCTGGTAAGGGTGTTGCTATGCAGGTTGCAGCTATGTCTCCACTCGCACTTAACGAGGAAGCTGTTCCACAGGAAGTTAAGGACAAGGAGTTCACTAACGCAATCGACAAGGCTAAGCAGAACCAGATTGGCAAGGCAGTTGAGAATGCACTCAAGAAGGCAGGTATCAACCCAGCACACGTTGACACTGAGGATCACATGGAGTCTAATCAGGCTAAGGGTTGGATCACAGCAGAAGACGTTGCTAAGGCTAAGGAAATCAAGGCTACAGTTGCTGCAGAAGCAGAGGCTAACCTCAAGGAGCCAATGATTCAGAACATCGCTAAGGGTATGGTTGGTAAGTTCATCAAGGAGAACTGTCTCCTCGAGCAGGCTTACATCGACGACAACAAGATTAATGTTGCTCAGTACCTCAAGAACATCGACAAGGAACTTACTGTTGTTGATTTCAAGCGTTTCACACTCAGCGCAGAGTAATAGTTACTACACTATACAAAAAGAATTGGGGAAGTACCTTATGGTGCCTCCCCAATTTCATTTTATATGATAGAGAAAATTAGTTTCTAATACCAATCAAGCTTTGCTGTCAGCTTTCTATTCTCCCAACGACATCTTCTTTTCAAAGAAACGAATCTTCATGTCCATCTTGTCGCGCAAAGCCTTTGCTTCATTATATTCCTTAATACAACGAGCCAGCTTATAGCATTTCACATAAGCATCCTGTTCCTTTTCCGAGAGAGAATGCGACACCTTAGCAGCAGGAACAACACCGGAGTTCAAATCAACCTCGACCTCTTCAAAATCATATTTGATTTGTGGACTGCGAGTAATCGAAACGAGAAGCAGAGCGCCACCTTCTTCCACTTCGGGGAAGAATGAATAGGCTGACTTCGAACCAGCATAATCGTTTGTAACATAGTATCCAGTGGTCTGATATTTCTCTTGCTTTTCAAGAGTGAAATCTTTCTTCAAATCTTCAAGTTCAAAACCCTTAAAAGTAAAGATGCTATCAGCAACCGAGAGTTGCGACTTAGCTTCATTCAGTTCAAGAAGATTAGACAAATCAACAGCCTTGCGGCGAGCCTCAATCTCATTTGGTTAAGTATAGCGCAGAGAATCCAGCAGATTACGAGCCAAGTCGAAATCATTGTTTGAGATAGCTTCATTTGCATCATCAAGCAAAGAGAGAGCCTTGTCGGCATCACTTGCTCCGCAACCAACCAAAAATAAAGAGGCGAAAAGGTATTTATACAACTTATTCATAATTCATATTTTGGGCAAAGTTAATGCATTTATCTGATTTTTCGTATAAAAATCGACATTTAATTTATCAATGCTAAAATATTAGCAAAGTTTTTTATAACTTTGTACCCAAATTGAAACAATGAAACTACTTACAGATACAGATATAAAGAGCGCACTTTCACACCCTATCTTCAAACTCATTTCGGAGACAGCAGACGAGTTGAATCTGGAATGCTACGTTATCGGAGGATGGGTAAGGGACCTTTTTCTTGAACGACCATCAAAAGACATAGACGTTGTGGTCGTTGGTGGAGGAATAGAACGTCCAGGAATAGTGATTGCAGAAGCACTCAAAAAGAAGCTGGGCAAGGCACACATCGCCATATACAGAAACTTCGGTACAGCCCAGTTAAAATACAAGAACATGGAGGTGGAGTTTGTCGGTGCAAGAAGAGAAAGCTACGACCGCAACTCCCGCAAACCAATAACAGAAGACGGAACACTTGAGGAAGACCAGAACCGCCGCGATTTCACCATCAATGCAATGGCACTCTGTCTTAATGCAGAACGATACGGAGAACTGGTTGACCCATTCAACGGAATGTACGACCTTGAGGATGGCATCATAGCCACACCGCTCGACCCCGACATCACATTCAGCGATGACCCATTGCGAATGATGCGTTGTGTCCGTTTCGCCACCCAACTCAACTTCATCATCGAAGACGAGACATTCGAAGCACTTGAGAGGAACAAAGAGAGAATCAAGATTATCTCTGGCGAAAGAATAGCTGACGAGTTGAACAAAATCATGCTCTCCCCTATCCCCTCGAAAGGTTTAATCGACTTAGACAGATGCGGATTGCTCGAACTCATATTCCCCGAACTCACAGCGTTGCAGGGAGTGGAGACAAGAAATGGCAGAGCACACAAGGACAACTTCTACCACACACTTGAAGTGCTCGACAACGTAGCAAAAGTAACCAATCAGCAAGACTGGTCAACAGGCACAAGCCAGTTTGAAGATGACAAGGAACACAAGTTGTGGTTGCGCTGGGCTGCCCTCATGCACGACATCGGCAAACCAAAGTCAAAGAGGTGGGACAACACACTTGGTTGGACATTCCACAGCCACAATGACATTGGCGAAAGAATGATACCAAACATCTTCCGCAAGATGAAACTACCGATGAACGAGAAGATGAAGTACGTTCAGAAACTTGTTGGACTCCACATGCGCCCAATAGTCATTGCAGACGAAGAAGTGACAGACTCCGCCGTTCGCAGACTCATCTTCGAAGCAGGCGAGGACATCGATGACCTCATGATACTGTGTACAGCAGACATCACCTCGAAGAACGAAGTCAAGAAGGCTCGCTTCATTGAGAATTTCCGTCTTGTGAAGGAGAAGATAAACAAAGTGAACGAAGACGACCGAATCCGTCTCTTCCAACCTATCATCAAGGGCGAGGAAATCATGGAGATGTTTGGCTTGAAACCATCACGCGAAGTAGGACTCCTGAAAAACGCGTTGAAGGAAGCACAACTCGACATGAAGATAGATGGTAGTCGTGAGTCGGCAATACAATTCCTTATTGAAGAAGCAAAAAACTTAAACCTAAACATTATAAAGCAAATATGAAAATCCTAAAAGTCCTCATGCTTGGTGCAGCACTCGTTGCGCAGACAAGCTTCGCTCAGACAAAGCAAGAAGTACTCTCAACCATTGAGAAAGTAAACGACTACTGGCAGAGCCACAACAAGGCACAATGCCGTGGATTCTGGGACAACGCTGCATACTTCACAGGCAATCAGGCAGTATATGAAGTGACAAAGAAGCAGGAATACCTCGACTATGCCATCAAGTTTGCAGAGCACAACCATTGGAAGGGTGCCACACAGACAGACAAGAGCAAGTGGGAATACAAGCACTATGGCGAAGGAATGAACCACGTACTCTTTGCCGACTGGCAGATTTGTTTCCAGGTATATATCGACCTCTACAACATTGAGCATCGTGCAGAACGCCTTGAGCGCTGCCTTGAGGTGATGTGCTATCAGGCAAGCACAAAGGACAAGGACTACTGGTGGTGGTCGGATGCCCTTTATATGGGACTCCCAATCTTCACAAAACTATACAACGTGACACACGACCAGAAGCTTCTCGACAAGCAGTATGAGTGTTTCCGTTGGACAGACTCACTCCTCTTCGACACAGAGGACCAGCTCTACTATCGCGACGGCAAGTACGTTTATCCAAAGGTAAAGACTGCATGTAATGGTGGCAAGTCGTTCTGGGCTCGTGGTGATGGTTGGGTTCTCGCAGGACTTGCAAAGGTTCTCCAGGACCTTCCAAAGGACAGCAAGTATCGTCCTTTCTACCTCGACCGCTTCAAGAAACTCGCAGCAGGAGTTGCTAAGTGTCAGCAGGAAGGCGGTTACTGGAGTCGCAGTATGCTTTGCGAAGACGATGCACCAGGATATGAGACATCGGGTACAGCCTTCTTCACATACGGTATGATTTGGGGCGTGAACAACGGCATCCTCCCTGCAAAGACATACCAGCCAGTTATCGACAAGGCATGGAAGTACCTCACAACCATCGCACTCCAGCCAGACGGCAGCATCGGTTATGTTCAGCCAATCGGTGAGAAGCCAGACCCAACTCGTACTGTTGACGCACACTCACAGGCTCCATTCGGAACAGGAGCATGGTTGCTCGCAGCAACAGAATACTATAAGTCTTTGAAGTAAGAAGGGGGGAAGGTTAGTGGTTAGTGGTTAATGGTTAGTGATTAATGATTAGTGATTAGTGATTAGTGATTAGTGATTAGAGCAACCGCACTAATTTTCCATGTGCAACATGTAACATGCAACACAACTCTAAACCCGAATACAAATTTATACAAGACATACAAACTACAAAAACAAACAGCAAACAAGATGAAGCAGTTTCTCAAGTATGTACTCGCCACAGTGGTCGGTATCATCATCACAGGCGTAGTGGTACTCTTCTTTACAGTAGTATCATTCGTTGGCATGGCAAGCATGTCAGCAGGAGGCAAAGTGGAAAACAACTCGGTACTTGTCATCAAACTCTATGGCCAGATTAACGAGCGAGCAGAGAATAATCCATTCTCTTCATTCCTCGGCAAGAATGGTGAAGACAACGGACTCAACGACATTCTCACAGCCATCAAGCGTGCTGAGACAGAAGAAAATATCAAGGGTATCTATCTCGAGGGTGGTACTTTTGCTGGGGCTACTCCAGCTATGCTACAAGAAATCCGTGATGCACTCGTCAAGTTCAAGAAGACAGGCAAGTTCATCGTGGCTTACGGTGATGAATACTCACAGGGCTCATACTATGTTAGTTCTGTTGCCGACAAAGTATATCTCAACCCAGAGGGTATGCTCGAATGGGCAGGTATGGCAAACTCCATTACATTCTTCAAGGAGGCTCTTGACAAGGCAGGAGTAAGCATGCAGGTCGTAAAGGTCGGCACATACAAGAGTGCTGTTGAGCCATTCATGCTCACAGAAGCAAGTGAACCAAACAAGGAACAGACCATCACATACCTCACAGAGATATGGAAGCAGATGCTCGATGATGTAGCAAAGAGCCGTAAGATGTCGGCAGACCAGCTCAACGCTATCGCAGACCTTGGCATCAACTTTGCCGACCCTAAGGAATACAAGAAGCACAATCTCATCGACAAACTCATTTATGCAGACGAGGTGCCAGGCATCATCTCAAAGCTTATGGGTGTGGAGGACAACGACTACAACACTATCACAGCCGCTACACTTGCCAGCATCGATTCGAGCGAACCAAAGGGCACAAGCGGCAACATCGTGGCTGTCTATTACGCATACGGCAGCATCATCAACGAGGAGAATCCTTCTTCCTTCGGTGGTGGACATGACATCGTGATGAACAAAGTTGTTGACGACCTCAAGTCACTTGCTGAAGATGAAGACGTGAAGGCTGTTGTGCTTCGTGTCAATTCTCCAGGTGGTAGTGCATACGCATCAGAGCAGATATGGCGTCAGGTGATGAACATCAAGAGCAAGAAACCTATCATCGTTTCGATGGGTGGATATGCTGCCAGTGGTGGCTACTACATCAGCTGTGCTGCCGACTGGATTGTTGCCGAACCAACCACCCTTACAGGTTCTATCGGTATCTTCGCACAAATCCCAGAGGCAAGCGAACTCATCAACAAGAAGATTGGTGTACACGAGACTACTATCAAGACAAACGAATACGCAGACTTCGACATTCCAAACTTCTTCCGCCCTCTCACAGAAGGAGAGAAGGAAAGACTTCAGGCACATGTCAATCGTGGTTACGAGGTGTTCACAAAGCGTTGTGCAGATGGTCGCCATCTGTCTCAGGACAGCATCAAGGCTATTGGCGAAGGACGTGTGTGGACAGGCGCACATGCAAAGAAGATTGGTCTTGTTGACCAGCTTGGCAGTCTTGAAGATGCCATCGCAGTAGCCAAGAAGAAGGCTAAGATAGACGAATGCAGCATCATCAACTACCCTGCAGAGGCAAGCATGTTCGAGAGTCTCATGGACAAAGCATCGGGCGACACATACGCAGACCGCAAGATGAAGGCTGCACTTGGTGAATACTACGATGTGTTCAACGATGTGATGGATATGAAAAACAAGTCTGGTGTTCAGGCAAGTATTCCATTCCGCATGAACTTCAACCTGTAAAAAAAATGGAAGGTGACCACATAAAGAATCACAACATTCTTCTACCACTCGCATGGTTGTACGGATTGGGAGTAAGACTGCGAAACATGCTTTTCGATGCAGGAATACTCAAGTCCAAGTCGTACGACATGCCAGTGATAAGTGTGGGCAACCTTACGGTAGGTGGAACGGGCAAGACTCCCCACACCGAATACCTCATTCGTCTGCTTAGTGGGCAGCACCGAGTGGCAGTACTCTCACGAGGGTACAAGCGCAAGAGCAAAGGCTTTGTCCTTGCCGATGCCAAGACTCCAATGGAACAGATTGGTGATGAGCCATACCAGATGAAGCTGAAGTTTGGTGATGAAGTTCGTGTGGCGGTAGATAAGGACCGTTGTCATGGCATCGAACAACTCACGCTTCCATCCGTGCAACCACCAGTCGATGTCGTCATTCTCGACGATGCGTACCAGCACCGATATGTGAAGCCTGGACTCAATATCCTGCTCATGGACTACCACCGACTGACCTACTACGACAAGCTCCTCCCTGCAGGCAGACTGCGCGAACCATGCTCATCCATCAAACGAGCAGACATCATCATCGTCAGCAAGTGTCCTCTGTACATCACACCGATGGACATGCGTGGCATAGAACTGAGTCTCAAGGTCGAAAAGTGGCAACACCTCTTCTTCTCCACCTTCCGTTATGGTGACCTCTACCCTCTCTTCTCTGCAAAGAAAAAGAAGGGCATCACAATGGAAGAACTGAAGTCGTACAAGAGTCCTATACTCCTCGTGTCGGGCATCGCCTCACCAAAACAGTTGGAGTACGACCTTGCAAAGATTACCACATTCTCGACATGCAGCTTCTCCGACCATCATCAGTTTACGGAGAAGGACATCAAGACCATCGAGAGCCAGTACAAGGGCGGCATCATCATCACTACAGAGAAGGACGCCACACGACTCCTCGCACTTGGAGCGAAAGCCTTCCGTACTGACATTGCAAAGGCAATCTATGTGCTGCCTGTCGAAGTCGATTTCATCGGCAACACAAAAGAGCAGTTTGACGATTTGATAAAAACATATACAACAACATAAGAATGCAACGTACAGAAATATCTACTATAGGTGAGTTTGGACTTATCAAGCACCTCACCTCCGACATCGAGACGAAGAACCCTGAGACACACTACGGCATCGGCGACGACTGTGCTGTGCTCTCATACTCAGACGACAAGGAAGTGCTTGTGACAACCGACCTCCTCATGGAGGGCGTTCATTTCGACCTCACTTACATCGGACTCAAGCACCTTGGCTACAAGAGTGCTATGGTCAACCTCTCCGACATTTACGCTATGGGTGGTATGCCAAAGCAGATTACCGTGAGTCTTGCCCTCAGTCAGCGTTTCAGCATCGAGGACATGGAGGACTTCTACGAAGGACTTCGTCTTGCATGCGAGCAGCACAATGTGGACATCGTGGGTGGTGACACTACATCCTCACGCACAGGACTCGCCATCAGCATCACAGCCATTGGTGAGGTGGAGAAAGGAAAGGCAATCTACCGCAATGGTGCTAAGGAGACAGACATCATCTGTGTGTCGGGCGACCTTGGTGCAGCATACATGGGTTTCCAACTCCTTGAGCGTGAGAAGCAGGTATATTACAAGCAACTTGAGTCGGCAAAGACTGATGCTGAAAAGATGGCAATCTCACAGCCAGACTTCTCAGGCAAGGAATATCTCCTTGAACGACAGATGAAACCAGAAGCACGACGCGACATCATACTCCGTCTTCGTGAACTCGGCATTCAGCCTACTGCCATGATGGACATCAGCGACGGACTCTCTTCCGAACTCATGCACATCTGCGAACAGAGCAAGGTGGGTTGTCGTGTGTATGAGGAACGCATCCCTATCGACTACCAGACTGCAGTCATGGCGGAGGAGATGGACATGAACCTCACGACAGCAGCACTCAATGGTGGTGAGGACTACGAACTTCTCTTCACTATCCCTATTGCCGACCACGACAAGATTGAGCAGATGGAGGGTGTGAAGGAGATAGGCTACATCACCAAGTCAGAACTCGGCAAGGCACTCATCACCCGCGATGGTCAGGAGTTTGAACTTAAGGCACAGGGATGGAATCCTTTGAAGTAAAATAATAATAATAAAAACAATATCATTATGAAGAAGAATCTCATGTTGGGCTTTGCCCTTGTATCTGTATTCGCACTCATGTCATGCGAAAGTGATTTGTACAGAAGAAATTACGATGCCGAAATGAGAGAGTTGCAGATGTACAAGCAGGCATACATGGAACTCCAGCAGCTCAAGCAGAACGGTATGAAACAGCAGACAGTAACCAACACTCCTGTCACAACAGTCACTACCGTGAACCCAGCAACCACTGCTCAGGCAACTGCTGACCGTACCGAGAAACTCACCATCGTTGGCACAGGCGTTATCATGACCTACAACGTGGTATGTGGTTCGTTCACAAAGCACCAGAATGCCCTCAACCTCCAGACTACCCTCAAGAACAAGGGTTACAACTGTATTCTCGCCACAAACGAGAAGGGCATGTACCGTGTCATCGCAGCTACATTCAACGATCGTGCAAGTGCTGTAACTTCACGCGACCAGCTCCGTCTCACATACCCAGATGCTTGGTTGCTCATCAACCAGAAGTAACCCCTTCATCCGCACTTATTTTTCATGTGTAACATGTAACACGTAACACATTTTCCCAAAACTAAAAAAATAAAAGATTGCCATCAGTCCTCAAAACGCTGATGGCACTTTTTTGTCTTCAAGAAAACTGACAAAAACATACGGAAGAATGCCCTCAAACATACGGAAGAATGAGGTAATTCTTCCGCAAAAATGACCTCAAACTTGCGGAAGAGTAAGGTCAATTTTGCGGAAGACTTTTATGCAACAAAAGATAAATGATAAATATGTGACATATAGCAAGTTGTGCATTAAGAATAAAAGCCAATGTCACCAGCAAAATCACCTGTACAAATCATGTTCAGCAATGTATCGAACCACAGGTGCTGAGAGCCAACGGCTTGAGAGATGTCCCTTGCGGATAGCCTCGCGCAACTGGGTGCTGGAGATGTCGTACAGCGGAGTGTCAACAATCTTAATGCTTTTAGGTTCGTGGGTAATCAGAGGGTCCGACCCTTTGATTATCCATTTTTCTTCATCGAGGTCGTAGCCAGGACGACGATAGATGAGGAGGGGGAACTCGGAAAGGAGTTCTTGGCTCTTGTACCACTGGCCGAAGCGCTGCCAGTTGTCAGCTCCTATGACGAGGTGAAACTCATGCTCAGGATAGGTCGTCGAGAGCGCCTGGAGCGTGTTGTACATGTAGGAAGGAAGGGGAAGGTGATTCTCAAAGTCGGAGGCACGCAGTCCCTTCTTTCGCTGTACAGCCAGTTCGGTCATACGCAAACGGTCGTCGTATGGGGCGAACTCTGCGGTGTTTGCTTGTTTGAATGGATTGAGGGGAGAAACAAGAAGCCACACTTCATCGACGAGTCCTTGCTTTACGAGGGACTCAGCCAACGAAGTGTGACCTTTATGAACGGGGTTGAATGTACCGCCGTAGATTCCTATTTTCATTTATTCTTCTAAAAAGTCTGATACCAATGCTTCTGCCTCAACCTGAGCAACTTCGAGAATATCGTTGACTACGACCTCATCGAACTTGTCAGCAAAGGACATTTCGTATTCAGCTCGCGAGAGGCGTTCTTCAATCTTTTCAATTGTTTCTGTACCACGACCAATGAGTCGCTGACGAAGCGCATCAAGGCTTGGTGGCATGATGAAGATGCTAAGAGCGCGCTTGCCATAGATGCGCTTGATGTTCATCGCACCATTCACATCAATGTCGAACAACACATTCTCGCCCGCTGCAAGCTGCTTCTCGACCTGCGACTTGAGTGTACCATACGAGGCGCTGTGAAAGTCCTCATGTTCCACGAACTCATCATTCTTCACACGCTGATCAAAGTCCTCCTTCGAGAGGAAATAGTAATGCACTCCGTCCACCTCTCCCGGACGAGGAGCACGAGTTGTGGCAGAGATTGAGAAGCACAACCTCCCCCGTCCCCTCCCAAGGAGGGGTGATGCCTCCGGAGTAGAAGACTCGGCCGTGTCTTCTTCGAGTTCACCATTTATTTCTTCCATCAGGTACTTGATGATGGTACCTTTGCCCACTCCTGATGGACCTGCAAATATGATTACTTTACCTTCATTCATATATAATTCTATTTAATTTTTCTATAACAGAATTTGTGTCAACCAACACTTCTTCATTAGTAAAGCGAACAACACTAAATCCTTCTTGTTCAAGATAGGAAGACCTAATTAAATCTTGCTCCGCAACACATTCATCTGTATGATAGCCTCCATCTATTTCTATGACCAACTTCTTCGACAAACACACAAAATCAACGATATAATCACCTATAGGATGTTGCCTTCTGAAACGGACTCCAAAGGATTTTGCTTTAAGTATATTCCACATGACAGTCTCTGCCTGAGTTGGATTTTTCCTATTATTCTTTGCCAACTCCCTAAGCAATTCATAATTGCCCGTCACAGAAGTAATATACTTATACATAATAGTCTCTTTCCTAATAACCTGCAACCATCGCGCAGCCCTCCCCCCCCTCCTTCGGAGGGGTCGGGGGAGGTTATTACATTACGTTCAAAACCTGTTCCTTAATCTGCTCCAACTCGTCCTTCATCTTAACGACGATGTTCTGCATCTCTGCCTGGTTGCTCTTTGAACCAGTGGTGTTGATTTCACGTCCCATCTCCTGAGCAATGAAACCGAGTTTCTTACCCTGTCCCTTGCCATCGCGCATAGTCTCAAGGAAGTAGTTGAGGTGGTTAGTGAGACGCTGCTTCTCCTCGCTGATGTCGAGTTTCTCGATGTAGTAAATCATCTCCTGTTCAAGACGGTTGTTGTCGTACTCAACACCAAGACGCTGTTCGAGAGCATCGAGTATGCGCTGACGAATCTTCTCGGTGCGCTCCTTCTCGTATGGTTCGATACTTGCAAGGAAAGCACGGATATTTTCAATCTTCTCTGTGAACTTCTGAGCAAGTGCTTCGCCCTCCTGCTTACGGAAGTCAACAAGTGCATTCAAAGCGCCCTCGACAGCTTTCTTTGCCTCTGTCCACTCCTCGTCTGTAAGTTCCTCAACCTCGCTATGAGTATAAACATCTGGCATCTTGACAAGAATTGACATCCAGTCGCGTGCGTCCTGCACACCATGTCCATCAAGTCCGATGAACTCTGCCGCTTCCTTCATCTGGCGATAGTATTCTGCAAGCACCTCCTTGTTGAGAGTGGCTGCCTGAGTACATTCTGGCTTCTCTATCCAGAGATTGAAATCAACCTTTCCTCGTTCTAACGCTTGCTGAACCATCTGTCGAATCTCCATTTCCTTCTCACGATAGAGGGGAGCAATACGAGTGCCAAGGTCAAGAGCTTTGCTGTTGAGTGACTTCACTTCAGCATGTATTTTCTTTCCATTATACTCAACTACGCACTTGCCGTAGCCAGTCATTGATTGTATCATATTATTGTAGTGAAATTATAAATTAGCGTATAGTTTTTTAGACTTTGTGTGTGTCTAAAATCTTAATTTTCTGCAAAAGTAATGTTTTTTCTTGAAATGATTACAAGAAAATGGTTCTTTTGTTGTATTTTTGCATCGTATTATGGGTTGATGCGTGCTGAAACGATGGTTGAGACTACATAATGCATCATAAAATAACGAACAAAAAGTAAAAGGAATAATGTCAGTTATACTACATATTGAGACAGCCACTGACGGTTGCAGCGTTGCGGTAAGTGAGGACGGAGCAAACATCTTCAAGATTGACAACTACGAGGAACTGCAACAGACAGGCAAGAAAGAAACCAACCACTCAAAACGACTTGGCGTATTTGTGGACGAAGCAATGTCGTTCACCGACAGCCACGGCATACCATTTGATGCTGTAGCCGTAAGCAGTGGTCCTGGTTCATACACAGGACTCCGCATCGGCGTGTCAATGGCTAAGGGCATCTGCTACGGACAGAACCTGAAACTCATCTCGGTTCCTACACTGCAGATTCTTGCTGTACCAGTACTGCTCACTCACGACGACCTCCCAGAAGACGCACTCATCTGTCCGATGCTCGACGCTCGACGCATGGAGGTCTATACGGCTCTTTACACTCGTGCCTTGCGACCAGTCATCGACACTCAGGCAATGGTCATCAACGAGAACTCCTTCCTTGAACAACTCGACAAGCACCCTATCTATTTCTTCGGAAATGGTGCAGAGAAATGCAAGACAGTCATTCAGCATCCTAATGCACACTTCTTCGATGGCATAGAACTGAATGCAAAGTACATGGCTCCTTTGGCAGAAAAGAAGTTCCTCTGCGAAGAGTTTGAGGATGTGGCTTATTTCGAGCCAAACTACCTGAAGGAATTTGTGGCGATAAAGGCAAAGAGTCTGCTTTAACAAACAAGATTTTTAACTCATTTATAGAATAACATTGGAATACAATACTCAACTCGAACGACTTAAGATGTCGGAATACGGCAGATGCGTGCAGCAGATGGTGGAGCATTGCAAGACCATCAAGGACCGCAGCGAGCGTCTCCGTTGTGCTCGTACCATCATCAAGGTCATGGAGACCATGATTGAGGATGAAGACAACGACCAAGAGACTATCGTCAAGCTCTGGAACCATCTGGCACAGATATCCAACTACGAACTCGACATCGACTACCCTGTAGCCATCGAACGACACGATGAGGACGCAAACAAGCGCCAGCGTGTGCCTTATCCAAAGACACAGATTGGTCGCCGCAACTATGGTCACATCGTTGAGTCCTTCACTAAAGCCATCAAGGACATGGAGGACGAAAAGCAAAGCTTCGAACTGGCAGGCCTCGTTGCCAACCAGATGAAGCGCGACCTCGGCAACTGGAATGTGGATGTGATGAGCGACGACAAGGTAGCCGACGACATGGCTCGATACACAGAAGGAAAAATACTGCTCAACCCAAAAAACTTCCAGTTCATCACAGATGGTGAGATTCTCAGCAACCTCATTCCTACATCGGTCAAGAAGAAGAGAAAGAAGTAAACTTTTTAACTAAGAAAGAAACATGGCTTCATTCATTATAGAAGGCGGACACAAGCTTCATGGCGAGATTACACCACAGGGAGCAAAGAACGAAGCACTGGAGGTGATTAGTGCTGTTCTGCTTACTGCCGAACCTGTCATCATGCGTAATGTGCCAAACATACTTGATGTCAACAACCTCATCAACCTCATGAGCAAGATGGGTGTGAAGGTGAAGAAACTCAACGACCACGACTACCGTTTTCAGGCTGACGACATCGACTTCTCGTATGTCAACAGTCAGGAGTTCGTGCAACGCTGTGCCGCACTTCGCGGTTCTATCCTTCTGCTCGGTCCTCAGCTCGGCCGTTTCCATCATGCTTGTGTGGCAAAGCCTGGTGGTGACCAGATTGGTCGCCGTCGTCTCGACACACATTTCCTCGGCATTCAGGAGTTGGGCGCACAGTTCAACTACAACATTGAAAAAGGTGTGTACGACATCAACGCCGAAGAACTGCATGGCAAATACATGCTTCTCGACGAGGCTTCGGTAACTGGTACAGCAAACATCATCATGACTGCCGTGCTTGCCGCTGGCACTACCACTATATATAATGCCGCTTGCGAACCATACATCCAACAGCTCTGCAAGATGCTCAAGAGCATGGGAGCAAAGATTGAGGGCATCGGCTCGAACCTCATCACCATTGAGGGTGTTGAGGAACTGCACGGCACTGAGCACACCATCCTCCCTGACATGATTGAGGTTGGTTCGTTCATCGGCATGGCTGCAATGACAGGTAGCGAAATCACTATCAAGAATGTAAGCTACGACAATCTCGGCATCATTCCTAATATGTTCCGTCGTCTCGGCATCACCATCGAACAGCGCGGCGACGACATCTACATCCCAGAACAGGCTCACTACGAGGTAGCATCATTCATGGACGGCAGCATCATGTCGTTTGCCGATGCTCCTTGGCCAGGACTCACACCAGACCTTCTCTCTGTCATCCTCGTGGTGGCGACTCAGGCAAAGGGTTCGGTACTCATCCATCAGAAGATGTTCGAGAGTCGTCTGTTCTTCGTAGATAAACTCATCGACATGGGTGCTCAAATCATCCTCTGCGACCCACACCGTGCTGTGGTTGTTGGTCATGACAATAAGTTCCAGCTTCGTGGAGCAAGACTCTCAAGTCCTGACATCCGTGCTGGTATCGCCCTCCTCATTGCAGCCTTGAGCGCAAAGGGCATAAGCCAGATAAGCAACATCGAACAGATTGACCGAGGATATGAAGACATCGAAGGTCGATTGACAGCTCTTGGCGCTGCCATCAAACGAGTAAAATAAGAAGAGATGATAAAGAAAGAAGACGTTTACCACATAGGCAAGATTACGAAGGCTCACGCCCTGAAAGGCGAACTCAACTTCCAGTTCACAGACGATGTGTGGGACCGCATCGAGAGCGATTACCTCATCTGTGAAGTGGACGGCATACTTGTGCCTTTCTTCCTTGAGGAATACCGTTTTCGCAGCGACAGCACAGCATTGGTAAAGTTCGAGGACCTCAACTCTGCCGATGCCGTTCAGTTCCTTGTCAACTGCGATGTGTATTTCGAGAAGAAGTATCAGGAGGAGCTTGACGAAGATGAGGTTAGTCTCAACTATTTCATCGGTTTCACCATGATAGATGGCGACGACGACTCCATCATCGGAGAGATAACAGCCATTGACGACAACACCGAAAACTGGCTCTTCATCGTGGAGCGACCAAATGGTGACGAGGTGATGATTCCTGCCCATGAGGAGTTTATTTCGGAAATAAAACAGGAAGAGCGCCAGATGATTATGGACCTTCCTATAGGATTACTTGAATTATGAAAAAGATTTGTATATTAGGTTCTACAGGTTCTATCGGAACACAAGCTCTCGATGTCATTGAGCAGCACCCAGACCTTTACGAAGCATACATACTCACAGCATACAACAACGCTGACCTCATCATTCAGCAGGCACGAAAGTTCCAGCCTGAGGCAGTGGTTATTGCCAACGAGAACAACTATGCAAAGGTGAGCGAAGCACTTGCCGACCTCCCTATCAAGGTGTATGCTGGTGCTAAGGCTCTGTGCGATGTGGTGCAGGATAATAATGTGGACATCGTGCTTGCCAGCATGGTGGGTTTTGCAGGACTCGAACCAACTATTGCGGCTATCAAGGCAAAGAAGACCATAGCACTTGCCAACAAGGAGACTCTCGTCGTGGCTGGCGACCTTATCACTCGCCTTGCTCATGAGTATCAGGTGCCTATCCTTCCTGTTGACAGCGAACATTCGGCTATCTTCCAGTGCCTCGAACCAGGCAACCGTATCGACAAGATTCTGCTCACATGCTCTGGCGGTCCTTTCCGCAAGTTTGATGCAGAACAGATTAAGCACGTTACAAAGACCGATGCACTCGCCCACCCTACTTGGAATATGGGAGCAAAGATTACCATCGACTCTGCCACTCTCATGAACAAGGGATTTGAGGTCATCGAGGCTAAATGGCTCTTTGGTGTTCGTCCAGACCAGATTCAGGTTGTTGTACATCCTCAGTCGGTGATTCACTCTGCCGTTCAGTTTGAGGATGGTGCGGTGAAGGCTCAACTTGGTGTGCCTGACATGCGACTTCCTATTCAGTATGCATTCAGCTATCCACAGCGACTCAGCCTCAATGGTGACCGTCTCGACCTCTTCCAGATGCAGAGTCTCACATTCGAAGCACCAGACACAGAGCGTTTCCCTTGTCTTCGACTTGCTTACGAAGCTCTCAACAAGGGTGGCAATGTGCCTTGTATTGTCAACGCTGCAAACGAAATCGTGAATCGTGCATTCATCGACGACCGCATTCCTTACACTCGTATTGCAGAAATCATTGAGCAGACAATGAATAAAATTCCATTCTCTGCCGACTCATCTCTTAACACATATTTAGAAACAGATAAAGAAGCACGCGCCTACGCGTCATCACTTATTTAATGGAAGTAATTTTGATAAAAGCATTGCAACTCATCGTTGCACTCTCCCTCCTCGTCGTTCTCCATGAAGGAGGTCATTTCTTGTTCGCAAAGGTATTTAAGGTAAGAGTAAAAAGATTCTATCTCTTCTTCGACTTCCCATTCTATCCAAAGCCACAGTTCTCGCTCGTGACTTTCCAGAATGGCAAACTTCGTTTCTTTGTTCATCGCAAGGAACAGACTCCAGAAGAGGAGGAAGCAGAGAACAATTTGCCTGAAGAGGATTTCCACACAGAATACGGTATCGGTTATGTGCCACTTGGTGGTTATGTTGACCTTGTGGGTATGATTGACGAAAGCACAAAGGAACTCTCTACCGAGACTCACCCTTGGGAGTTCCGTTGCAAACCAGCATGGCAGCGTCTGCTCATCATGCTTGGTGGTGTCATGATGAACTTCATCACAGCATTCGTAATCTATGCAATGGTACTTTTCACATGGGGCGAAAGCTATGTGAAGAGCACAGACATGGAGTATGGTCTCAAGTTCTCAGAACAGGCTAAGGCAGATGGTTTCCGTGATGGCGATATCATCACAATGATTGATGATGATGTTGTAGAGTCATGGAAGACAGCAAACCTTCAGGACCTCTCGAATGCCAAGACAGCAACTGTGCTCCGCAATGGTAAGGAGTTGGTTATTAGTCTTCCAGAGAAGATGTCACTCCTTGACATGATTCAGGAGCAGCCAATGTATGCGTCTGTACTCATTCCTTCAAGCATTGACAGTATCTTCCCTGGCGGTCCTGCAGACAAGGCAGGTCTTAAGGTTGGTGACAAGATTACCGCAGTCAATGGTAAGGCAACAGCTGACCACAATGAAATCGTAAATGCACTTGTAAATATTCAAGCGAAACTGAATGAAGAGTCGTCACATCTCGATAGCATGAAGTGCCGCAACATTACTTTGGTAGTAAATAACAAGGACACTCTCAAGGCAACTCTTACTCCAGAATTCACTTTAGGTTTTGCTGCTACTATACCTTATCAGGACAAGATTACAGTTAAGAAGTATGGTTTCTTCGAGTCGTTCCCTGCTGGTATTCGTCTTGGTTGGGACACAATCAAGAGTTATGTTGACCAGATGAAGTATCTCTTCACAAAGAAGGGCGCTCGCAGCGTAGGTGGATTCATCGGTATTGGCAAGATATTCCCTGATGTTTGGGAATGGCAGCGCTTCTGGCTCCTCACTGCATTCCTTAGTGTTGCTCTCGGCGTGATGAACCTCCTTCCTATTCCAGCACTTGATGGTGGTCATGCTGTAATCACAATCTACGAAATGATTTTCCGTCGCAAGCCATCGGAGAAATTCCTTGAGCGTGTCCAGAACATTGGTATCTGGCTCCTTATCCTTCTCATGATTTGGGCTAACGGAAACGATATTCTTCGTCTGTTTGGCTTGTAATTCAACACTCTCAAAGCATGAAAATATTAGCTGTTGGCATGAATTATGCCCTCCATGTTGAGGAGTTGCACAATAATTTGAAAGATGATGCGTTTAAACCATTAGAGCCAGTCATCTTCTCAAAGCAAGAGTCGTCTCTGCTCCGTGACCACAAGCCTTTCTTTGTGCCTGATTTCGCAGAGCGTTTCGACTACGAGACAGAACTTGTCATCCGAATTGCTCATGTAGGAAAGGACATCAGCGAACGATTTGCTCACCGCTACTACAACGAAGTGACTGTTGGTATCGACTTCACAGCTCGTGACCTTCAGCAACGCCTTCAGAAGCAAGGGCTTCCTTGGGACATCTGCAAGGGATTTGATGGAAGTGCGGCTGTTGGCAAGTTCGTTAGTATCGAGTCGCTCGGTGGTGATGTGCAGAACATTCCATTCCACCTTGACATCAATGGCAAGACAGTGCAAAAAGGCAATTCTCGCGACATGATTTTCACCGTTGACCAGATTGTGGCTTACTGCTCTCGCTTCTTCACTCTCAAGACTGGCGACCTTATCTTCACAGGCACTCCTGTTGGTGTTGGTCCTGTCAAGGAAGGCGACATTCTCGAAGCCTATATTGGCGACGAAAAACTCTTGAATCAAAAGATTAAGTAAAAAGTATGCGTAAAATATTCACACTTCTCCTCCTCTTCTCTCTTGCAATCATCGCAAGGGCTGAAGATGACCGATACACATCCACTTCCGTTCTTTCAAGCGGAACGTGGGTGAAGATACGTGTCAAGGATGAAGGTGTGTACCAACTCAACTCGGTTGACCTCAAGAAGATGGGATTCTCCAATCCCGACAATGTTCGTCTCTTCGGCTATAACCGCCCGGTTCTTCCTGAGACAAACATCCAGAACATCGAGGACGACCTCGTTGAGATTCCTCTTTACCATAACGACAAGACAGCCACTCTCCTTTTCTATTCTAAAGGTACAACGGAGTGGAAACGAAGTAGTGAGACATCGGTTGACTTCACTCACAAGAACAATCCTTACTCGTCTTACGTCTATTACTTCTTGACAGAAGGTGGTACTCCTGCTGCTTTCCGTCAGGTGGATGGCAAGACTGATGCAGCTCCTACCCAGACCACTTATTATGCTCATTCGATTTATGAGAAGGACGAGTTCTCCATCATCAACTGTGGTCGCACATTCTTTGAAGCTTACGACTATGCCAACGGAAGCATTCGTGCATACAAACTCGACATTCCTAATCACGAGAAATCAGATATAAAGGTTACTGTTCAGTTTGCTGCTTCGGGAAAGAGCAGCAGCGACAAGTCAACGCTGAAAGTTTCTTCCGACAATCTTGCTCTCGGAACAATGTCATTCAACGGACTTGCAGACTATCAGTATGCTTATGTTGTGAACAAGACATTCACAGCAAAGGGCAAAATTGGTGGTTCTCTTCCTATCACTCTTGAACATGACCGCAAGAATGGCACTACTGGTCATCTCGACTATATCCAGGCTTGCTACGAAGCAGGACTGAATGCAGAATCCTCTTATGTTGCTTTCACACCAAATACATCTGGTCGTCAAGTGTTTAGCATTGCAGGAATGAATGTTGATGATTTAGTTCTTTGGAATGTCACATCACCTTCTTCAACCTACGAGATAACAGGAACGGTAAAGGGAAGCGATACACCCCAACCTGATGGTGGTGTGAAACTTGGAAAATCATTCCATGCAGAAGTGAAGAACTCGAAGATTACCGACCTATATGTGGCGGTAACAAAGAAGGCGAACTATCCAACTCCAGAATATGTTGGTAAGGTAAGCAACCAGAATCTTCATGCACTCAAGGACATCAATCTTCTCATCATCGTTCCATCTTCAGGTCGATATAATGCACAAGCACAACGACTTGCTGATGCTCACAAGGAATATGACGGAATGAACTGCGTTGTTGTACGTGCTGATGAAGTTTACAATGAGTTCTCTTCTGGAACACCCGACATCACTGCCTACCGTCGTCTTGCCAAGATGCTTTACGACCGCGATGGTTCACTCCAAAACATCCTCCTCTTTGGAGCATGCTACTGGGACAACCGACTTCTCACTCCTGGACTTGGTACTAAGAAGGCTGATGACCTTCTCCTTGTTTATGAGTCAGACAACTCATGGTCACATATCGACTCCTATCCTTGTGAGGAATATATCGCTCTGCTCGATGATGGCGAAGGAGTTTCGCCTCTCAAGGAAAAACCAGATGCTGGTGTAGGACGACTTCCTGTAACAAATGTTGCAGAAGCACAGGATGTAGTAAATAAACTCATCTCTTATATAAAGAATGAGGAAGCAGGAGCATGGAAGAACACCATCTGTTTTATGGGTGACGACGGAAACTCTAACACTCACATGTCTGATGCTGAGGATATAATTAAAAGAACAAAACAACTCTATCCAGACTTCCGTTACAAACGTATCTATTGGGATAGTTACACCCGCACTCAGTCAGCTACAGGAAATAGTTATCCTGATGCATATAACGACATCAACCGCACAATGGAGGAAGGAGCTCTCATCATGAACTATACTGGTCATGGAGCCGCATACTGTCTTTCCCACGAACAGGTACTCAAACTTGCAGACTTCTCTCGTTGGTCTTCACCTCGTCTGCCTCTTTGGCTCACAGCTGGTTGCGACATCTGTCCTTTCGACATGAACACAGAGAACCTTGCAGTAAATGCCGTTCTCAATCCTAAGGGTGCAGCAATGGGCATGATTTCAACTGCTCGTACTGTATATTCCACACAGAACAGAGTCATCAACCGCAACTTCATGAAGTGGGTTCTTGCCTCTAACGAACAGGGCGAACGCTACACCATTGGTGAAGCTCTTGCTCTTGCCAAGTGCGACATCGTTAACAACAAGAGTCTCTCGAAGATTGACTCCATCAACAAGGCTGAATATGTGCTTATTGGCGACCCTGCCATTCGACTTGTCACACCAGAATACAAGGTTAAGATTGACAACATATCTGGCAAGACAGATAACAATAATGTCCCAATCCTTGCTGCTGGATCACTTGTTACCGTCACAGGACATGTTGAGGATAAAAGGGGTAACGCTGTCAAGACATTCAACGGCATCATATCGCCAACAGTCTTCGACACCGAGCAGCACATCATTTGTAAGAACAACGAAGGTGGCGACTACCTACCATTCGAGTATGACGACCGCACTCGTATCCTCTACTCAGGTTCAGACAGCATCAAATCTGGCGAGTTCAGTTTCTCGTTCTATGTACCACTCGACATCAACTATGACGAAAACTATGGCGAAATGAAACTATATGCTGTATCTCACGACCACAAAGAGGAGGCACACGGCACACACAACGAGTTCCTTATGGGAGCAGAGAATGACATTCCTGCCGACACTATTGGTCCACGCATTGCCATGTGGCTCAACAACACATCCTTCCGTAACGGAGACCACACTGGCATTAGTCCTACACTCTATGTTGTTCTTACCGACTCAACAGGTATCAACACCACAGGCAACGGCATTGGTCATGACATAGAGATAATCATCGACAACAACGAAGCGACAACATATTCACTCAATAGCTACTTCACACAAAAGGCAGGTGACTACACTTCTGGAAGCATCAAGTATCAGATTCCAGAACTCACACCAGGTGAGCATTCTCTCACTCTTCGTGCCTTCGATGTACTCAACAACCCAAGTGTTGCTTCTATCAAATTCTTCGTTTATGAAGGCGAAGAGATTGTCGAGACATACGACATGAGTGGTCGTAAGTTCTCAAGCCACCATACCACAACCCTCCCACCTGGCGTTTATATCAAACGCTATACATATAAGGTAGATGGCAAGATAACAGAAGAGAAAACAGAAAAGTTCATAGTGAAATAAAACAAATAAAGATATCCACATGAGAAAAATCACGATTTCATACGTACTGATTCTCCTATTCACATTCGTACACACAGCTAAGGCTCAGGACTCATGGAACGAGCTGAACCCAGTCAACTATGCTGCCACATCACTTGCCATCGCTCCAGATGCTCGTGCTGCTGGTCTTGGTGATGTGGGTGCAGCCACCGACCCTGATGTCAACTCACAATACTGGAATCCAGCCAAGTACCCATTCTGTATCTCTCGTGCTGGTATTGCTCTCAACTATACACCTTGGTTGAGACAACTCGTCAGCGATATTGACCTTGCCAATGTCACAGGTTATTATCGTCTCGGCAACTACGATGCACTCTCAGCATCACTCCGCTATTTCTCGCTCGGTGAAGTTATCACACAGGACGAGACCATGACTATGCGTCCTTACGAAATGGCAGTCGATGTGGCATACTCTCGTATGCTCTCCGAGACATTCTCAGCAGCTGTAGCTCTCCGTTTCATACATTCTGACCTTGGTGCTCACGACGACGAGACTCGTCCTGGTTCTGCCTTTGCCGCCGACATTGCCCTCTACCACAATGGCTATATCATGCTTGGCAACCATGAGAGTCAATTAGGCTGGGGTCTCAACATCAGCAATATCGGTTCAAAGATTTCACATGATGGTGGAAACATCTCGGAGTTCATCCCTACAAACCTCCGTTTTGGTATGTCGCTCATGATTCCTATCGACGACTACAACACCTTCACCATTGCTGCTGATGCCAGCAAACTCCTCATTCCTACTATGCCTACATACAAGCAGTATATCGACACATCTGAGGACACACGCGACATGACTCCTGAACAGAAGGAGAGTGCCATCGCAACAGGTTCGTACCAGAGTCAGTACAACTCATGGCTTGACAGCGAAGGCTACTACAACATTTCTCCTATCACAGGTATCTTCAAGTCGTTCTCCGACGCTCCACGCGGCTTCAAGGAGGAGATGGAGGAGATTCAGTGGTCTGTAGGTGCTGAATATTCATACAACAACAAGTTCTTCGTTCGTGCTGGTTACCACCACGAACATCCTAACAAGGGTAATCGTAAGTACTTCACAGTAGGTGCAGGCTTCAAGATGTCCGTATTCTCTATTGATGCCGGTTATGTCATCTCTACAGCACAGACTAACCCACTCGACCAAACTCTCCGCTTCTCTCTCGCCTTCGACATGGACGGAATTAAGGATTTGTTAGGAAAGAGAAGGAGGTAAGGGGTTAAAGGTTTATGAGTTTATAGGTTTATGAGTTTATAAGTTTATGGGGTTAAGGGTTTAAGGATATAAAGAAAATGAAGATACGAGTAGGAATGGGCTTCGATGTCCATCAACTAACAGAAGGTCGTGACCTTTGGCTTGGAGGAATAAAGATTCCACACACATTAGGATTGCTTGGACACAGCGATGCCGATGTACTTATCCATGCTATCTGTGATGCCATACTTGGTGCTGCCAATATGCGAGACATAGGTTACCATTTCCCACCAAAGAAAGGTAACGAATTTGAGAATATTGATTCGAAGATTCTGCTTCGCAAGACAGTTGAAATCGTAGCCACAAAGGGATATACCATCGGTAATGTCGATGCAACAGTATGTGCCGAACGCCCAAAAATCAATCCACATGTTCCTGACATGAAGCGAACACTTGCCGAATGTATGGGCATAGATGAGGATGACGTTAGCATCAAAGCCACAACAACCGAGAAACTCGGATTTACAGGTCGTGAAGAGGGCATAAGTGCATACGCAGTAGTACTTCTCGAAAAAGCACAATAACCATCTGGACATACAATTTTGAACACTTACCTACTTCTCATATTAGCAGTTACATTTGCCTCCTTCGTTCAACGCGTAGGAGGCTTTGGTTTTGGTATAGTCATCATGACCATCCTCCCACACCTCATGCCTTCGTATGGAGAGGCAACTACTCTCTCAGGACTCCTTGCAGGAATGCAGAGCATCTTCGTGGCTGTGAGGATGTATCGCCACCTCAACTGGCGACGACTACTCCCCATTCTCATCACCTTCATCCTTGTCAGCTACTTTGCCGTCATGTCAGTATCAACAATGAACGACAAAAACATGAAACACATACTTGGAATAATACTTATCCTCGTAGCATTATATTTCTTCTTCATCAGCGACAAGATACATCTTCGCCCCACACTTCCCGTTCAACTCAGCATGGGAAGCATATCTGGACTGATGGGAGGTTTCTTTGCCATGCAGGGACCACCAGCTGTACTTTATTTCCTCTCTGCAGAAAAGACAAAAGAAGGCTACATGGCAAATCTGCAAACATATCTCCTCATGAGCAACATCATGATGACCATCTTCCGTGCTCGTGCAGGATTTCTCACTCCAGCCGTTGGCATATCATGGTGCTATGCACTTATTGCAGTAGCCACAGGCACATACATCGGTTCTCTTGTGTTTAAGAGAATATCTAATGCCGTGCTTCGCAAGATTATATACATCTATATGGCAGTAACAGGCATCATGGCACTTCTTGCCTAATGTCCACCAAGCATCAGCGACAGAGCCATCAGCAAACCATAAATGAAGATATTTCGAGCCGTACTACCAAGCACAGCGTTCAAAGCCTTTCCTGTCAACTTTCTCATCTTCATAAATGTCATGACGTGCATAACAAGGTAAATGACCATCAACACTCCTCTATTTCCAACGCACATGATTGAGGCAAAGGCAAACATCATAGCCACTACACCAAGCCAAAGGTAAGCCTGGAGGCCGAACTCCTTTCCATATCTTACTACTAAAGTTCGCTTTCCACTTATCTTGTCCTGTTCCACATCACGATAGTTATTCACCATAAGCAGATTATCCGTAGCCAGTCCCATCCCAAGTCCTGCAAGAGTGACAGGCATGGTCCACAAACCATTCGTAATGACATAGTATGTAAATCCTACGGGTACAATGCCAAAGAATACAACTACGAGCAAGTCACCCATGCCGATATACGACAACTTCAACGTGTAGAGGAAACATCCCAACACACACAGCACTCCCACAATAAGCAGTTCCCATTGCAGATGCCACAACAGAAGGAGCATACCTATGGCACATGCCAGCAGCGTAGTAATTATGATACCTATAACCATTGCCCTCGATGTTATCCATCCCTGAGCACATGCCCTTTCTGGACCAAGTCTGTCTTCACGATCTGTACCCTTTCGTGCATCCCACCAATCGTTCACAAAGTTAGCATCAATCTGCATCACCATCGCAAACAACAGACACAGCACAAAAGGCACAATATACGATATGAAATGAGAAGTGAGATAAACATTCGAGTCGTGTCCTACCTCAAACAGTCGTCTCGAACTAGCTAACGTTCTTCCAAAAGTATCACACCATGCCAATGCACCTCCCACTATCACAGGAGCCACAGCACCAGTCAACGTCTTTGGTCTTGCTGCCAAAAACCAAGCTTTTATTGAATTTGTTTTCATTATTATTCTGTTATTCCTTGCAGCGTAGTTACTTAATTATGTAATCACGTTATTACACTGTTTGGACGCTTTTAGCGTTCGACATTTTGCAAAATTACACATTTCTCACAAAATCACATCTACCTCGTTAAACTTTTTTATAACTTTGCAGTCATATTCTCAAAAGTAAGAAAAAAAAACGGTAAAAAGTAAATGAAACACTCATTCATCGCACTCCTATTGACATTGATATCCATACCGTCAATGGGACAAAAAATCACAGTAAACGGTGTTGTCATCGACAAAACCACTAAGGAGGCAATCATCTCCGCCACAGTACAGGTGCTTTCGTTACCAGACAGCACAATGGTTGATGGTGCAGCAACAAATGCAGACGGTTCGTTCACCATCAAGGGCGTAAAGAAAGGCAAGTATGCCCTCAAAGTCACTTACATTGGTTACAAGGACCATGTCCTTCCACTCGATCTCTCCAAGGCGAAGTCACCATTCAATGCTGGCTACATTACTCTTGCCGAGAACTCGCGTCTCCTCAAGGAACAGATTGTTAGTGCTGCTGCAGCACAGGTACAGGTTAGTGGCGACTCACTCGTGTATAATGCCTCTGCTTATCGTACTGCAGAGGGTTCTATGCTCGAGGACCTCGTTAAGAAACTCCCTGGTGCCACTATGGACGACGATGGTACTATCAAGATTAATGGTAAGACTGTAAACAAGATTCTCGTTGACGGTAAGGAATTCTTCCTTAACGACAAGGAGATGGCACTCAAGAATATCCCAACAAACATCATTGATAAGATCAAGACCTACGACCGCAAGAGCGACCTCTCGCGTGTGACAGGTATTGACGATGGTGAAGAAGAGACAGTACTCGACCTCTCTCTCAAGCGTGGTATGAACAACGGATGGTTTGGTAATGCCGACCTTGCTGGTGGTACTCAGCACCGCTATTCTGGTCGTGTTAACATGAACCGTTTCCTTGAAGGTCAGCAGTACTCACTCATCACTAACGCCAACAACACCGGCAATATGGGCTTCGGTGGCGGCGGTGGCCGTGGCGGCTGGGGCGGTCGTGGTGGCGGCGGTCTCCGCAGCTACAAGGATGTGGGCTTCAACTTCGCCACAGGCAATGACATCATCGAGGTAGGTGGTAATGTACGTTACCGCTATAATGGTTCCGACACTCAAACAGAAACCAACTCTCAGAACTTCCGCTCGGAGAAGACCAACTACTCAACAAGAATGCAAAACAGTTGGAACAGCAACTATGGTCTTAATGCAGACTTCCGTATGGAGTGGAAACCAGACTCAATGACCAACATCATCTTCCGTCCAAGCGGTAGCATCAGTCGCAATCGTTCACGAAGCGAGAATACAACTGGAACTTTCAACGACAACCCATACGACAATGAGTATGGTCAGTTTGCTGACCCAATAAACAGAATAAATAATAATGCATTAGGAGTGCTCGACAGTATCTTCATCAATAGTGAAATCAACTCTTCACAATCGTACAGTCTCAACAAGAACTTGAATGGTGAATTGCAGATTAACCGCAAACTCAACAACCGAGGAAGAAACATCACATTCCGTGCCACAGGTCAGTTGTCATCGAGCGAAAGTCTCAATCTCTCAGCTTCCAGTGCAAAGTATAAACTCACTCCAGAAAAGGATAAGTATAACAACCGTTATTCTACTACTCCTGGTGTAAACAACCGATACTCTCTCCAGGCTACATACTCAGAACCTATTGCTGACCGCACATATCTCCAGTTCTCTTATCGCTTTAACTATAGCTACAACAAGAGCGACCGTAAGACTGGTATCTTCGATTCCTACGATCCTACAGTCTATTATGCTATTCGCGATGTTCTCTACCGTAACCGCTATAACGTGGCAGGAGCTATCGACGAACTGATTTCAAGGGATTACAAATACATTTTAGGTGAAGATTCAACTTATTACAAAGAAATTGGGGATAACAATAAATATTTATTAGCAAAAGAAGCTGCAAAGCTCGCACAGTACTCTGAGTATCGCAACTTCGACCACACAGTCTCGCTCAGTTTCCGTAAGGTGACAGACAAATTCAACTTCAGCGCTGGTGTAGATTTCCTCCCACAGCATTCCACTATGGACTATAAGTACATGAATGTCGATACTGTTGTCACTCGTACTGTATATAACTTCGCGCCATCAGTTGACTTCCGCTACAACTTCGACAAGCAGACTCAGCTTCGCATCAACTACCGCAGCCGTTCAAGTCAGCCATCCATGACCAACCTTCTCGACATTGAGGATGACTCTCGTCCAAACGATATTTCTTTTGGTAATCCAGGACTCAAGCCATCGCTCAACCATAACTTCAACCTCAACTTCAATACCTTCGACATGGCTACTTTCCGTGGCATGTTCGTATGGGCAGGTGGTGGTTTCACCCAGAATGCCATCTCTAATGTATCGACATACTTCGAACAGACAGGTCAGAATGTGACTATGCCAAAGAATATCAACGGCAACTGGAACACCAACCTCGGATTTGGATTCAACCAGAGTTTTGGTAAGGAGAAACTCTTCTCCATCAACTCCATGACCAATGGTAATTTCAACCATCAGAAGACAGAGGTTTACAACGTGAAGACTGGTGGTTACACAAGCAAGGCAGACCTCTTCAAGGGTGACATTCAGGAGACCAACACCAACAACCTCACCATCATGGAACGCCTCTCGTTTGGTTATCGCAAGGACTGGTTTGATGCCAGCATCAGTGGTAGCATCACATACCAGCACACAGCCAACAGCCGTATAGCACCACAGAACCCTAACGTGTTCAACTTCACATACGGAGCAGAGTTCAACTTCTTCTTCCCTTGGGGCACAAGTCTCTCTACCGACATCTCCGAGAGCAGTCGCCGTGGTTACTCATCAAGCAACCTCAACACCAACGAACTCCTTTGGAACATGCAGGTCAGCCAGTCATTCCTCAAAGGCAAGGCACTCACCGTCAGCCTCCAGTGGAACGATATCCTCCATCAGCAGTCCAACATCAGTCGTATGGTCGATGCCATGTCACAGTCTGATACTCGCACCAACGCCATCTTCTCCTACGGTATGATTCACGTCATCTACAAACTCAACATCTTTGGTGGCAAGAACGTGAACGGAACAGACCAGGAGCGTTCCCTCAACCCTTGGGGTGGCATCCAGCGTGGTCAGGGCGGTCCTGGTGGCAGACCAGCAGGTGCTCCAGCAGGCAGACCAGGTGGTGCAGGCAGACCAGCTGGTGGTATGCGCCCAATGAGATAAATGAAATCAATTAGATAAACAAAATAAAAAAATCGACTTGTAGCAATGCTATAGGTCGATTTCTTTATTTAATTTTCATTAGTTTACTTTGAATACCCAAAGAAATGGTTGCTCATGAGGGCGGAATCGTTCCAGGTGTAGTTAGGATGAGTGGTGATGAAGACCGTGATGGGACGACGGCGTTCGACCTCTGGACATAGGACATAGGACTTAAAGACATCGGGGTCTTCGCAGATGTGAATGGTATGGACCTCGTCGATATAGAGGGGCATTCGAGAGCGTGAAGGACGAAGGACGGTGAAGTCGCTAATCATACGGTTCATGCCTGTGATGAGTCGATACTCACCATTGAGAATCCAGATGATGGGACGCCTCTGGTAAGTTGGTCCATCGATGCAGACGGTGGACGGGTCGTTGGAGTCGTTGCCGTTGGGAAAATCGAGGTCAATGAACTTATTGGTGATAGAGTCGGGATAGAGATTCATCTTAGTTGGCGAAGCTACACCTCGTGTATGCATAAACTGTGTGTCAATGTATCCGAGCCAAGCATAGAAGGCAGTAGAAACATCTCCCCTATTCTTCGAAGCGATGACATAGTCGTCAACATTGAAGAACTCGTTGATGTACTTCATAGCATGCTTGTCCTTGCGCCACTTCTTATAGCCAAAGACACGGGCATCTATCTCGCCGACGCCAAAACGGCGATGGGCTGGAGCAAACCTCTCATC
The DNA here is from genome assembly GCA_937893145.1 of uncultured Prevotellaceae bacterium. Classification (GTDB taxonomy): domain Bacteria; phylum Bacteroidota; class Bacteroidia; order Bacteroidales; family Bacteroidaceae; genus Minthosoma. Next base: position 16,998 of record CALBJW010000144.1, on the reverse strand, counting down.
GATAGTTACAAAGAAGTTACGCATATATTTTGAACTGAACGCACCCTTGACGGCTGTCTTTTCTTCATACATGAGCAAATTATACTCGCCTCGGAGAGTATCGGGAAGATATATGGCGTAGTACCCTGCGGAATCGGTGGTGACATCACCGGAATATATGTTCTTCTTATTGTTAACGACTACCGTGAACTTACGATCATTAGGATTGTATCTCGGATGATCCTCTTTGTTTGCCACCTTACCAACGATTCTACCAAAGACCATTAGGTTTTTCTCTGCCATGTGAGTAAGGTTGAATTGGTTGTTGACATTGTTGTAATCGTGGCGAGAAAGGGTTTCCCACGGAGCATGCTCGAAGGGGAAATTCAACTTACCACTCCTGAAGAACGCTTCGGAGATGGCAGGATTCTTGTCACTCTTGTCATGGCGAGACAGAACTGGTATGGGAGTGGTAGGATATGTATAGTAACGCCAATTAGCCATATAACGAGTATAGGCTCGTAGTTCGTAGAATCCAGACGAGAAAAGTGTGTCGAGCACTATCTCTCCTGTCGCTCTAAGATTGGCATTAAGGCGCAACTTCATGACTTTCACTCTCTGACCAGAAGGATGCAAAAAATCGACATACACGACATTGCTCACATGATGGTTAGGGTCGGCAGTGACCATGAACCGTAGGGTATCGCCAGGGTACATTCCACCAGGCTTATTGTGACGAAGGTACAACCAGTCATGCGGAATGGTATCAGCAAATATCCCTATCTGCGCTTGGAGAGAGAGGGGAAGGAGAAGTAAAAGAAGACACAGCAAACATTTGCCATTTAGCCATTTACGATTATAATTACCATTTAGCCATTTACCATTTACCATTTTATTTTTCCCATTTTTATTTTCCATTTTTGTTTAACCCCTTACTGCACCAATACTCTGCCTTGCTTGTCAAGTCCCTCTGCACTAATGTACATGCGACGACAAGAAGAGTTGTTGTAGAAATTGACGGTAGCATTGCCGTTGGCATCGGTCTTCACATTTGGTGCCCAGAAGATGGTGCGACGGAAGTCCTCCATTGGAGGGAGTTTGCTGTAGTCGTTCATCTGGAATGTGGTTGGTTCGGAATAGGCATTGAAGTAGGTGTGACGCTGACCTGCCCACACATCCTTGACATTGTGGTGAGTATAGACGAAGATGGTTACAGGAGAACGAACCGAGAGATCAGAGCTGACGAGGAACTGTTCGTATGCTCGTGAATCCTCTGATATATATACGCTCTTCACTTCATCGAGGCCGATAGGGAATTCGTCAACTGTCTGCTTGAGAACACGAGAATCGAACTTGATGATGCTCTCGTCTTCAACACCATAAAAGCCATTGTTGAGAATCCATACAATAGGACGATGCTTGTACGACATGCCATGGTAGATGTGATCCCTATTTGATGCCGAACTATAAACCAATTTCTGCTTCTGTTCACCTCGCTTGTTCAAGGTCCATCCCTTCTCGGCAAACTGTGCCTCTGGACTCCAGATGCGTGCCTTGTCCTCAAAGTCGTGAGAGATGGATGGGTCATCCTTGCTGACGATATTGCTCTTCTCCTTTTTAGGTATAAAGCGGTCGGCACCTGTGCCTGTGAAAAATGGGTTGCGAGAATATATCCATTCCTGGAATGTAGGAATTTTGTCGCCACGGTCATAAATGTTTTCCACCTCACGATCAATGTCATAATAAGAAGAGGAGTAATACTGACCTACAGTCTCGGACTCCCATGCAGCACGGGCATTGTCGTAGATACGGCGTTTTGCCTTGACCTTGACCTCAGGAAGTACTCGTTCGCGACGAAGAAGAACTGGTGCCTCAAATCTATCATATACAGAATCAGGAACATTATCAAAGAGGTTTGGTTTAAGAGGCGACAACTGGCGAGTCTCGTAAGGTGAGAGGTAGCGAGCCTGTGGTGAGAAATTACGATTCACACCAACTCGTGTCCTGAGAGGTTCTTCGTCATTCTTTGTGACAAACACAAGATGCCACTCACCACCCATGTTGGGTGCCTGGAAAGCATAGTTTCCAAGACTGTCAGTCGTGGTTGTACCACTTAGAGATACAGAATCTGAATAGAGATAAACATTGAGTGTTACACTATCGGCAGGAGTGTTGCCGTTCTTCTTCATCACCTTACCATCAATATAGAGATTGTCCTCGATAGGATAAAGATGTGCGAAGTCGGACTCTCCAATCATAAGACTCCAGTCGTAGCGACGCCATCCCTGTACGAGCATGAGGAGGTCGGCATTGAGACGATGCTCACGGTCGTCGCTCTCGAAATAATAATCAGGATTAGCGATATAACCCTTGAGGTCGGAAGAGAGAAGCATCCATGTCTGTGCATTGCCCTCAGCACCATTAGGGAGAGAGGCTGCATCCATAGCGGAGAGCGAGATGGTAGAGTTTGGAGTGGCATGGAGTTTGAGGCTCACCTTACCACAAGGAATGACTGCCTGCTGATCAGTTGACACCTTGATTTGTTTGCTGGCATCCTTCTTTGGACATACGAAGAAGAGACGGTCGGCAAGTATGCGTCCAGCATCATCGAAGACGGTGAGTTGGTTGACACCTGCTGGCAAGCCCTTGCGTTCATACTTGATGAGCACATCCTTTCGGCAAGTCACGGTGTCGCAAGTTACGATGCGACCCTGGTTCATCAGCACATAACCCAAAAGGTGGTTGCAGAGCGATGGTGAGGATGTGATACGAGCTGTGACATAGTCGTCACGAAGTGTATTGACACTAAGCGACACGCCCTCGAACTCTGGTTCAGGAAGTGGGAAGTCCTTGTGCTTACCATCAGTAGTGGTGATGCGCATGTATGCCTTCTCGTCAAGTGATGGAGTGTAAACGAAGTAGCCTCGTCCTTGTGAAAATGTCTCGAAAGAAGCAAACTGATGACCACGAGAATCGACGATGTAACCAGTGCAGTCGAAATCCATGCCCTCATCGTCAACAACAGTGAAAGCAACGCGAGAAGAGAGGTCCTCAACAAGATGTCCACCCTCAGGATAGAAATGCACATTGATTTCGCCCTTTGGAAGTCGCTTGGTGGTAAGGAGGTTGTCAGAAGAACGGAACTTAACAGGCGATTCCAAATCCTCCGATGCCTCACGATAAGAAACGCGACGCTTCTTGTGTGAGAACTCATCTATGACCAGTTTGCTATAGTCGCCCTCAACCTTTGGTTCACGGAAGATAGGAATGACACGAGAGAAGACGGTTGAGTTGCCCCAGTTGAGCATATATCGAGTGTAGGCACGAACCTCGTAGAATCCTGATGTGTAGAGTTTGTCGAGTTTCATGCTGCCATCTGCCTCACCATCCTTGATGAGAAGTTTCTCTGTCTTCACTACCTCACCCTCAGGGTTGACAAGTTCGACATAGAGAGTCTGACTGAGTTCGGTACGCATCTGAGTAGCAGCATTGATGACATACGCCTTGAAGAAGAGGTCTTCATTCATGAAGTAGCCCGTATTGTCGAGGTGTAGATACACTTTCTCCTGAGGAAAATTAATGCTGAAGTTCATTGCCTTACGCATGTAATTGAGGGTATTTATCCTCTCAGAATTGCCAAACACGGTGACATTGCTGAGCACCACATCCTTGATGATGCTCTTGTCATACTCAACATAAATATCGCCCTCATCCTCAGTAATCTTGATAGGATAGGCACCAATAGCCTTGCGAACAGCCTCAATAGGTGTGAGGTTTACGAAGGTGCGTGAGACGATAATGCCGTCGAGGTCGTCAAAGAGGAACTGGATATGGCCGCCCTTCATCTTCTTGTCGATGGACTTGAGGATGTCAGGGAGGTTAGTTTCTTTGAAGGTCATATTTATCTCCTGTGCATTGATGGTCATGATGCAGAAAAGAAAGGAGATGAGTGCAGTATAGAATCGTTTCATAAGAGTTAGAGGCTATTTTTTGGCTTTTTGTTGAACATAAAGGGTTGTGTCGTCCTTCGTAATCTCAAACTTATTGAAGTGGTTGAGGTCACGAATCATCTTTTCAACAGATTTGGTCTTGTTGAAGAAATAATAGATGCGAATGGAACGACAGACATCGTCACGGAACTCACACTTGAGGTTGTAGTGCTTAGACACAGCGGTGAGCATTTCTTCGAGTGTGACATTGTCGAAAAGTATCTCCTCGCTATCATCGGCTGGAACAGAGACAACGGTGTCAGTCTTTGTGACGACTGTTTCCACGACGGTGGTGTCGGGAAGAACTGGCGACGATGGGAAGAAACGGGTGCGCGAGACATTGATGGCTGCGTATGCTATGCCTCCAAGAAGGAGCAGCGCTGCAAGGGACGCTGCAACGGTACGGAAGGAGCGATGCTCAGAATGCTTTGCTTTGCCTTGAACCGATTGTGCCTTCTTGTGATGAAGGGCTTGCTTGGCGAGAACTGCCATTTCGTACAGTTCACGTTGCTCCTTATCTGTGGCAAGTTTTTCAGGGTCGTAAATCGGATTGTCATTCATAATGATTACAGAGGGATTATGAAGGGTTGGAGTATTATATTTTTACTTGAATGCTTCACGAAGTCGTGAAAGTGCTTGAGTGAGATGTTTGTTGATGGCTGAGGTCGAGATGCCAAGCCGTTCTGCCATGTCATGATACGAAAGATTGTCGAGATAACGCATGTTGAGAATCTCTTGTGTCTTGGGCGAGAACTTGTCTGCTATGTAGTTTTCCACCTTGTTCCACTTCTCTTCGTTTGCAGCGACCTCATCATCTGAGAGGATGTAGTCCATGTTTAGCGGGAGGAGTCGCTCCATTCGTTCATGAACCTTGAGACGATTGATGTGGTTTACACATTCGTTATGAACAAGGCGCTTGAAGTACGACGATGCTCGGTCGGCATCAACATCTATCTCCTTCTGCAGTATTCGTGTCCACACATCCTGAACCACATCCTCTGCCTCGACCTCATCATATAGGATGGAGCAGGCATAGGTGAGCATGGCTCGGTAATGCTGACTGTAAAGATGTTCGTACTTGTTCATTTGTTTTTGACTTTTAATCTAAATACAAGTGTTGCGTGTGTTTTAATACTCCTTTTTCACTTTATTTTGCAAATTTACAGATTTTAGTCGTAATTTACGTTATATTCTGTCCTTTTTTGTAATAATTTGAAATTTTTTTACTACTATGTATTGCATAGTACATATATTTTGCATAGTTTTGCAGCGTTAAAAGGTAGTAATTGTATAAAATATAAGATTTATGAACGTTGACAACACTAAATCTCAGATGCGAAAAGGAATGCTGGAATACTGCATTCTGCTCCTGTTGCATCGCGAATCGTCTTATGCCAACGACATCATCGTAAAGTTGAAGGAGGCAAAGATGATAGTGGTTGAGGGCACTCTCTACCCTCTCCTCACTCGACTGAAAAACGACAAACTGCTGAAGTACGAATGGCAGGAAAGCACGCAAGGTCCTCCACGAAAGTATTATGCCCTTACCCTCGACGGGGAGGAGGCTCTACGACAACTCGATGCGAGCTGGGAGGAACTGGCTTACACGGTGAGTGTTTTGAAGAAGTAAAATAATAGCAGCGTAACTACGTAATCACTTAATAACGTAACTACGCCACTAACGAAACAACATAAAAATCATGAAAAAGAACATTTCTATAAACCTTTTTGGTACATTATATGCTATTGACGAAGATGCTTATAATCTTTTGGAGAAATATCTGGACTCGATGAAGAGTTACTTCTCTCGTCAGGGCGAATCGGGACTTGAAATTGCAGACGACATTGAGCATCGTGTTGCTGAACTCCTTTGGCAAGAAAAGGAGAAGGGTGCAGAGGCTGTGAACATCGACATGATAAAGGACATCATCGGTAAGATTGGTGACCCTGCTCAGATTGATGATAATGGTCAAAGCACACAGAGTGAGGACAACAACAATAATGCGAATACAGATAACTCAAGCACAAGAAATAAAGAATTGAACAGTCATCCATTTGCTGATGGCAGTTCGTACAACAGAAGCGAGAACGCCTTTGATGACTTCAAGGCAAAGATGAGAGGCAAGAGATTCTACCGCGACATGTCGGAGAAGATAATATTTGGTGTGTGTTCAGGACTGTCAAGGTATTTTGGTGGTGATGTGACCATCTGGCGTATTGCAACAGTTGCAGGAGCATTGCTCTTCTGGTCTATGGATATATGGTGGATGCCAGGCATATTCAGTTGGATGATTCCTATTGGTTATCTCATCCTTGGACTGGTGGCACCTGTAGCAGCAACTCCAGAGGACAGACTAAGAATGAGGGGCGAGGATGTTACTCCTAATAATATAAATAAGGAGATACTGAATGAATCGAGCAGCACAGCAAATAATCAATACCAGCAACAACCCCTTAACAATGGTGGATGCTTGAAACTCCTTTTCAGCGGTTGTCTTATCATGATACTTATCCCACTTATCCTCACACTGCTTGGAGTGATATTCGCAGCACCACTTTTCAGCGGATTCATGTCAAGTGGTTTGTTGGGCCACATCTTTGGTTTAGGAAGTGCAGACGGACAGTTTATTACAACTATAGCACAGTCGCTTCAAGGCATGTTCTGGGCACTTTGTCTTAGTTTGGTCATCACTCTTGTCATTCCAATCATTGCATTGTTCTATCTGTTGAGTGGTGCGAAGAAGAAGGTTGGCGTTGGCATCGTCATCGGACTTGCAGTTCTTTGGTTGGCATCGTTGTGCTTCAGCATGTATGCAACATCAAAGGCTGTCAGCACTATTGGCAAAGAATCTATTGAGTACATAGACCAATGGGATGATGACATAAATGATTTTGAAGCTGATTCTATTTTCGAAGAGTTGGATGATACTATGGCTGAAGTGGATAGTGTCATCGCAGAACTTGATGAAAACATCGATTCTTTAAATATCTCCATCGGCAATAGTGGTTTGAATATCACAACAAAGACCACAACTCCAGGTGGTGACAGGAGAAGCAGAAGAGCAAGACGAAGAATACACTCGATTTAATAAAAAAGAAAAGGGAGGACTTTATTGTCCTTCCTTTTCTCGTATTTCTACTCGACGAATCTTGCCGCTGATAGTCTTTGGCAGTTCATCAACAAACTCAATGACACGAGGATACTTGTATGGAGCCGTCTCGCGCTTTACATGTTCTTGTAGTTCTTTTACAAGTGTATCGTTGGCTTGTGACTTGTATTCTGCCGACAAGACAATGGTTGCCTTAACAATCTGACCACGAATTTCATCTGGTACTGCGGTGATGGCACATTCCACAACAGCATCATGAGTCATGAGGGCTGACTCTACCTCGAATGGACCTACTCGATAACCGGAAGTCTTGATGACATCATCGGCACGAGACACAAACCACAGATATCCATCTGCATCACGATATACAATATCGCCTGTGTAATAGAGACCATTGTGAATGCGTTCCTTCGTCATATCATCGTTTCGATAATATCCCTTGAAGAGACCGAGAGGACGATTTTTCTCGTCTGGAACACGAATGATAAGTTCGCCATGCTCCATGTCTGGAACAGGATTTCCATTCTCATCGACAACATCTATGTCGTACTGAGGGTTGCGAACTCCCATTGCTCCTGGGTTTGGTTTTACCCAAGGATATGTTCCAACGACGAGGGTTGTTTCGGTCTGTCCGTACGATTCATAAATCATGATGCCTGTGATGTTCTTCCACTCTTCAAACACACTTGGGTTGAGTGCTTCTCCTGCAGTAGTACAATATTCAAGTGCTGACAGGTCAAACGACTTGACATCTTCACGAATGAGGAATCGGTATATGGTTGGAGGAGCACAGAAGGATGTGATGTGGTAATCTTGAATGACCTTCAAGAGGTCAACAGGCTTGAACTGTCCTTCGTAGTCATAGATGAAGACTGTTCCGCCAGCTAACATCTGTCCATACAATTTACCCCATACTGCCTTGCCCCATCCAGTGTCGGCAAGCGTGAGGTGGAGCGAACCTTCATGTACATTATGCCAATACTTACCTGTGATGATATGAGCAAGAGGGTAAGAGTAGTCATGCATCACCATCTTTGGTTCGCCTGTCGTTCCACTTGTGAAGTAAAGGAGGAAGTTGTCCTTCACATTATTGCGTTCTGGACATACGAAATCATCCGCTTCATGTAAGCCTCGCCAGAAGTCGTACCAACCATTAGGAACCTGTGGACCAATGGAAATACACTGGCGGAGCGTAGGACAGAAACGGCGTGCCTTGTTTACATTATTCAATATATTAGTGTCGCCACATGCCACAACACAAGAAATACCTGCCATGTGGCAACGGTAGATGATGTCTTTCTCTGTCAACATGTGTGTGGCAGGAATGGCAACAGCACCAATCTTATGGAGTGCGATGATAGTGTACCACCACTCTATTCTTCGCTTGAGGATGAGCATCACACGGTCACCACGGTTCACACCAATACCCATAAGGAAAGACGCACATTCGTCTGTCACCTTCTTGAGCGCACGATAAGTAATGTGCTTTTCCTCTCCTTTGTCGTTAACCCAAAGGATGGCTTCCTTATCAGGACTCACTTCTGCAAACTTATCAACTACGTCGTAACCAAAATTGAAATCTTCTGGTATATTGACTTCATAGTTCTCCATGAAATCTTCGTAGGATTCAAAATTTGTTTTCTTTAAGTATCTGCTAAGCATATATATTTTGGCTTTAGAATTTGTTTTGCATGATTATTTACTGCAAAGTAAACAAAAAACCATCACTTAACATTACAAAAAGAATAACAAAAAACACAAATTGCACACTCACATCATTCACTGTGTATAAATTCATTCACACGAAAGATATGAGTGTGCAACACATTACTGTTTCATCTGTCACTATCGGAAAAAAGTGAAGTTCACGCTTCCGTAGTTTCGATGGTCAATGTATCGAGGATGTTCTGAAAAATCGTAATCCTTTCCATGTTCGAGTATCATCAGTCCACCTTCCTTCAGCAATGGCAAAGCAGCATCAGGAATGTCCTTGAGGTTTGGCAGGGCGTATGGTGGGTCGGCAAAGATGATGTCAAACTGCTCTTTGCAGGCTTTGCAATACTTGAACACATCAGCCTTGACAGGTATCCATTCCTTAGCCTGGAGTTCTCGCTGCACCTGGTGTAAGAACTGACAATGTTTGAAGTTGAGTTCCACACTAACAACCTTGCTGCATCCTCTGCTGGCAAACTCAATGCCTATACTGCCTGTACCTCCGAAAAGGTCAAGGGCTGTTGGAGCTTCATCAAAGTCGATATAGTTGTTCTCCAAGATATTGAATAGTCCTTCCTTCGCAAAGTCTGTCGTAGGACGTGCACTGAAATTTGTTGGGGTCGGAATATGACGACCTTTGTATTTGCCTCGAATTATTCGCATTATTAAATTAAATAAGTGAACACAATTATTTTTTCTATAACGAACACGAACCTCGAAGAGCTCGACGAAGTCAATTTCTCGAATCTACCGAATAAAAAGCTTGGCAATGCCAAGCTAAGGATTCGTGTTATTAGTGAGATTCGTGTTCTAAAAAAGTATTCATTGTGATCGTTGTGATTATAATATTATTTTTTTGAACAGATACTTATTATAGTTTTAATAAAGCTTGAATGCTTTGTGCATTAGAATCCACAAACAAGGAGAGTCTGCAAGTCGTAAGGTATCATGGTATTGCCCTCAGTAATGCTGTTTCTGAAATCAACACTTCGGTCTATTAGATTCACATTCTTGAGGAAATACCTTATCTTCTCTGCCAGTTCAGTTTGTCTGTCGTTGTCTCCAACAATGCTGATAGTGTCGTCTATCTGGTCAAAGCCTAACTGCTGCCAAACATTAAGTATGTAAAACTGCATGTCGTAAACGGTAGTCACATTGTATGAATTGACCAACAGAATTCTGTCCTGTTCAAAAGCATACAACGTAATCTCCTTCTCGTGAGCATACACAAACATGTTCTTTCCCGGAGTCATCACACTCTTTTGCGCGAAGAACTCTATCAGCGTACTTGCTGCGGCATAGAAGCGAGCATGAGGATAGTCGTCCATCAAGAGCTGATACACATTTCTGTCTATTCCGAAGATGAGTGCAACTCCCGAACGTCTCAACACATTATAGCTGACATGCTGCGGACGAGCCTTTGGGAAGTTCATCGCAAACACATCTTCTATATTCTCTGCATTGAAGTGAGCCACAGGCACAGTTGTCAAGGCTGTTGTAGAGACAAGCACATTCACTCGCTTGTACTTCTCTTTCAGCAGAGGTTCTGTCATCAGAGCCTTTTTCACATTGGCAGCAAGCGACACGGTATGGTTCATGTCGTGTACCTTATATATAAAAGGAGTCTCACTACCTGGCTGATAAACACAAAAAGAAAGTCCATTCGTACAAACGCGAATGGACAAACTTTTATTTTGGATATTAGTCGATTCTGTCATTATTCCCAGTTACCAGCCATCTTGTTACCAGTATCCTTGAGGTCACCCATACGAAGACCGTACCATTCACCATCGAGGTCGTCCTCATTGTCGAGCATGAGTTCAGCCTTGTTGCGATTGAGCTTCTTGAGTTCAGCCTTGTAGTTCTTGATACGCTTAGCATCCATACCATCGAGGTAGTCGTCCATACGAGCACGGAACTCTACGAGCATATCAAATTCGTTTGACTTCATATTGAATTCAGCCTTCTTGCGGAGTTCAATCATACCTCTTGGAACGTCAATCGAAACGCTTGGGTCGAATGTTGACTTGCAAGTGATAACTGAACCATCAGCCTTGTAGCCAATAGGGATGTACTTGAGTGAGTCTGGATTAGAGATACCGAGCTTTTCAGCTGCAGTTACCCATACAGTATCACGCTTGATGAGACCAAGGCGAACAGCTTCCTGCTCTGTCATACCAGCTTCGAGCTGATCATCAGAGAGCACACCTTCCTTGATAATCTTATCAACTGTTCTACCAGTCTTAATGAAGTCGATGAGCGAGTCGAGAGTACTTACATAGTCACCGAAAGTGATCTTGTACTGCTCTTCTGCATCACGAATCTGCATAAGACGATTGATAACCAACTTCTCGCGAGCGCTTCTTTCTTCGTCGAAAGCGATATCGCTGTAGATACTTACCCAGCATGCATAAGCAAGACCGAGTGTACAAATAGCAAGAATGCCATTAATAACTTTTTTGTTCATGATATTATGTTTTTTATTATTTTTTTACTACATTTGCGGTACAAAAATAATGAATAAAAACGAAACAAAACAATAAAGCGAGCTTTTTTTTCAAAAAAACATGATAAAAGACTACTTTAAGGAGATATTTTGGTCAAATTTTGGCCTTTCACCTACCAATCAGCAAACAGAAGTTGCTGAAATGCTGACCGACTTCATCCTCTCTCCATTGCAAGATGGAGTGTTCATTTTAAGAGGATTTGCAGGTACAGGAAAGACCTCCCTCATCAGTGCTCTGGTGCGCACCATGAAGCAACTTGAGCGTGAATGTGTACTCATCGCTCCTACCGGTCGTGCAGCAAAAGTACTTTCAGCATATAGTGACCACCCCGCATACACTATTCATCGACGCATCTACCGACAGAAGACCATCGACATCGATTCGCTCTTCGACCTCAACTACAATCTGAAGGCAAACCTGCTCTTCATCTGCGACGAGGCATCGATGATTTCTAACGACAATTTCCTTTCTGGCAGTCCATACGGAACAGGTTGTCTTCTCGACGACCTTGTCCACTTTGTATATAATGGTAAGGGGTGCCGACTCATCCTCCTTGGCGACACCGCCCAGCTTCCTCCCGTTGGCGACGGAGAGAGTCCCGCCCTTCAGGACGACAACCTCTACTCATACGGTCTTGAAGTCATGAGCTACACCATGACTCAAGTAGTTCGACAAGCCGACACATCTGGTATTCTTTGGAACGCAACCCATCTCCGCCAACTCATGGACACGGAAGACATCTTCTCTCTTCCTCGCATCAAGTTCAAACCATTCAAGGATGTTCGCAACATTCCCGGCAACGAACTCATCGAGGCTCTCGAACAATGCTACCATGACGATGGCGAGGACGAGACCATAGTCATCACCCGAAGCAACAAACGCGCTATCATCTACAACAACGGAATACGCAACAAAATCCTTTGGCGCGAAGAACTACTCTCCGGCGGCGACCGTGTAATGATTGCAAAGAACAACTATCATTGGAAAGGCCCCCTAACCCCCGAAGGGGGAAGGCAGGCGCAGGATGAGCTTGGGGAGCAGAATGAAAAGGAAAGCACACATTCAGACGCAGGAGATTTCCTTGCAAACGGTTCGATGGCAATCATCAACCGTGTTCGTAACGAACGCGAGATGTACGGTTTCCACTTTGCCGATGTAGAACTCACCCTTCCCGACGAAGACGATCGCGAACTGGAATGTACCGTACTGCTCGACACCCTGCAAGCCGAAGCCCCCGCTCTCACCTCCGAACAGCAGTCTATATTATATAATAAGGTGTATGAAGACTACGAAGAGATAAACACAGCCCCTGCAGGTTCACTTCCCGTATGGCGTAAAGCCACAAAACGAGAACGCATCAAGGCGATGAAGGAGGACCCATATTTCAATGCACTCCAAATCAAGTACGCCTATGCCATCACCTGCCACAAGGCACAAGGAGGTCAATGGACCAACGTCTTCATCGACCAGGGCTTCATGACCGACGACATGCTTGGTCCCGACTACTTCCGCTGGCTCTACACCGCCATCACCCGTGCCACCGGCACCGTCTATTTCGTGAACTGGAGCGAGGAGCAGAGTATATAAGGCCCTTTTAATATCCATAATATGCTAAATAATCATAAAATCAAGCTTTATTTATACAATTCGATGCTCTTCTTGTTGAATTTCAAAGAAATTTAGTAATTTTGCACAAGTTAGAATAAATGTACAAAATAATGAACTACAATTCAACCCATATAATGCGTGTTCTTGACAAAGACATGGATGTGATAATTGAGTGTGAGTACACATGCCAAGCAGTTTGTCACTTTGGGTTTGTGAGATATAGGGAAGTTCAACAAAAATAAAAACAAACAACTATGTGCACATTAAATATAACATTAAGTGATGCATTGATGGAGAAAATCCGTCCGTCATTCGCTTCACAGCAAGCAATAATGGCTTTTGCCCAAAAACAACTTGAAGAAATCTTTATACGTTTTGCAGATCAACATACAGAAGCAGAAACACCAAAGATGAAATCTTTAAGTCAATTAGATCCTGTACTTCAGGAATTGTGTGGTATTTGTTGTGTAGATGAAAATGACCTGAATGGCGACAATGCACGTAAAACGGTAATGGAGGGTGTATAATGAGAATACTATTTCTTGACACGAACATTGTCATTGACTTTTTGGCTCGCCGTTCAGAATTTCTACCAGCAGCCAATCTGATGCAGATGGCGATAGAAGGAAAACATGTCCTATTCATGACTCCCTTGACGGTGGCGAACATAACCTACATCATGCGGAAGGATTTACCCAAGGACATAATGAAGCAGAAGCTCCAACAGTTGTGTAGGTTCATCAAGATATCGCCAGTTACAGAAAACGAGGTTAATAAGGCATTCCTCACAGAGAATCCCGACATGGAAGATGCGATACAGTATTTTTCAGCAGAAGTCGTAGGTGCAGATTGCATAATTACCCGTGACCCAAAACATTTCAACTATTCCACAATTCCTGTAATGAGTGCATCAGAATACCTTGCGTCAACAAATAAATAGCAATTTTTTTGTATGTATTTTTGAAATAATTCATAACAATAAAAAATAGAAGGTGAACTTTTCCACCTTCTATTTTTATAATATTTAATCCACTTAATCGTTATACCAATTATCATCTCTACCAATAGAGAACCAATTAACGTTATCTCCACCTCGACTTCCAGGCCTCTGCCATATTGCGGAAATGTCGCAACAAGGAAGAACGTAATGTTTTTCAAATGTTAGATGTGTACGGCAATTAACAGCTTTAATGTACACATCATAGACTGCATAATTGTTACGTTCGGAAACACCTAAAACATTGTCAACGTTAATCATAGCGGTTGGCGCTGATTCTTTATTACCAATTCTAATACCCCGTTCAATAGAATTAGACCATAACGGATACTTAGTTGGTAACTCTATTCCATTCTTATCACAAAGAGTATAGTATCCAGTAAGCATCAAATCTGTTGCCTTAAGACTGTTGAAAAAGTTCACTCTTAATCCATGATTAGGAATCAGTCTTTTTACTTTGTGCACACCACTCTGCCAGAAAGTTACATCCTTAGGATTCGCTCCTGTCACAGACTTTGCTTTATAAGTAAGAATGACGCCATTCATATCCGTTTCCTTCTGACCTGTTAACAAATTAACTGACGTATGGTTTGTCTTAAATTCATTAACCTTTGCCTTCATTGCCTCCACTTGCTTTCGAACAATGTCAATATATGTTGGCTCTTTTGTACTATCAGTTGATTTCAAGTCAGACTTTGCTTCTTCTATCGATTTCTGCTTAAATAAAACATCTGCGTTCTGAATATCACCTCCTTCAACTAAATATCTACTATCGTATCGAATTCGAGACTGACTACTAGTATATTTTTCATCAACAGAAAAACCTGAAGAGCTAATTTTTGCAGTTTGAACCAAATTCTGATTACTACTGCTAATTGTCTCAAGCGCGTAGAATCTTCTACCATATTTAACACTTGATACAAAGAGAAGAGTCTTATTCTGAACTATATCCTGAATGTCACGTTTTGTAACATTAGGTCCAAACAATTTTGACAAATCCGCTCCTAATTGTGCTTTTACTTCAAAGAAAACTTGTGAATAATCTGTCATAAAATGCATAGAATATTCCGAACTTTTATTATCATAGCCAGCACTTGCTGTCAATCCCTTAAAACTTGCAGAACAATTCAGTTTCATACTCATCTCATCTAAACTCTCTGCCTGTGAAGTTAAATCAGAGAACTTAGCAGTAAGAATTCCCAATTTAGCCTGTTCATCGATCATTGCATTAATAGCATCATTAACCTTTGCCTGCAAGTTACCGTTTGCATCTGGCTGTATGGTTCTTTCATAATTACCACCTCTGAAGTCAGGGATATTAATGGTGACTGCACCGCGTGGAATTAATGCCTCTGATGGTGAGTCTGTACCCAAATTGTTATCAACCACAATCAACATACCTGGATAAATATCTCCACGACTTGGCGAACAGAGCATTTCCAATCCATTTTTTTCAGATTGAATATTCACATCCTTATATACTACCAGATAATCGCCTTCAATTCTGTTCCTGCGATCCTCATTATCAATAGCTTTTTGGATGTCTGCTTCATTAAAAATAATACTTCTCAGATAATCATTAATTTCTTTTCTACGCTGTTCATCTGATTGTGTATTGTTACTTGCCACTGTTTGCGACAGTCCAGAACCAACTCGAGACTTTTGAATAATTTCCGAAACAGTCTGATTTTTCAGAATACGATGTTGGCTTATTCTTCTTTTACCGTCTTCTATTCCCATAATAAGATTAGTTTAAAGGTTAATAATAAATATTTATTAGTAGGTTAAATTTATTAGTAGGTTAATCATTAAGCGTGACAAATATAATAATAACAATAATAATAACAACAAAACCGACAGTTAAATAATGTTAACGGTTCTAAATTCGATTTCTTTGTAGAACACAAAGCACTACAACCAACACGAAACATTTCATTCTTTTCTTTTATTTATTATAGGAGATTTTGAATATTCAAAAAGAAAGTAGTACCTTTGCACATATTTATATAACACATTATTAACTTATTTATGCAAGAAATAATCAACACCCCCAATACAGAAACTGCGGATGCTATTGAGGAAAGTAAGTCTGGTAAGTACGCAGGCGTATTAGACATGTCAAACTTTGAGTCATTCCTTGGCAGCATAAATAAAGCTGATTATAAACATCCCAAGAAGAAGAAATAACGTCTTTAGAAGCAATTTTGTTATGTATATTTTTGCAATTTCACAAACTTTTTAGTACCTTTGCACATAGAAAAATAATTTTTAGATGGACATTTTGATTCATCACCACCATTTTAGGGTTAGAGAGTAGAGAATCAATGGGTTAGAGAGAAAATCATCACCATTTTATCACCACTTTATCACCACTAATTATAGTAAAAACACAGAATTAAATAAAAAAAATTATGATTACATTAGTAAATGAGGTTCGTGGAAAGCGAACATACAAGGTTATTGAAACAGAGCAGTTAGTGCAGACTGTTCGTGAGGGAGCGTATAAGTATTTCGATGTGAAAACATCGGTGCGCTTTTCGGGAGAATATAAGAAGGTAAAAGATGAGGTTGTGCTGAAGAAGTTCAATCCTCTGGTTTGTCTTGCCGTTCACAATCTGCCGGGAAAGGAAGAGATGGAACGCATCTTTGATGATGCCTGCCATATACCTTATTCATATATCGTATGGCACGATGAGGAGACAAGAAGCATCATGATTGTGTGCAAGACTGATTGGGCTCAAGGTATGGAACCAACCGACGAGGACATGATGCAGCGATACCTTGAGAATGGTTACAAGCAGTTGCACTACCTCTATTCTTCACAACTTCGCCTTAGCATCGACACCGAACGACCAACTCTCGACATGGAATGTAAGTGTGTTAGCGATGAAAATGTGTATTTCAACGCCGACAGCATACCTATGTTTGTGGATGACAGAGATATTGAAATAGCTGAATACAAGGCGGATGACAGCAAACTGATATCACAAAACACCATTCCTGGTTTAGATTCTTACGAGACAAAGTTATGCCTATACTACGAATGTATGGAGAAGGCACAGATAGAGGCACGAAAGATTGTGAGTTGTGAGGAA
>CALBJW010000143.1 GCA_937893145.1 uncultured Prevotellaceae bacterium | reverse complement strand
CCCGCACCGAACAGGGCAGCATATACGCCACCCTGCAGGCTGAAGGCAGCATGACACTCAGGTACGATGACCGCAGCGGGCTTGCCATTCAGGCCGATGTCAGGACTTCACCCGGCACGAGACTGGGGTACAGCAGTGCAAGTACCGTCCAGGACAACAGTTTCCTGACTATAGTGGACCGCAATGCGCCGCGGCAGGAAGAGGCCGCTGACGGCAGCGCCGGGAAGAACGGCAAGGCCAGGAGATCAACTCCCCTGAACCTTGACTTCAACGTCCAGTGCACTGACGATGCGGTAATTGACGTGGACATAAGTTCACTGTCAGGCATGTTCCGCGGCAGCGGTGACATTTCAGCCAAATACAATGCCACTGACGGACTGACCCTGAACGGACTGTACAACGTCAACTACGGGCAGTGCGCGCTGTCGGTACAGGACATCATACGCAAGAATTTCTCGCTGCTTGAAAACAGTTATGTCAGGTTCAACGGTTCGCCGCAGAACACTGAAATGAGCATACACACATACCACAACGTGAATTCAGTGTCAGTGTATGACCTGGATCCCAGCCTGGCATCGAACAGCAACAACGTACGCGTAAGGTGTCTCATGGACATAACAGGAAGCATCCAGGAACCGTCATTGAGCTTTGACGTGGACATGCCTTCCGGTACAGCGCAGGAAAAGGACATTCTGGCAAGCGCCACATCAACTGAAGAACAGCGCAACCTGCAGTTCATGTACCTTCTGGCCATTGGACGCTTCTACACCTATGACTACGCGCAGGCCGGCATGAACAGCATGGGCCCCAGCGCCATGGAATCAATAGTGAATTCGACCGTCAGCGGCCAGATAAACAACCTGCTGGCACAGGTGCTGGACAATGAGCATATCACGCTGTCAAGCAACGTGAGCGCCAGCAGCTACCTGTCAAATGATGCCACGAACCTGAACAACAAGGAACTTGAAGGCATACTTGAAGCCCGCCTGCTTGACAACCGCCTGCTGTTCAACGGCAATTTCGGTTACAGGGAGAACACCATAAACAACACGTCGAACTTCATTGGCGACTTTGAAATAAAGTACAAGCTGCTGCCGCGCCAGGGCATCAGTCTGAAGGGCTACAACAAGACCAATGACAAGTACTTCTCCAAGACCACGCTGACCACACAGGGTGTAGGAGTTGTCTTTGAAAGGGATTTCTGAAAAAAAAGAACGGCCCCTTCCTGAGGAGCCGTCCAAAACATTCCCACCTTATATCATATCAATAGGAGCGTGCGAACAGGACACGGCGGTGTGACGGTGCACCGGTGTACACGCACCGGCCTTCCTCAGTGGTGTCAAAGTCCATGGGTATGCAGCGGATGGTGGCCTTGGTCTCCTCCTTTATCTTTGCCTCAGTTTCAGGAGTTCCGTCCCAGTGTGCCAGGACAAAGTTGCCGGCCTCGATCTGTGTCTTGAACTCATCGTAGCTGTCAACCTTCACCATACGCTCGTCACGCCATGCCTTTGCCTTTTCGAAGATGGCCTTCTGCATTTCATCAAGAAGGGCGGGTATCGTGTCGGCAAGAGTGTCGAACTGAACATTCTCCTTCTCAAGAGTGTCACGGCGCATTATTTCAGCCGTGCCATTCTCAAGGTCACGCATGCCCAGGGCAACGCGTACGGGAACACCCTTCACCTCATAGTCGGCGAACTTGAAGCCGGGACGCTTGTTGTCAGCATCGTCATACTTCACGCTGATGCCCATAGCCTTCAAGTTGTTTACGATAGCAGCAGCCTTCTCATCGAGCATAGCCATCTGGTCGCCCTTACCGATTGGGATGATGACAACCTGAATTGGAGCGAGCTTTGGAGGGAGTACAAGACCATTGTCGTCTGAGTGAGTCATGATGAGGGCACCCATAAGACGAGTTGACACACCCCATGAAGTAGCCCAAGCATATTCTGGCTTGTTCTCCTTGTTGAGGAACTGTACATCAAATGCCTTACCGAAGTTCTGACCGAGGAAGTGGCTTGTACCACTCTGGAGAGCCTTACCGTCCTGCATCATTGCTTCAATAGTATATGTATCGAGTGCACCTGCGAAACGCTCTGTCTCACTCTTCACACCCTGGATAACAGGAACAGCCATGTATTCCTCAGCAAACTTAGCATAGATATTAATCATCTGCTTTGTGCGCTCTTCTGCCTCCTCACGAGTAGCATGAGCTGTGTGGCCTTCTTGCCAGAGGAACTCAGATGTACGGAGGAAGAGACGAGTACGCATCTCCCAACGCATCACGTTACACCACTGGTTGCAGAGGATAGGGAGGTCGCGGTAAGAGTTAATCCAGTTCTTGTATGTGTTCCAGATGATAGTCTCAGAAGTAGGACGGATGATGAGTTCCTCCTCAAGCTTAGCAGCAGGGTCAACAACTACACCATCGTGAGTCTCGTTAGTCTTGAGACGGTAGTGAGTGACAACAGCACACTCCTTAGCAAAACCCTCAACATGTTCTGCCTCCTTCGAGAGGAAGCTCTTTGGGATAAGGAGTGGGAAATATGCGTTCTGTACACCAGTTTCCTTAAACATATCATCAAGCTGACGCTGCATCTTTTCCCAGATTGCATATCCGTATGGCTTGATAACCATACATCCACGAACGTCAGCCTGCTCTGCGAGGTCTGCCTTCACAACAAGCTCATTGTACCACTTAGAGTAGTCCTCCGAGCGCTTAGTCAAATCTTTAAGTTCTTTTGCCATTTTTTATATATGATTTTATCTAACTTCACTTATTTATTCGTGCAAATTTACGACTTATTTTTGAATTTTCATTCCTTATAATTAAAAAAATTAGTTCGCCGAGCAAGAATGTCAGCGAAATTATATATATTTGCACCCGAAAACGGAATTGACACATGCATATTAAACCATTTGATGATATGCTCAGTCATACCAAAAGAACAAAGACAGACATCAAATTTTATAAACAAACTTTATTAATTAAATTAAAAAAGATTATGAAGAATTCAAAGTTTATTGCTATTCTCATGAGTGCACTTGTACTCCTTTCTGGTTGTAACATGTCAAACATGGGTAAGGGTGGTCTCATCGGCGGTGGTGCTGGTACAGCTGTTGGTGCTGGTGTAGGTTACCTCATTGGTAAGAATGCTAAGGGTGCTGCTATTGGTGCTGCTGTAGGTGCTGCTGTAGGTACAACTGCAGGTCTCCTCATCGGTAAGAAGATGGATAAGGCTAAGGCTGCTGCCGCTGCCGCTGCTGCTAACGCTCAGGTTGAGACTATCAAGGACGCTAACGGTCTTGAGGCTGTTAAGGTTACATTCGATAACGGTATCCTCTTCAGCACAGGTAAGTACGCTCTCCAGGCTGCTGCTCAGAACGAACTCAAGAACTTCGCAACTAAGGTTCTCAATGTTTACACTGACTGTGACGTTGCTATCCACGGTTACGCTTCTTCAGACGGTGCTGACCAGACTAACCTCACTCTCTCACAGAACCGTGCAAACTCAGTTAAGACTTACCTCACAAACACTTGTGGCGTAAACGCTAACCAGATCAAGAACGCTCAGGGCTTCGGTGAGACTAACCTCGTTCTCAACGCTGACGGTACTGAAAACCGCGCTGCTTCTCGTCGTGTAGAAGTTTACCTCTACGCTTCTGAAGCTATGATCAAGGCAGCTAACGAAGGTACTCTTCAGTAATCGGCAACACGTTTACAAAGATAAATTTAAGGAGAAGTGAGCAATCGCTTCTCCTTTTTTTGCCCTTATCCTTATTATTTCCCTTCTACTTGATTGTTGATTGAAAGATTTGTCGTATTTTTGCAAACAAATAACGTCGTAACAACGTAATCACATAACCACGTAACTACGCAAAAAACAAAACAAAAACCTCATGAAATTCTTCGACAAACTCGGCAAAGCCCTCAAGTGGCTTCTCATCTTCTTTTTTGGTTCATCAATATTCTTCGTTGTAATATATAAATATGTACCCGTGCCATGCTCGCCACTCATGTTCATCCGTTGCTTTCAGCAGATAAGCAACCATGAGACACTCAAGCTCAAGCACGACTGGGTACCACTCGAAGAAATGTCGCCCGACCTTCCACTTGCTGTATGGAGTTCGGAGGACCAGAACTTCCTCAACCACAACGGATTTGACCTTGATGCCATCAAGGACGCAATCAAGGAGAAGCAGAGTGGTCGTCGCACTCGTGGTGCATCCACTATCTCCCAGCAGACTGCTAAGAATGTCTTCCTCTGGCCTACAGCATCATCAGGCAAGATGGCATGGTTCCGCAAAGGACTCGAAGCCTACTTCACAGTCCTCATCGAGTTCTTCTGGGACAAGCAACGCATCATGGAGGTCTATCTCAACACCATCGAAATGGGTGATGGCATCTACGGGGCAGAGTCTGTAGCACAGGAGCATTTCGGAGTGAATGCCTACAACCTCAATCGCAGTCAATGCGCCCTTATTGCCGTTTCACTTCCAAACCCACGCAAGTTCAACAGCCAATACCCATCTTCCTACATGTATCGTCGCCAAAACTGGTGCATTCGCCAGATGCGTTGGCTCGGCCACTTCCCAACTCGTGAAGAGGTGAAGGCTCAGAAGGAAGCGGAGGCAGAATAAACCGCTACTTTGTTCCGAATGTTCCGTGTTCCAGTTCCAAACCTACTTTATACTCTCTATTTATACTTTTTCTTTTTTTTATTTATATTTTCTCTCAATAGTAAAATTACTGGAACATCGGAACAAATAGTAATAACAAAGCAGTTAAACAAAACATTTTCAAGAACATACAACAACATTTTTTGTGTTCCGAAATTTGTTCCATTTTTGTTCCAGTTCCAGAATTGCACTGCATTTTACAAAAACATACGGTAGTTTGACCTCAAACATACGGAAGAATGACCTCAAACTTGCGGAAGAATGACCTCAATTTACCGCAAGTTTTGCATCAAAACACCGCAAGATTTTTCTGGAACATAAATTGGAACACGATTCGGAACAAAAACTGGAACACATTTCGGAACATCGAACATGATGCCTTTTTCTTTCGTTCTAACAGATTCACACGTTTGCATCGACACCCCCTCGATTTTGAACATAAAATCGCTTAGAAACGAAATTTAGGGGGTTTTTAAGCATTTTTATGTTTTTTCGCTTGCGCGTGTGCGTATAAATGCGTACCTTTGTCAAATGAACAATTAAACCTTCGGGCATATTCTCTATCAAAAAGACAAATTAACAATAATATTTAATGGAAGATTTAGACAGAATTATCAAAGTTGACATCAACGAAACGATGAAGCAATCGTATATCGACTACTCAATGTCGGTGATTGTGTCTCGTGCGCTTCCTGATGTCCGCGATGGTTTTAAGCCTGTGCACCGCCGTATCCTCTACAGCATGGACCACAACGGTATCACAAGCGACAAGCCAACACGCAAGTGTGCTCGTATCGTGGGTGATGTGCTCGGTCACCTCCACCCACATGGCGACTCGTCAGTATATGGTGCACTCGTGCGTCTTGCACAGCCTTGGGCTATGCGATACACTCTGGTAGATGGTCAGGGTAACTTCGGTTCGGTGGATGGTGATGGCGCAGCTGCCATGCGTTACACTGAGGCAAGATTGAGCAAGATTGGTGAAGCAATGCTCGTTGACATCGAGAAGGAGACTGTGGATATGGACCCTAACTTCGATAACTCGGAGATGGAGCCTACTGTTCTCCCAACTCGTATTCCTAACCTCCTCGTGAATGGTGCCACTGGTATCGCTGTAGGTATGGCAACTAACATCCCAACTCATAACCTCGGTGAGGTGATTGACGGATGTGTGGCATTCATCGACAACCCAGAATTGACAAGCTCAGACCTCATGCGATGGATTAAGGCTCCTGACTTCCCAACTGGTGGTATCATCTGTGGTATCGACGGTGTGAAGGAGGCTTACGAGACTGGTCGTGGTCGTATCGTGGTTCGTTCAAAGACTGAAATCGAAAGCGATGGCACTCATGAGAAGATTGTAGTGAGTGAGATTCCTTATAATGTAAATAAGAGTGAACTCATCAAGAAGATTGCTGACCTCGTTAGCGAAAAGAAGATTGATGGTATCTCGAATGTGAACGATGAGTCGGACCGTGAAGGTATGCGTATCGTTGTTGACATCAAGCGTGATGCAAACGCTAATGTTGTCCTCAACAAGCTCTACAAGATGACTGAACTCCAGTCAAGCTTCTCGGTTAACTCTATCGCTATCGTGAAGAAGCGTCCTAAGCAGCTCTCGCTCCGCGACATGGTGAAGTGCTTCTGCGACCACCGTCACGATGTGACTATCCGCCGCACAAAGTACGACAAGCGCAAGGCTGAAGAGCGTGCTCACCTCCTTGAGGCTCTCATCATCGCAAGTGACAATATCGACGAGGTAGTACATATCATCCGTTCATCAAAGGAACCTGCAGAGGCTATCCAGCGACTCATGGAACGCTTCTCGTTCGACGAGCCACAGGCTAAGTACGTTGTTGAGATGCGACTCCGCCAGCTCACTGGTCTTCAGCAGGAAGCTCTCCACAAGGAATACGAAGAACTCCAGAAGCTCATCCAGTACCTCCAGCAGATTCTCGATGACCCTGAACTCTGCAAGAAGGTGATGAAGGATGAACTCCTCGAAGTGAAGGATAAGTTCGGTGATGAGCGTCGCACTGTAATCGACTACTCAGCATCAGAAAACTTCAACCCAGAAGACTTTTATCCAAATGACCCTGTAGTCATCACTATCAGCCACCTCGGCTACATCAAGCGTACTGCTCTCAGCGAGTTCCGCACTCAGGCTCGTGGTGGAGTAGGTAGCAAGGGCGGTAGCGCTCGACAGAGTGACTTCATCGAGCATATCTATCCTGCGATGACTCACAACACAATGATGTTCTTCACACAGAAGGGACGTTGTTTCTGGATGAAGGTTTACGACATTCCAGAGGGTGACAAGACATTCAAGGGCCGTGCAGTACAGAACCTCCTCAACATCGACAGCGATGACAAGGCTACTGCATTCATCAACATACGCAACATGAACGACCCTGAGTGGAACGCTCGTCATAACCTCATCTTCTGTACTCGCCAGGGTATCATTAAGAAGACTTCGTTCGAGAACTACTCTCGTCCACGTTCAAATGGTCTTATCGCCATCAACCTCAATGAGGGCGACAGCGTGGTGGAAGTACTCCTCACAAACGGAGACGAGGAAATCCTCATCGCAAACCGCAATGGTCGTGCTATCCGTTTCAACGAGAATACAGTTCGTAACATGGGACGTGGTGCAACAGGTGTTGGTGCTATCCGTCTTGACAATGATGGTGAGGACGAAGTAGTAGGTATGATTTCTCTCCGCAGTCCAGAAGGCATCGAGGAATATCTTGAAAAGCTCGATTCAGCAGCTAATGCAGATGAGAGAAACGCCATCATGGACGAGATTGATGATAAATTCCCTATGTTGCCACGAGTTCTTGCACTCTCAGAAAAGGGTATCGGTAAGCGTTCACCTTATTATACTTATCGTATCACAAACCGTAACGGTAAGGGTGTGAAGACTATCAACATCACTGAGAAGACTGGTAAGTTGGTTGCATTCAAGAGCGTAACGGAGGCTAATGACGTCATGATTATCAACAAGAGTGGTGTGACAATCCGTCTTGCTGTGACATCAATCACCAAGTCAAGCAGAAATTCTCAGGGTGTGAAACTCATTGACATCAAGAAGCGCAATGATGTTATCTCAAGTGTCTGTGTCGTAGAACATGAAGACGAACCAGAAGAGGTGGAATACATGCTCGACGAGAACGGCAACCAGATTCTTGATGAGAACGGCAACCCAATTCCTGTAGTAAATGAGACTGAAGAAAATGCTTCAACAGATGAGGAAACTCAGAATGGCGAGGCATCAGAAGCAACAGAATCAGATAACAATTAACAAATAACTAACCGAGTCGGAAAAGGTGGTCAAGCTTTCATGCTTGACACCTTCAACGCTCAAAATTCTTAAATCAATTATGAAGAAATTTATGATTATTGCAGCCCTTGCAGGTTTCGCAATGACTGTGTCTGCTCAGAGCAAAGAAGAGCTCAAGGCTGAGAAGGCTGCCCAGAAGGAAGCTGAAAAGGTCGTTAAGAAGGCTAAGACAGATTATGAAATGAGTATTCCTAATGCACAGTATGGTCGTAAGGAAACTAATTTCGAGAAGCTTGATGGTGCAAAGGCACTCATCGACGAAGCTTTGGCTAACAAATATACAAATAACTCAATGGAGGCTTTGCAGACTGCTGCAAACATCTATGGTCTCTACTTCAAGAAGTATCAGGACGATGCTAATGCAGATCCAGACAATGACGCTAAGAAGGTTCCTATGCTTGATGCTGCAAGTAAGCTCGTTGGATATACAGTAAAGGCGGACTCGCTCTTCGCACTCAGCGGAAAGAAAGCAGATGTTATTGCTCAGCAGACTCAGCTCAGCAACGTGACTAACTGTACTAATGCTGCTATCGCTTGTCTTACTGCTGCTCAGAACTACTCTACAAGCGACAATCAGAACGAGTTGAAGCAGGCTGTTACACTTGCTGGTACTGCTCTCTATGGTATCTCAAGCAAGCTCTTGAAGTCTTCTCCTTCATTCAAGCCAGAACAGATTGAAGAATACAGCACTTACGCTAAGGCGTTCAAGGCTCAGGCTCTCAGCGCTGTTGAAGGTGTATCGGCTGCAGATGTAGAAGCAGCATACGCACAGCTCAATGGCACAAAGTACGAAATCACAGGCCTCTCTGCTCTCTGTAACTACTTCCGCGAGAAGGATGGTAACAAGTACATCGAGTACCTCAACAAGGGTATGGCTAAGGCTGATGCAGAACAGTTCCCAAGCTTCGCATTCATGCTCATGCAGTATCAGTTCAACAATGACAAGAAGGACGACTGCCTTAATACTATCCAGATGATTAAGGAAAAGTGCCCAGACAACGAGAACACTCTCCAGGCTTACCTCATGGAAGGTCAGATCTACTTCGAGCGCAAGCAGTATGACAAGGCTGAAGCTCTCTTCGCAGATGCTGTTGCTAAGTATCCAAACGACGACCGTGCTATCACAATGCCAGCTAAGTCTGCATGGATGAAGGCTCAGAACTCAGGTGACAAGAAGGATATGCAGCACGCTATCGACCTCTTCAAGAAGCTCGAAGCTGCTTATCCAAGCGAAACAGACTACTGGGGTGAACCACTCTACATCCTCTACAACAACATTGGTAACCTTGCTGCACGCGACAAGTATAAGAAGTATTACAGCTTTAAGTAATACACGATTTACTTAACAAACAAAATAGAAGAGAGTGTGCGGAAGAACTTGCGAGAGTTTTGCACACTCTCTTTAACATAAGGAGATGAAGATTGTTTTTACTATAATATTATTCTTATCTACTCTTTCATCTTTTGCCCAAGAAAAGAAGGAAAAGGCTGACAAGCCAACCAAAACGGAGCAAAAGAAGAACGAGTACAAGGTTTCATCTACTATCAGAAAAGTCAAGGACCTTATCAAGGACCGTAAATACGCAAATGCAAATGATGAAATCAACAAGGCTATGAAGGAGCATCCTGAAGCTCTTTCATCAATTCGTCTGTACGAAATGCAGACCGTCTGTTTGCAGAATCTTGTTCTTGAAGAGAACAGGAAGATGTACTTGAAACAGAAACCAGATACAGCAAAATACTTTAACCATATATATTCACTCTATGAGTGTGTTCTCAGGTGCGACTCACTTGAGCAGATTCCTGATGAGAACGGGAAATGCAAATTCAGACTTCGCGACTCAAACAGACAACGACTCATGCAGTTCCGCAAGAATCTTGCATCGGCAGACAGATACTTCTCGCAGAAACAGGACTTCAAGAACGGCTATAAGTTTGCTGATATGTACCTGACAAGCAAGAAGAAGCCTATCTTCACATCAAACAAAAATGGTTATGTGCTTGAGGATGAGAACGACTCTCTACATCATGCTACACTCGCCACATTCCTTGCTTATGCAGACAAGAATTATAAAGGAGTGGCGAAACATATTGGTATGGCAAAAAAAGACACGGCTCGACTTTCCCAGCTTCTTGAGGTAGGTGCCAAGTCATATTATGCTTTGAGTGATACGCTCACTGGAAACAAGTACCTAAGCGATGGGGTAGAGATGTACCCAGCAAATGAGTATTTCTTCCTCACACTCCTTAAATATTATAATGACCATTCGGACTTGGACTCGGCTCTTAAGCTCTGCAATGCTGTTGTTGCGAGTACACCAGAGAATCGCAACTACTGGTTCATGAAGGGTAGGCAGCACGAACAACTTGGCCAGCTGCAGGATGCTTTGTTGGCTTACGAGCAGGTTGTGAAGAGAAATGCAGACGATTATGAGGCTTTTTCCGCAATAGGCAACATTAATCTTGAGTTTGCACAGAAGGAATATCGCAATTTCAGCCTTAAAGTTACTGACAAGAACTACGCTAAAGGAAAGGAACGCATCAGAAACTACTACATTAAGGCAAAGGAGGCTTACGAAAGCTGTAGCAAGTTGGCTAAAGACAACACATCATTATGGCTTTTTGGCCTCAGAGAATGTTACTATAAACTTAACATGGGCAAAGAACTCAAAACTCTCGAGAAACTGAGATAGAATTTCTGGCAATTTAATGAAATTGTAATTTAAACTACTTGTTTTACATTAACTCATAAATAACTTTTTGAAATGTGAAAAAATAAAAAGTTTTCCATTTCAAAAGGTTATTTTCTTTATTTACAGAGAGATAGTATTTTTCATTTGAGCAAAAGTTTTCCAAAACGAAAAATTTTATGAAAATTATTTGCAATAAAATTTGCATAATTGAATAACAATTCTTAGTTTTGCAAAGTATTTCGCGTTATACAAATAGAGATTTACTTTATAACACAAATACACATTCAATTCTGCATATATAATATCTTACATAAACTGTATATTTAATATCTTACATACTTTACCAAAATGATACAAACAGTCAAGAAGCGCGACGGAAGAATTGTCGGCTATAATGAAGAAAAAGTAAAGGCTGCCATCCGAAAGGCAATGCTTGCTACTGAAAAAGGTGAGGACGAAGCCCTCATCGAACGTATTGTGGACCGTATCTCCATCCAGGGAAAAGAACAGATGGAAGTGGAGAAGATCCAGGATATGGTGGAACTCGAACTCATGAAGAGCCCTCGTAAGGAAGTGGCTAAGAGATATATCGCATACCGCGACCAGCGTAGCATTGCTCGTCGAGCTAAGACTCGTGAAGTATTCCTTGAGATTATTGAAGCAAAGAACACAGATGTCACTCGTGAAAATGCTAACATGAATGCAGATTCACCTGCTGGTATGATGATGAAGTTCGCCAGCGAGAGTACAAAACCTTTCGTTGACGACTATCTCCTTAGCGCAGAAGTGCGCGAAGCTGTGAAGAGCAATTATCTTCATGTTCACGACAAGGACTACTATCCAACAAAGTCACTCACTTGTGTTCAGCATCCTCTCGACCACATTCTTAAGGATGGTTTCATGGCTGGACATGGTGAAAGCCGTCCTGCTAAGCGCATCGAAACTGCAAGTGTCATCGCATGTATCTCTCTCGAAACTGCTCAGAACGAGATGCATGGTGGTCAGGCAATCCCTGCATTCGACTTCTATATGGCTCCATACGTGCGTTCTTCTTATATTGAAGAACTCAAGTATCTTGAGCGTCTTACTGGTGAAGACTATAGCGACTTGTACAATGCAAAGATTGATGACTACATCACAGTAGAACTCTCTTCTTTCTCTGGTCGTGACCGTATGCTTCATCACGCAATCAACCGTACTGTAGGACGTGTTCATCAGGCTATGGAGGCATTCATCCACAATATGAATACTATCCACTCTCGTGGTGGAAATCAGGTTGTGTTCTCTTCTATCAACTATGGTACAGACACAAGTGCTGAAGGTCGTTGTATCATTCGTGAGTTGCTCAAGAGCACATACGAAGGCGTTGGTAATGGTGCAACAGCAATCTTCCCAATCCAGATTTGGAAGAAGAAGCGCGGTGTAAGTTACCTTCCTGAAGATCCTAACTACGACCTTTATCAGTTGGCATGTAAGGTTACTGCTCGTCGTTTCTTCCCTAACTTTGTGAACCTCGATGCAACTTACAACCATCACGACAAGTGGAACATTAACGACCCAGAGCGTTATAAGTATGAGATTGCTACAATGGGATGCCGTACTCGTGTGTTTGAAAACCGTTTCGGTGAGAAGACAAGTATCGGTCGCGGTAACCTCTCGTTCTCTACAATGAACATTGTTCGCCTTGCTATCGAATGTATGAACATCGAAGACAAACAGCAACGTATTGATGCTTTCTTTGCAAAGCTTGATAATGTTCTCGGCATCACTGCTCGTCAGTTGCATGAGCGTTTCCTCTTCCAGAAGACAGCTCTCGCAAAGCAGTTCCAGCTTGTAATGTCAAAACTCTGGCTTGGTGCTGAAAACCTCAAACCAAACGACACAATCGAGGCTGTAATCAATCAGGGAACTCTCGGTATCGGTTTCATTGGTCTTGCAGAATGTCTTATCGCCCTCATTGGTGCTCACCACGGAGAAAGCCAGGAAGCACAGGAACTTGGTTTGCGTATCGTGACTTATATGCGTGATGCTGCAAATCGTTTCAGCGAAAAGTATCAGCACAACTACTCAATTCTTGCAACTCCAGCAGAAGGTCTTTCTGGTCGTTTCACTAAGTTCGACAAGAAGAAGTTTGGCATCATTCCTGGTGTAACAGACAAAGACTACTATACAAACTCTAACCACGTTCCTGTTTACTATCATTGTAGCCCACGCCACAAGGCTGAGATTGAAGCTCCTTATCACGACCTCACTCGTGGTGGTCACATCTTCTATGTTGAGATTGATGGTGATGCAACTCACAACCCAGAAGCCATCATGGATATCGTTGACCTGATGGACAAGTACAATATCGGATATGGTTCGGTAAACCACAACAGAAACCGTTGTATGGATTGCGGTTATGAGGACGCAGCTGAGGGTCTTACAGTATGTCCAAAGTGCGGTAGCACAAATATCGACACTCTCCAGCGCATCACTGGTTACCTCGTAGGTACTACAGACCGTTGGAATAGTGGTAAGCTTGCAGAACTCCGTGACCGCGTTGTTCACAAATAAGCAAAAGTAAAAACATCATAACAAAAACAGAACAACGCGTTATTGTAAAGATAGCGCGTTGTTTTTCATTTGAAGCAAGAATAGCTTCACTCAAAGAAAATGGAACTAAGAGTAATCGACATCTCAGAAGGAACATCAGTTGATGGCCCTGGTTTACGCACTTCAATATATTTTTCTGGTTGTACACACAAATGTCCTGGTTGCCATAATCCTCAGTCGTGGGATTATGAGGCTGGTCGTGAAACAACAATAGAGGAGGTGATGAAGATTGTAGAATACAATGACTTCAACGTTACATTCTCTGGTGGCGATCCTTTTTTCCAAATAGAAAAGGTTACAGAACTTGCACGAAGAATCAAGACAGAACTCGGAAAGAATATCTGGTGTTATACTGGTTTTACTTGGGAAAACATTGTAAGTGAACCACAGTTTCATGAACTTCTTGAAAATATCGATGTACTTGTTGACTCACCATTTATCCTTGCACTTCGCGACACAGAATTAAGGTTCAGAGGAAGCAGCAATCAACGCTTTATTGATGTGAAGAAATCTCTTGCAACAAATGAACTACATACCTTAACTTATTAGTAGGGAAGGGGAGGAGACAATAATACTATACAATAAAGAAGAAGTCTGGCAATCATGATGATTACCAGACTTCTTTTACTATTTAATATCTGCTATTATTGAGCGAAATGAGTGTAGATGACCTCCATCTGTACTCCGTCTTTTCCTCCAACAAGTCGTGAACTTGAGATAGAGAAGTCGTGATTGAGTTTTACCAATGTAGGACTTGAACTACCATCGTATATTGCTTCTACAGGAATAAGCAGAACCTTGTTCCAATTCTCTGTTGCTTGACCACTCTTCTTCTCATTGAGCATGGTAGTAACCAGCTTTGCCACATTATTATAAGTGTATGAGTTTCTTGTAGCAGAGAATGTTGTGAGGTATGATGTTTGATTATCAGTTATCAGATACTTCTCAAAAAATCCATTAAGATAATCATCCAATCTCACAAGAAGGAGGTTTGCAGGGATTCCAAGCTTGAATGAACTCTGCACCTTATCATTATAGCGTGTGAACACAAGTTTTGCAGAGTTGATAGTGTCATTTGCATTCAACTGGTCAACTGGAAGAGTGGCTACGGTGAAGATACCTGCAGGACTCTTAAGGTATGTTGCTTCTGTATCGGAGAGCAAAAGGTCAAGATTGTAGTTCTCGAATCGAGTTGCCTGAACAACTTCCTCTGTTGCTGCAAGCGAAACTACCCTTTGAACAACTGTAGTATCCTTCTGGCAATCAAAAGTAATATTCAACTGACAGATATCAATGGATACGATAGCGCCATCACCACTTTCAAGTTTGAAATACAATCCCTTACTTGCAGGAAGATTACTGTTCATCCATGCAGAAGAATTCTTAAAATACTCAGGATGTTGATGGTAAGCATTCAACAAAGTATTACCAATTCTGTTAGGAACAGAGATTGAAATTCTTGAAGTCTTTTCCTTATTATTCTCGTAACGTGCCGAGTCAGATATTGTATAGTCAGCAAGTGTAAACCACTTTGTTGCAAGTGGTGCCTTATTCACATCATAATACTTAGTGGCATCGATGTTTGTATAGTAGTCGGCATCAGCATTAAGAGGTTTGTCAAGTTCATATACACTTAACTTGAAGCTTGTAAGTGAATCACCAACAAAACTCTTTGTGTAAAGCAATATCTCAACATTCTTTGCTGAATCGCCGATGATTGAATCTGGGAAAATAGTATTTTCAAGGCAATTAAGCTGTGTGAGGAAGTCGCTCTTGATTGTAGTACCAGTTTCTGGGTCTGTAAAACGACCAAGATATGAAATGCTTGAACGTGCAAGAACAGAGTCTCCCACAGCATAAGAACTTGTTGTGAAATCGTAAGTCTTGTAGTTCTTTGTTATCATGTCAACAGCTGGCATCATATCAACACCAAGATGTCCTGAGTTATCCTCACATGAAACGAGTACCAACAGCAATGCGACTATTGCTGAGAAATATTTAAAATTCATTCTTTATCAAGTATTTTATCGTAGAACTCATTGTATGCATCCTTCATCTCTTCAAGAGGCTTGTATTCAAGCACTGGGATGTTCAAGCTATTAGCATACTCAATGACAGAAGGGTCAACATCTGGGGTGTCCATGATGACACCATCAGAATACTTAACGGCAAGCTTCATGAGGTCATTGTAAGTATAACTATCCTTGATGAGGTCGAGGTCTTCAAGTTTAGCATCCTTAAATGGAGTACACTCATAAGCATGTTTGCCGAGATCCTGCTGGAACTCTGGTGATGAAACGGAGCAAACAACCTTGCAATCGCGGAAAGATGGTTCGTCTGCAAATGCCTTCTTGATGTAGAGTGGAGCAAGAGCACTAATCCATCCATGTACATGAACGATTTCAGGAACCCAACGGAGCTTCTTTACAGTTTCGAGTACACCACGAGCATAGAAGATGGCACGTTCACCATTATCTTCATATTCCACACCATTCGCATCAGTAATCATGTGACGCTTCATGAAGTAATCATCGTTATCAATGAAGTAAATCTGCATTCTTGCAGCAGAGAGTGAAGCCACCTTAATAATAAGAGGGTGGTCTGTCTCGTCGATGATAAGATTCATACCAGACAAACGAATCACTTCGTGCAACTGATTGCGACGCTCATTGATGTCACCCCACTTTGGAGTGAAGATACGTATCTCGTTGCGTGCGTCCTGTATATACTGAGGAAGATAACGACCAACTGTTGACTTCTGTGTCTCAGGGTCAAACGGAGTCATTTCTTGAATGATGAATAATACTTTTTTTGTCATTGTTTCTGTATGCGTTAGCTAATTATTTGCAAAGATACTAACTTTTTTTCTGAAATACGCAAATAATTAAGTTTAATTAAACTAAGAGACCGTTGATTTGTAGTTTATTAGAGCTTTTTATGCAATTTTATATATAATAAAGACCAATACTTGAATTTACAAATACTGGTCTATTACTTTAATTCGAATGGTCCTGTTGGTACTTTTCTGCGCAGAACTTCGAGTTGGAAATCTTTTCCTGGAATGATACCAAAAGAACGAAGGTGCGTTTCAACTGTCTTCTTTGCAAGTTCTGGATGGTTGTTCTCTTCACTCAAATGGCACAACCAAACATACTTCAAGTTCTCATGGAAATTATCCGAAAGAGCCTTAGACGTTTGTTGGTTGGAAAGGTGTCCTGTTCCGCTCTGAATGCGAGACTTGAGAACAGCAGGGTAGCGACCACTACGAAGCATCTCAGGGTCGTAGTTCGCTTCAAGGACAAGATAGTTTGCCTTTGCAATATATGTATTCACATTTTCGGTAATAGCACCAACATCTGTCATGATACAGAATGTCTCACCATCACAATTGATGCAATAGCCAACATTCTCGCTTGAGTCATGTGGAAGAGTGAAAGCAGTAATTTCAAATGGTCCGATATTAAAGGATTCACCAGTAACTATCACCTTCTTGTGCTTGTCTTCAACCTTCTGTTTAATCATGTAACTACGGTCCACTCCATCATGAACTAACTGAGTTGCATAGACATCAAGATTGTATTCTTTACTAAACACACCAGCATTCTTGACATGATCAGCATGGTCGTGAGTGACAAGAAGACCTCTCACGAGGTTAGTCTTTATTCCATAATCGCTCACAATTCGCTTCATACGACGAATACCGACACCAGCATCAATTAGCAAAGCATCAGTTTCGTTCTTGAGATAGTAGCAGTTTCCACAGCTACCACTTCCAAAGACAAATAGTGTGAGCATATTGTTGTTCTAAATTTTAGTATATT
The DNA here is from genome assembly GCA_937893145.1 of uncultured Prevotellaceae bacterium. Taxonomy (GTDB): domain Bacteria; phylum Bacteroidota; class Bacteroidia; order Bacteroidales; family Bacteroidaceae; genus Minthosoma. Next base: position 35,638 of record CALBJW010000143.1, on the reverse strand, counting down.
AATTCATAAAAAATGGAGGTCTTATTATTAGTAAAACCTCCATGTAGTACGCCCTCAGGGGCTCGAACCCTGGACCCATTGATTAAGAGTCAATTGCTCTACCAGCTGAGCTAAGGACGCAGAATCATTTGCAAAGGTAAGAAGTTTTGTCGATAAAACAAAACTTCTTACCAATTATTTTGGACTTTTCGACAAAATTCAACGATATAAGTTACATTTTGTCAAAAGCAATTTTATCCTTCTGTTGGGAGGTTGAGTGCGATGAAGTCTTCATCGAGCTGCTTCTGATCAACGAACGAAGGAGCATCAAGCATAACATCACGACCGCTGTTGTTCTTAGGGAATGCGATACAGTCACGGATACTGTCGAGACCTGCAAAGATGCTTACCCAGCGGTCAAGACCGTATGCAAGACCACCGTGAGGAGGAGCACCGTACTTGAATGCATTCATCAAGAAGCCAAACTGTTCTTCTGCCTTCTCTGGTGTGAAACCAAGAATCTCGAACATCTTAGCCTGAAGCTTAGGGTCGTGGATACGGATTGAACCACCACCAACTTCGATACCATTACATACCATATCGTAAGCATCAGCACGTACTGCAGCAGGATCAGTGTCGAGAAGAGCAATGTCCTCATCCATTGGGTGAGTGAATGGATGGTGCATAGCCATAAGACGACCTTCCTCATCACTCCACTCAAACATTGGGAACTCAGTAACCCAAAGGAGAGCAAACTTATTCTTATCACGGAGTCCGAGACGCTCACCCATTTCAAGACGAAGTTCACAAAGCTGCTTACGAGTCTTCATTGCATCTTCACCACTAAGGATAAGGATAAGGTCACCTGGCTGTGCGTTCATCTTCTCCTTGATAGCCTGAAGAGTTTCCTGTCCATAGAACTTATCAACTGAAGACTTCACGCTGCCATCTTCACCTACACGAGCATAAACGAGTCCCTTAGCACCAATCTGTGGACGCTTAACCCATTCTGTGAGTTTGTCGATTTCCTTACGAGTATATGAAGCACAACCTGTAGCGCAGATACCACCAACGTAAGCAGCACCATCAAATACAGAGAATCCTTCTGGGAAGATATTGAAGTCGCCATCCTTACCAGTAGTCTTGAGTTCCACGAACTCCATTCCGAAACGCATATCTGGCTTATCAGAACCGAAGCGACGCATACAGTCAATCCAAGGGAGACGTAGGAAGTCACCTTCAATCTCTACACCACGCAACTCCTTGAAGAGGTGCTTTGCCATACCCTCAAAAGTAGTGATGATGTCTTCCTGAGTAACGAACGACATTTCACAGTCAATCTGAGTGAACTCAGGCTGACGGTCAGCACGAAGGTCTTCATCACGGAAACACTTAACAATCTGGAAATAGCGATCGAAACCTGCTACCATCAAGAGCTGCTTCAATGTCTGAGGACTCTGAGGAAGTGCATAGAACTGACCTGGATTCATACGTGAAGGAACAATAAAGTCACGAGCACCTTCTGGAGTAGAACCGATGAGCATTGGAGTTTCAACCTCAAGGAAACCAAGATTTGAAAGATAGTTGCGAACTGCAATACAGAAGTGGTGACGAAGTTCAAGGTTCTTGCGAACTGCAGAACGACGAAGGTCGAGATAACGATATTTCATACGGATATCATCACCACCGTCTGAGTTATCTTCAATAGTGAAAGGAGGAGTAAGAGAAGCGTTGAGCTGAGTGAGTTCAGTAACTTCAATCTCAATTTCACCAGTTGGGATATTATTATTCTTTGAATAACGCTCTGCTACCTTACCAGTTACCTGAATTACAAATTCACGTCCAAGTTTGTTAGCACGTTCACAAAGTTCGGCATTTGTTTCCTCGTTGAACACGAGCTGGGTAATGCCATAACGGTCACGCAAATCAACGAAAGTCAATGCTCCCATCTTACGTGTACGCTGTACCCATCCAGCAAGAGTAACTTCCTTGCCAGCATCAGAGAGACGAAGCTCTCCACATGTGTGTGATCTATACATAATGATGTGTAATTTTTGAATTTTGTTGCAAAGATAATAATTTTTGCTCTAAAACAAGTATGCTTAATACAATAAAAAGGTTTTACAACGAAAAAAAGACAATAATGGATGATTTCGTAGGGTGTTTTATTGCAACATAATTTTGTCAAAACCATGTTTGTCGTTAAATTGAGGGTGTCAAAAACATGTGATTGAACAATAAATGTTGGTCGGTTTTGTGTAATATCGAATACAAAATTACATATTTTCACAATATTCGATTAAAAAATATCAAAAATACAAGTAAACTTTAGGAAAAGTTGTATATTTGCAACGACAATATCTTTTTTATTAGATTTATTGTCGAACCATAGCATTATTGCACTTAATCAATCCAAATATTACTTGAAAAACTAAATCAATATGAAGTACAGACAACTACTACCGACAACACTCCTGTCGCTTTTTTCTTTCAGTCCCTTCGTTGCATACGCTAATGCAGAAGAAAACGAAACAATAGAGCAGGGGAGCGAAAACGAAATAATAAACATAGAAAGCGAGAACAATGACGCTAAACAAGAGAATGGTATTCTCTATAGAGCTACTCCTCGTGATGGCGAACTTGGCGAGTCGCTTGCCACACAACTTAATATAAGTAAGTCAGGCGACAAGACTCCAGATTGGATGGCTGATGTGGCATCACGCATCCAACTTCATGGATACGCACAGGGCTGGTATTATTACCAACGTGCCGGAGGCAAGAACTCAAACACTTTCCTCTGCAAACGCACTCTCCTTTGGGCAAATGCACAGATTACGGACCGCTGGTCATTCCTCTTTATGCACGACTTCAATAGTGTGGTACAAGAATACTATACTGATTTCCGCGTAACAAAGAACAACCTCATGACTATCCGACTTGGTCAGTTCAAGAATGCGGTTTCGTACGAAAATCCACTTTCTCCAACATCTATGGAGACTATTGATGTGTATTCAGAAGGTGTTACCTACCTTACAGGTTGTGGCACTGACCCTCTCAATGGTGTTCAGTATGGCCGTGATCAAGGTATCGCAATCTTCGGCGAGACAAACAACAAGAAATTTCGCTACGAAGCACAAGTGATGAATGGTTCGGGCATCAACATGCGTGACAAGAATAACCAGAAAGATGTTATTGCACGTCTCGAATGGCGACCTGTCAAAGGACTCAACCTTTGTGCTACTGGACAACTCGGTACAGGTTATGCTCTCGCAAATTCTGTTTTTGCACCTAACATCAAGGCGGGTGAGAACTATAAGCGCAACCGTTTCACTGCGGGATTCGACTACAAGTCAAAGCCGTTCAATGTGCATGGTGAATATCTCCTCGGTAAGGATGGTGATGTGTCGAGTACAGGTGGTTATCTTACTGGTAGTGTTCGACTTGCCACACTTCCTAAGACACAAGCTGTCGATTTTGTGTGGAGCTATGACTACTTCAACTTCAATAAAGACCTCAAGCAGGATATGCACAAGGTTGTTGCTGGTTTCCAGTACTGGTTCTTCAAGCGTTGCCGTTTCCAGGCTCAATACGTCTTCAAGAATGCTAACACAAACTACAGCACTTTCTTCGAACGTGGCAATGTTCATCAGGTAATTTGCCAAATGCAGGTAAGATTTAATTAGTCAACGAATTATGTTAATTAAAATTATATCATAATGAAAAAACTTTTACTGGGGGATGAAGCAATAGCCCTCGGTGCTATACATGCCGGACTTAGTGGTGTGTATGCATATCCAGGAACTCCATCGACCGAAATTACAGAGTTTATCCAGAGTGATACCACAGCTAAGGCTCGTGGTGTTCACAGTCGCTGGTGTACTAACGAGAAGACTGCTATGGAGGCAGCTCTTGGTATGTCATACGCAGGCAAGCGTGCTCTTGTCTGCATGAAACATGTGGGAATGAATGTGTGTGCTGATGCCTTTGTCAACTCGGCTATCACTGGTGCCAATGGTGGTCTTGTGGTACTTGCTGCAGACGACCCTTCTATGCACTCATCACAGAACGAGCAAGACTCTCGATTCTATGGTAAGTTTGCTATGGTTCCTATCTTCGAGCCTTCAAATCAGCAGGAAGCATACGATATGATGGCTTGTGCTTTTGAACTCTCAGAACAGATTAAGGAACCTGTACTTCTTCGTGTTGTCACTCGTCTGGCTCATAGTCGTGCTGCTGTAGAAGTGAAGGAACCAATAGCAGAGAACGCACTCAATCCGTCTTCTGACCAGTGGGTACTCCTTCCTGGTATTGCAAAGAAGAAGTATGCAGCACTTCTCGAAAAGCAGGCTGCAATGGTTGATGCTTCAGAGAAGTCTATATTTAATAAGGTTGAAAGTTGTGCTGACAAGAAACTTGGTATCGTTGCTTGTGGTATTGGTTATAATTATGTAAAGGAATCTACTGGGGATAATGCCAATATCCTCAAGGTAAGCCAATACCCACTTCCTGCAGACAAGATTATGGCTCTTGCCAAGGAATGTGATGAGATTCTCGTCGTTGAGGATGGTCAGCCAGTTGTAGAGGAAGATGTACGTCGCATAATCGGTGATGTTGCTCCTGTCAAGGGTCGTCTTACAGGTGATCTTCCACGCACTGGTGAACTTACTCCTGACTGTGTGGCAAAGGCTCTCGGCAAAGAAATGCCCGAACTATTCGCACCAGCAAAGAATATTGCGGCTCGTCCCCCTCAGCTCTGTCAGGGTTGTGGACATCGTGATGTTTATGCTGCTCTTCGTGAGATTATCGAAGAATATCCAGATGCTCGTGTGTTTGGTGACATTGGTTGCTACACACTCGGTGCTCTCCCTCCATTCAAGGCACTCTCATCATGTGTAGATATGGGTGCTTCAATCACAATGGCAAAGGGTGCCGCTGATGCTGGTCTTCGTCCTGCCCTTGCAGTTATTGGTGACTCCACATTCACTCACTCTGGTATGACAGGTCTTCTTGATGCAATCAACGAGAATGCTCCTATCACTGTCATCATCAGCGACAATCTCACTACTGGTATGACTGGTGGTCAGGACTCTGCTGGTACCAACAAGTTTGAGGCTATTTGTCTTGGTCTTGGAATGGACCCAGAGCATCTCCATGTTGTCACTCCATTGCCAAAGAATATTCCTGCTATTGCACAACTCATTCGTGATGAAATTGCTTACGAAGGAGTTAGCGTGATTATTCCAAGAAGAGAATGTATTCAAACAGCAGCACGTCATGCTCGTGAAGCTAAAAAGGCAAAGGAGGCACAGAAATGAAAAAAGATATAATTTTATGTGGTGTTGGTGGTCAGGGTATTCTTTCCATCGCCACAATCATAGGTGAGGCAGCAACAAAGGCTGGTGTAAATTTGAAGCAGGCTGAGGTTCATGGCATGAGTCAGCGTGGTGGTGATGTGCAATCAAACTTGCGTTTGAGCACAGAACCAATATACAGCGACCTCATTGCTCAAGGAGGTTGCGACGTTGTTATCTCAATGGAACCAATGGAGTCACTTCGTTATCTTCCTTACCTCTCAAAGAATGGTGTTGTCGTTACAAGCAACAAACCATTTATCAACATTCCTAATTATCCAGAGGAAAAGGCTCTTTTCGAGGAACTTGACGCTCTTCCAAATGAGGTCATCAAACTTGACATCGAACAGGTGGCTAAGGATGCCGGTAATGCTCGTGGTGCTAATATGGTTCTTCTCGGTATGGCTGCTCCATTCATCGAAATCGTTACTGTAGAACAGTTGAGAAGTGCTATTGCGACTATCTTTGCACGAAAGGGTGATGCTGTCGTTGAAGCAAACCTGAAAGCATTTGATGAAGGTGTAAAAGCAAGTAGATAAAAGGTCACTCAATATGAAATCTTTAGGAATAGAAAAGGATTATAGCTGCGAATACTTTAATCCCGAAATAGAGACAATGACTCGCGAGCAGATTGAGGCACTTCAGTTGGAACGTCTTCAAGCTACTGTGAAGCATTGTATGAACTCAGAATTCTACAAGAAACGCTTTGAGGAGATAGGACTTAAACCTGAAGACATCAAGTCGCTTGATGATATCCGAAAGATTCCTTTCACCACAAAACAGGATTTGAGAGACACCTATCCATTCGGTATTGCAAGTGTTCCTCTTGAGAAGTGTACTCGTTTGCACTCATCTTCTGGTACTACAGGCAATCCTACTGTCATCCTTCATACCGATACTGATATCGATGAATGGGCTAATCAGGTGGCTCGCAACCTTTGGATGGTCGGACTTCGTCCTACTGATGTGTTCCAAAACTCAAGCGGCTACGGCATGTTCACTGGAGGACTCGGTTTCCAGAATGGTGCAGAGAAACTTGGTATGCTTACCGTTCCTGCCGCAGCAGGTAATTCGCTTCGACAGATCAAGTTCATTAAGGACTTCGGCACAACTGCCATCCATGCTGTCCCTTCTTATCTCACACGCCTTAAGGAAGTGATGGACCAGGAAGGAGTTGACCCTCGCAAAGACACCAAACTCCGTGTTTTTGCTATCGGTGCAGAACCTCATTCCGAGGAACAGCGCAAGCGTATCGAAGAAATGTTCGGAGTCAAGGCATACAACTCGTTTGGTATGTCTGAGATGTGTGGTCCTGGTGTCGGTTTTGAATGCAAGGAGCAGAACGGACTTCACTTCTGGGAAGACTATTACATCGTAGAAATCGTTGACCCCGAAACTCTCGAACCTGTACCTGATGGAGAAATCGGAGAACTCATCCTCACAAGCATCCGCCGTGAAGCAATGCCACTTCTCCGTTATCGCACTCGTGACTTGACAAGAGTGCTTGGTCGCAGCTGTCCTTGTGGTCGCAACCACATCCGTCTTGACCGTATGAAGGGACGTTCTGATGATATGATGGTGCTTAAGGGAGTTAACATCTTCCCAATTCAGATTGAGAAGATTCTCATGCAGTTCCCAGAACTTGCAAGCAACTACCTCATCACCCTCACAACTGATGACGACAACGACAACATGACTGTAGAAGTTGAACTTGAAGAACTCTTCACAGACGACTTCCAGCGTCTCCTTGCCCTCGAAAAGCGTATCCAGCGTACTCTCAAGGATGAGATTCTCCTCACTCCACATGTAAAACTCGTGCCAAAGGGTACTCTTCCTGTAAGTGATGGAAAAGCGGTGAGAGTGGTGGACAAGAGAAAGGTTTATCAGTAATATTAATGTACCATTTACGATTTACCATATACCATCTGGCTGGCGCTTTGTATGCCATACCTGATGGCAAATGGTAAATGGTAAATAACTAAATAGTAAATAAATAAGGTGACAATCAAACAACTTTCCATATTCATAGAGAACAAAGGTGGAACACTCATCAAGGTTCTCGACCTGTTGAGCAAAGGTGGCATACAAATCATTGCTTCCACTGTTGCCGACACACAGGACTACGGCATCTACCGTGTCATCTGTGACAAACCTACACAGGCGTTTCTACTCTTGAAAGAAGCAGGCATAAACATCCAACTTACAGATGTCATCGCTCTCAGCATAGACGACACTCCGGGACAGGCTGCTGATGCTATCCGTGTACTTTCCGAAGCAGGTGTGAGCATCCTCTACATGTACTCTTTCCTCTTGAAAGGCAAGGGTGTGCTTATCTTGCGTGCCAATCCTGAAGACAAGACTCAGGAGACTATCGCCATAAAGAAACTGCCTTATCTTACAGAAGCTGATTTCGCATAAGGACAAGGCTTCCTTCGCATATTCCCCGATAGTGGAAAATACAAAAATGATTAATTCATAAACAAATGACACTTTTAGACAAACTCAATAAAGACGACCGCTTTGCCTCTGGTATAGGAGCACAAATCACAGAGGTTCGTGAGGGTTATGCCCGCACCGAACTAACTGTTGAGGAGCGACACCTCAATGGTGGAGGTGTGTGCCAGGGTGGAGCAATTTACACACTTGCCGACCTTTCCTTTGCTGCTGTGGCAAACTGTCACGGCACTCTCACTCTCGGCATCAGCAACACTATCACTTTCCTCCATTCTGCCCAACTCGGTGACCATCTCATCGCTGAATGTACCGAAACATTCGACCATCACAAACTCCCTTATTGCGACATCAAGGTGACTAATCAGAAAGGCGAACTCGTTGCCGTAATGACAGGTCTTGCATACAGAATGAAAAAAGAATTCGAATTTGAAAAACTAATGTAAAATACTTAAAACCTATTTATTATGATTCACAACCCTGAAATCGAATGCATGTCGCGTGAAGACATGACAAAGCTCCAGAGCGAGCGACTTATCAAGACTGTTAAGACTTGCTATGAGAAAGTTCCATTCTATAAGCGTAAGATGGACGAGCTCGGTGTTAAGCCAGAGGATATCAAGAGCATAGCAGACATCAACAAACTCCCATTCACAACAAAGCACGACCTCCGCGATGAGTATCCTTTCGGACTTGAAGCTGTACCACACTCAGAAGTTCGTCGTATTCACGCTTCTTCTGGTACTACTGGTAAGCCTGTAGTTGATACATACACTGAGAACGACCTCAAGATGTGGGCAGAAGGAGTGGCTCGTGTACTTGCTGCAGGTAATATAGGTCCTGGCGATACTATTCAGGTGTCATACGGTTACGGCCTCTTCACTGGTGGTCTTGGTGCTCACGACGGTGGTGCTGTTCGTGGTGCAATCCAGTTGCCTACATCAGCCGGCAACTCAGAGAAGCAGATTATGCTCATGAAGGACTTCGGTTCTACAGCTCTTGCATGCACACCATCATACGCACTTCATCTTGCTGAGTGCATCGAGAAGAGTGACAGCGTAAATGTAGAAGATCTCAAACTCCGTTGTGGTTTCTTCGGAGCAGAACCTTGGACTGAGGGTATGCGTAAGGAACTTGAAGAGAAACTTCACATCAAGGCATTCGACATTTACGGACTCACAGAAATGTGTGGACCAGGTGTTGGTGGTGAGTGCGAATGCCAAAACGGTACACACCTCTGGGAGGATATGTTCTATCCTGAGATCATCAATCCTGACACACTCGAACCATGTGCTCCAGGCGAGTTCGGTGAACTTGTGTTCACTTCTCTCAGCAAGGAGGCAATGCCAATTCTCCGCTACCGCACACGCGACCTCACACGTCTCATCTACGAACCATGTAAGTGTGGTCGTACAGCAGTTCGCATGGACCGCATCCTCGGTCGTTCAGACGATATGCTCATCGTTCGTGGTGTAAACGTATTCCCTTCTACCATTGAGGCTATCCTCACTGAGTTCCCTTCATACTCCCCACAGTACTTCATCACTGTTGACCGCAAGGACAACGAGGATATGTTTGACCTTGACGTTGAACTTCGTGAAGAGTTCTTCTCTCCAAATCCAGCAAAACAGATGCCATTCATCAAACCACTCTACGACCGCATCGTGAGCGTTATTGGCATCAAACCAAATATCCATATCCTTCCTCCAAACACTATCCAGCGTTCTATGGGTAAGGCTAAACATGTGAACGATAAACGTAAATTTACAAATTAAATAATGAAAATTTTCTCCGATGAATTAGTAACTGAGGCAGCACATGTAAATCATGTTGCTGACCTCAGTCATGCCACAATAGGTGAGACTCTGCTCGTTGCGCAGTATCTCGAACAGAAGACAGGAATCCCTTTCATCCGTATGGACCAGGGCAGTCCAGGTCTTCCAATAAATAAGTATGGTGTAGAAGCCGAAAAGCGTGCTCTTGATAGCGGTATTGGCAGTCAATATCCTGCTGCTGCAGGTGTGAAGGAACTGAAAGAGGCTGCAAGTGAATTTGTCAAGGCATTCATCAACATTGACATCTCTCCACGAGCATGTTTGCCAACAGTAGGTAGTGTGGCAGGTTCGTTTGGCAGTTTCATTGCATGCTGTCAGCGCAAGTCATACCCACAGATGGGCAAGGTACTATTCATCGACCCAGGATTTCCTATACAGAAAAGTCAGTTTCGCATTCTCGGCATAGAATGGAAGGAGTTTGACATCTTCCCATATCGTGGCGAGGCACTTCGCGAGAAACTCGAAGAAGAACTCAAGGATGGCGATGTGGCAGCTATCGTGTATAGCAATCCTAACAATCCTGCATGGATTTCACTCGAAGAAGAAGAACTTCAGATTATCGGTGAACTTGCCACAAAACATGATGTAGTTGTCATCGAGGACTTGGCTTACTTCGCAATGGACAACCGTCGTGACCTCTCGCATCCTTACGAGGCTCCATACGTTCGTACTGTAGCACGCTATACAGATAATTATCTTCTCATGCTTTCTGCATCGAAGATATTCTCTTACGCAGGTCAACGCATAGCACTCGTTTGCATTAGCGACAAGTTGTTCGACCGCCAGTTCCCTGCTTTTGCAGAACGATACCATGATGAGGGTGTTTTTGGACCTACATTCATTGCAAGTATTCAATACATGATTACAAGTGGTTGTACTGCAACCACTCAGTATGGTTATGCTGAGATGCTTCGTCTTTCGTGTGAAGGTAAAATCAACTTCATCAACGACACTAAGGAATATGCTATTCGTGCGCAGAAGATGAAGAAGATATTCTGCGACAACGGATTTACCATCACATATCCTCGCGATGTCAATGAAGAAATCGGTGATGGATTCTTCTTCTCTCTTTCATATCCAGGCATGTCTGGTTCCGAACTTGTCAAGGAACTCATTCATTATGGTGTCTCAAGCATTAATCTCGACACTACAGGTTCTCTTCAACAAGGTGTTCGTGCATGTACATCTCGAATGAGAGACGAACTTTATTCTGTCCTTGAAGAACGTATGAAACAATTCAAGGAAGATCATAATTGTAAGTGAAGAGTGAAGAGTGAAAAGTGAAAAATTTCTTTCCAGGAAAGCGTCGGTCAAGCCGAACGATAACCTTCCGGAAGAGCAAGTTCACATGTTTGCTTTGCCTTATAGGCGAATTGTGAACTGCTCTTGTACCAAAGCGGAAGCTTATCGCGTAGCGCTTTCGAGCCCGATGAGAAAGAAATTTTTCACTTTTCACTTTACTTTATAAATCCTGGTGAAGGCAAATGCATTCCTGCCATCATGAGTTTGTTGTCTGCTGCATACTTGAGGAATTTCTTTCTCGATTCTACAGCAGTCTTTTTGTCCATATCAAATGAAGGGCAGTACTCTGGATGCACCATCTGGAGTGCAGCACCATGCATGAGGTCGCCTATGATGAGGAACTTACCCTTCTGGAAGATAGTGTGTCCTGGAGTATGACCGTATGCTGCCATTGGTTGAATGCCGAATGGGAGCGACTCATCAACTGTGAAGAGATGCAACTTGTCTGCGTAGAGAGAGAAGATTTTCCTCTGCTGACCATTTCTGTCATCAGGCATAGCCATCCATGCATCATATTCTACCTTATTAAGATATATCTCTGCATTAGGGAATACTTTCTTCTCGCCATCAATCAATCCACCGATATGGTCGCCATGAAGGTGAGTGATGAAAATAGTCTTTATCTGCTCTTCACTTGTTCCGAGTTCTGAGAGCGACTGATGCAAGAGACTGTTTTTGCCACCAAGACCAGCATCAAACAATACCTTCTCGCCATCAATGTCCATCAAGAGGCAGCTCATCGATGATGGTATGCCGTCTTCGAGATGGAGTTCTTTAAGCACTTCATCTGGTGTGTCACTGAAGGTACGCTTTCCCTGTTTTGTATCGCCTGGCATGTCCTTTATCCATGTGAGTGAAACGCCATTATCAGTTTCTGTATGCATATTGGCATCAACTTGAATTTGAATTTTAAGGATGTTCACGCTGAATGCAGGAACTTGGAACTTGACAGTATGTGAATCCGCTGCCTTTGCTTCTGCCTGAACAGGGTATATTGCTCGTGGATTCTGGAGGGTGTTCTCATCATCTCCACTTGCAGAAGAGAGGCGAGTGAGGCTGACTGCATCGGTTTTCGAAGTATTTACTTCGCAGTTTGCAAGATTAAGCACACCTTCTGCCTTGCCCTCTCCCACATTGACCACCTTCACATACATCAGGTTGTTTGCTTCGTCGATAGTAGTTGTGGCATATACACCTTCCATAGCCGAACTCTTCTGCAGCTTGCAAGCAAAGTCCTGCTTGCCGTCGATGTAGCAATAGAGACTGTCACCATCTACATCAACCTGAAGGGTGTACCAGCGGTTGTTCTCCACATGGAAACGCTTGTCGCGACCAATCTGAATCCTACCACCACCGATAGTCTGTTCCACATTGCTCTGCACATTGCCCCATCCACCGATGTTGTACCACTGGTGATGTTGCTTGTCCTGATAGTTGACCATTATCATGAATCCCTCAGCTCCATCACGCTTCAGGGCTTCTACCTTATAACTGTATTTCTTTGCTGAGATGAGTTCTGGGCAAAGGCTGATAGCAGGCTGCTGGTTGGAAGTCTGAACATAACTGCCATTCTCTGCCTTCCATTCTCCGCTCTGCGAAGTCCATTTGCTGTAGTCGTTGAGTTTTATTTCCTTTCCGTCGATAGTGAGGGTAGGGTTGCGGTACTCTACTGTGGTGTTCCATGCAGCCAGACCTACCTGCACCGGCTTTTCCTCTTCTGCCTTCACAGGTTCAGGCATCTGGAGCTTCCATGTGTAGTCTGTCTTGAGCACACGATTACCTATATTGTTAGGGAAGAGTTGCTGTACATAATACGAAGGAGTACCCATACAGTCGCGCGAGTTAAAGCGAATCATGTCTGGTCGCCAGCGAGCATCGTTCTCATTGACAAAGATTGGTGCGTATGAGTTCATCACCACCACATCAGTGTTGTTCTCCATACCCATCATATATACAGCCTCGCCGAGTGCTGCGTTCAGGTTGCCTATATCGCCAAACTGACTTGTTACAGCATATTCGCCCACATACACCTTGTGGCTATTGCGAGGGTAAGAGTCATACTTGTTGAAACGGTCTGCAAACCACTTAGGATTGCGGTAGTAGTGCTCATCCACCATATCCACAGGGTATGAGTTGCGCCAACTTGGATTGTCTGTGCTCCAGCTCTCCACATTTCCGATACACTTCACATTAGGATATTTAGCCTTGATGGCATTGTAGAACTGGATGTAACGCTCTGGATAGTGGTCAGACTGGTCCGAGTTGTTCTCCATATTGTAGTTGTAGTTCTCATTACCAATCTCGATATATTCCAGATTGAATGGGGCAGGGTGACGATTGTCAGCACGCATCTTTCCGTATTTAGATGTCACAGGACCGTTGGCATATTCAAGGGCATCAAGACATTCCTCAATCCAACTGTCTATCTTGTCGTAAGGGTCACATCCTCCGTGCCAAATACCTACATTGACCACGAAGAGAGGCTTAGCACCTAAGTCTTCGCTCAACTGCAGATACTCGTGGAAACCTATACCATCACTGGTACGATAGCCCCAATTGACATTGGCATGTCCCTCACGCTCCTCGATAGGACCAATGGTGCGCTTCCAGCGGAAAGCATTGTCAGGACTCTGCTGACCTTCCACGAAGCAACCGCCAGGGAAACGCATGAATCTTGGGTGCATGTCTGCAAGCATTTGAGCAAGGTCAGGACGCATACCGTTTGGACGGTTCTTGAAGGTAGGAGGGAAGAGACTTACCACATCGAGCTGGAACTGACAAGCCTTGTCTGCAGTAAGCACAAACTGAGCCTTCGCATCATCAGCTGTAGCAGTTAGCTGAGCAGTCATCTTCTGCCAATTTGCCTTTGCATTCACCTTTATTGGAGCAGAAGCAAGGACTGTCCCGTCTGCACCCACAAGCTGAGCAGTCATCTTGCCCTTATATCCCTTGTCGCTACGGATAAAGAATGACAACTGATACTCTCGTCCCTTCACGGCATTGATGCCCCAGAAACCCTCGTTGCGTACACCGCCACCCTTGCCATTGATAACAACATTGAGGGCATTGTGCTGAACATCATTGAGCAGATTCTGCTGAGTAAGACTAATCTGTGCCTGACCTTCAGCCGACCAACTCGTGATGCGAGGCGTAGTATCTACCTGACGATTCCTTCCTCGTCTGCCACGACCACCGAGAGGCATCATGTCATCCTCGAACGAACGGTTACGGATAAGTTCTGCATACAGACCACCATCAGCAGCGTGGTTGATGTCTTCGTAGAAGATGCCATAATGAGTAGGACTCACCACAGGGCCCTGCTTCTTAGCATCTACATTGATGACCACTTGGGCAGAGAGACCACTGCTCATACCTGCCATAAGCATTGCCAGACAAAAAGATTTAGTTTTCATTTGAGTTTAGTTTTATATAAATTTCTATTTTATTTACTAGAGTAGCGAAGCATTTCGTTTTCTTTCGAGTACAAATATACAATAAAAAGTTAATATAAATATGCATATAAAATAAATTTATTCTGACGAACACAAATTTCACGAAGTTTGCAGAACAGAAACAATGAATACGTATGCGTAACGAAGGAAAAAAGTAAGTAAAAACAATATTCCAAATTAATCTACAAGTAACATTTGTAACAGACTTGGTAAAGAAAAAGAACGTAGTCGCTTCATCGTGAAGTTAATAACCAATTTTCGTGCCACTATTTTATATCATCACCACCATTTTGGGGTTACAATGTTGGTATATAAGTATTTAGCCTTAAAATCATCACCATTTTATCACCACTTTATCACCACTATTTTCATAAAACATACGGTGTTTTGTTCTCAAACATGCGGTAGTTTGCCTTCAAACATACGGAAGAATAGGGTTAAACTTCTGTATGTTTTAGAAATAAGATATACTATCTTATTGTGGAAGATATACTATCTTATTCAAGAAGATATACTATCTTATTTTGAGGCTTCATTATTGTGGAAAAGTAAAGTGGAGATTGTAGAAGTGAACAAAGTGGACTTTTAAAGCCTTTTTAAAAAGAAAATTATTTTTAGGAGTAGGGTTTGGATCACTTAGTATTGATGTGCTTTTTCTCGACATGAACCTTGAGGACCTTGTTCTTGCTGAGTTCGGGGATGAACATCATCTTTTGTACAAGGGTAGGGTGGTTCTCGACGGCTTTCTTGATCTTGGAGAGCATAGGGCGACGAATCTCGGGGTTGGTGATGTCGGGGGCAACATCACGATTGCAGAGGTCGAAGTAGATTTTCTCGAATCTCTTCTGGGCTGCATCCATATACTTTATGTCGAGGGCTGTGTTGCAGGTGAGGTTGAAGCCTCCGTAGTTGATGGTCTCGTAGATGAGGAAGATGTAGAAGGCACATTCCTTAGGTCCAATCTCAAGTGGGACCTCCTGTTCTCCTTCTGTTCCCTTTGTAGTGATGCTCAACACATTCTTGTGGTTGTATGGATAGATGTTGAGGTCGCAACGCACACCTTTTCTATATGTAATGAGGTCGAAGAGCACTCGGTAGAATCCGTTATAGATGAACGCGTCGGGAGTGATGGAGTTGTTGCGAATGGTAAGGGTAGGCGACTTCTGCATCGAGAGGAAGCGGTCGATGAGAAGGTCAATCTGTGTGGCTGCTTTCTCTTCGAGTTTCACAACGACATAGTTCGACATGCGTTTTCCATTTACGAAGGAGAGGCCTATGCGTATGAGGATGGATGGTTCGTTGATGTCAATGTTGAATTTGAGTTTTCCAAGAAGGAGTTCACGATAAACCTTTTCTGTTGTTTGTCCCTGAATGGCACTTATGATGGCATCGGTCTCTTCCTTTGTTTTGCGAGGGGCAAGATGCGACACGACCTTTTCGAGGAGTTTGGTGCCTGTGTTGCACAGCTGTTCGATGACTTTAGGAACATACACAAACTCAAAGCCGCCAATGCGAAGGCTGTTAACGATGTGCATGTAGTGTTCTGCAATATATTCGTTCACATCCTCATCAAAACCGTTCTCAACGAAAAGAACCTGGTTGTTGTCGAGCATAATCTCGCCCCAAGGTACGGAGATGATTTCTGCCTTGTCGTGCATATCCATGCTGAGCGTGAGTCCCATCAGCAGAAGTGCCTCCTCGCGGTAGCAGGTGCCATCCTTCAGGGTGAGTTGGTCGAGCTGCTTCATGAACTGACTGAGTTGCTTGTTTGATAGCGACTTCAGTTCCCTTGCTGCATCGGCAAGCGACATGTTGAGGGCTGACTCTCGCAGTTCGGATGTGATGGAATATTCTTCACAGATGCTGTCCATGAAGTCTATTTCGTCTTCTGTGATTAGGTAGTCGGACCTAACCATATCGTACACAATTCTATATATACCTTGTCTTGCTACATCTTTCATATTATAATTCAAAATTACTTTTTCGCAACAAAATTACAGAAAATGCATCAAACTGCAAAATATTTCGATAATGCATTGCAAAAAATTTCTATTATTCGATATTGTTCCTAACTTTGCAGCGTGAAAAAGAAAAATAAATTGTATAACAAATTAAAAACATTTATAACTATGTTACTCACAACAACTCCTACAATTGAAGGTCGTCCAATACAGCAGTATTACGGTGTAGTTTCGGGCGAGGTTATCATTGGTGCAAACTTCTTGAAGGATTTTACAGCATCACTTCATGATTTCTTTGGTGGTCGTTCATCGGCTTATGAAGAAACTCTCATCGAGGCAAAAGAGAGTGCAATGAAGGAAATGGAAGAACGTGCTGCTCGTATGGGTGCAAATGCTATCGTTGGTATTGATCTCGACTATGAGACTGTAGGGCAATCAGGCAGCATGCTTATGGTTAGTGTCAGCGGTACTGCAGTTAGACTTTAATAATTATTCTTAAACTCATAAAATACATATACTTATGTCAGTTTGGTTAATATGGCTCGTTGTGGCAGTAATACTATTTATCATCGAAATGGTTAATGCTGGTTTCGGTATCATCTGCTTCGCAGTGGGAGCCCTCCTCGCATCACTCCTCTCAGCATTAGGTTTAGGAATCGTTTGGCAACTCTTTGGCTGTGCAATCGCAACCTTCCTTTCGTTCCTCTTCATTCGCCCAATCATCGTGCGATGGCTTGATGGAAAGAAGAGTGGCAAGACAAATCTTGATACCATTATCGGTCGTAAAGCTGTAGTTGTAGAAAATATCACATCGAATGGCGGTCGCGTAGCAATTGATGGTACAGACTGGAAGGCTATTTCGCAGACTTCAACAGAGTATTCAAAAAAAGCATCGGTTACAATCGTAGGCAGAGAAGGCAATACTCTGTATATTCAGTAATTAAAACTAACTTATTAACATACAACTTAAAAAAACAATTATTATGGGACTTGTATATTTTCTTATCGTAGTGCTTGTACTCGTAGCAGTAATCATCAGCAAGAGTTTGACTATCATTCCACAGTCGGAAACAAAGGTTATTGAGCGTCTTGGTCGCTACAACCGAACACTCGAATCGGGTGTAAACCTCATCATTCCTTTCATCGATGCTCCACGCGAGATTTACTCTCGTTATCAGTATGAGCGCAGTCGTTTCACTATGGAAGGTATGGATTCGGGCAGAGACTTCGTTGTGAAGCGTTCGACAAAGATTGACCTTCGTGAACAGGTATATGATTTCCCACGCCAGTCGGTTATCACAAAGGATAATGTGCCAACAACAATCAACGCACTCCTTTACTTCCAGATTACTGACCCAGTAAAGGCTGTTTACGAGATTGACAATCTCCCTAACGCTATCGAGAAGCTTACTCAGACTACACTCCGTAACATCATCGGTTCGATGGAACTTGATGAAACGCTCACCAGCCGTGACACTATCAACACTAAGCTCCGTGCCGTACTCGACGAAGCAACAGACAAGTGGGGTGTGAAGGTGAACCGCGTAGAGCTTCAGGACATCATGCCAGGTGAGGATGTGATGGAGGCTATGGCAAAGCAGATGAATGCAGAGCGTGAACGTCGTGCAAGTGTGCTTGCTGCTCAGGGTGACAAGGAGAGTGCTATTCTCCGTTCGGAAGGTGAAAAGGCTGCTCTCATCAATCAGGCAGAGGCTGCTAAGCAGGCTCAGATTCTCGAAGCACAGGGTAAGGCAGAGGCTCAGATTCTTCAGGCACAAGCTGATGCTGAAGCTATCGCAAAGGTTGCTGCTGCACTCGCAGGCGACAAGGATGTTACTCCTTCAAACTATATTCTCGCAGAAAAGTACATCTCTACTCTCAAGTCGATGGCTGAAGGTCAGGACAGCAAGACTGTTTACCTCCCTTACGATGCATCTGCAGTAATGAGTTCGATTGCTTGCATGAAGGACATGTTCAATAAATAATGGATAATCTTCCAGATAATCAAGCAATTATTCAAATTTGTGTCACCGCAACTGCAAAACTATATTAGCAATTAATTGTAAAAAATGTAATCGTGGCACTTAAAAAGAGGTCATGTCAAAAGTAGTTGACATGACCTCTTAGCGTTATGTATAATGTAATGTGGGTTTACTTGTTCTGTTCAGCAAAACGCTTAGCCTGCTCTGCGATGAGTTCCTTGTCTTCGAAATAGTCGATGCGCATAGCGTGGCGAACCTCTTCAAGAGTTTTAGCACCTACGCGACGAGCCTCTTCAGTACCACGCTTGAGGATTTCATATACTCCAGGGATGTCCTTCTCGTATTCCTTACGACGCTGGCGAATTGGTTCGAGACGATCGTTGAGCACGTTGAGGAGGAACTTCTTGCAAGTGCCATCACCAAGACCACCACGCTGGTAGTGTTCCTTCATCTCGTCGAGGTTCTTGTAGTCTGGGAGGAACTTCTCAAAGTCGCTATCGTTGCAGAATGCATCGAGATAAACGAAGACTGTGTTCTGGTAGTGAACCTCGTTGCCTTCAGCATCAGTATAAGTGCCCTGAAGGTGACCTGGGTCCTCGATGTTGAGGTGGAGAGGGTCTGTAAACATTGAGTTGACCTTCTTCTTGAGTTCCTTTGGAGTGTCGGAGAGGTAGATGCAGTTGCCAAGAGACTTTGACATCTTAGCCTTGCCATCAGTACCAGGGAGACGAAGACATGCGGCGTTGTCTGGAAGGAGAATCTTTGGTTCAACGAGAGTTTCACCATATATATTATTAAAGCGACGAACGATTTCGTTTGTCTGCTCAAGCATAGGCTTCTGGTCCTCACCTACAGGAACTGTTGTTGCCTTGAAGAGAGTGATGTCGGCAGCCTGTGAGATAGGGTAGCAGAAGAAACCAGTTGGTGTGCCGCCCTCGAACTTACGCATCTCGAGTTCTGTCTTGACGGTTGGGTTACGCTGAAGACGCTGAACTGAAACGAGGTTCATGTAGTAGAAAGTGAGTTCTGTGAGTTCTGGAACTGCACTCTGCACGAAGATGTTACACTTCTCTGGGTCGAGACCAGCAGAGAGGTAGTCGAGTGCAACCTCAATCACATTCTGACGAATCTTCTCTGGGTTGTCAGCATTATCCGTAAGTGCCTGTGCATCGGCAATCATGATGAATATCTTGTCAAATTCGCCTGAATTCTGAAGTTCAACACGGCGACGGAGTGAACCAACATAGTGTCCGATGTGGAGTTTGCCGGTAGGACGGTCGCCTGTAAGAATTACTTTTTCCATATCTTATTTGTTTGTCTTTTTGTTTATTTTGATGCAAAGGTAAGAAAAAAATACCATTTACCATTTACTATTTACTATTTTTTGCTACAACACGATTACAATTTGTTTGCTTATGTCGGTAAAAATTATTACTTTTGCAACAAATAAGTACACACTCACTTGAATTATTATGAAACGATTTGTCGGTTTATTGGTTGCGATTTGTTTGTTTATGTGCAATGCTAATGCAGAGGTACACCTGCTTGATGAAGGTGTGTCGTGGAAACTTGCACAGTTCCGCAAACAGATGTATAAGGACCTTATGTACAATATCTTCCTTTCCATTCCAGAAGATAAGTCTCAGGACATAGAGGGCGAAGAGGTGGTAAGTCTTTGTCTTGATGCACCTCGAGACATAATTCTTGATTTCCGTGAATCGAGTGATAAGTTACATAAGATATACGTGGACAAGTCGAAGGGACAAAATAGCAAGTCGAACTTCAAGGAATGCAAGAATTGGCTGTTCACTAATGACCACATAGTTATCCCAAAGAAATACACACACAAGGGATATAACAGGGTGAAAATTGAATTTACCGCAGGCAATCAGTCCATCAATCGCCGAGATGGATATGTATATACTCTGTTTGTACCGGATAGAGCCCGCACAGCATTCCCATGTTTTGATCAGCCAAACATGAAGGCTAAGTTTAGTCTTGACCTTGAGATACCAAAGGAGTGGAAAGATGTAACGAATGGTCTTCGCGAGATAATGGTTTCGGAGAAGAAGTTAAAGAAAAGCGAACGAGGCTATTATACCGCAAAACCAGGTTATAAACGCCGTCATTCGTTTATTGCTACTCCTATCCCAACATATCTCTTTGCCTTTGCAGTGGGAGAATTTGAGTATAAGAAATATAGTGAAGATGGATATTCGGTTGGGGCATATTACCGTGAAACAGACTCTGCTCGTATAGCTCAGTTGCCTGAGATTATGCATCAGGTGGTGTTCTCTATGAAGTGGCAGGAGGAATTTACAGGGGTGAAATATCCTTTTCCAAAGTATGACCTTGTCATTCTTCCTGGTTTTCAGTTTGGCGGAATGGAGCATGTAGGGGCTACATTCTATAATGACAACACCATCTTCCTACCTGCAAACCCAACTCCAGATGAGAAGTTGCGACGCACTGAACTCATTGCTCACGAGACGAGCCACATGTGGTTTGGTGATGCAGTAACGATGAACTGGTTTGATGATGTGTGGACAAAGGAAGTGTTTGCCAATTATTTTGCTGCAGAGATTACTACACCTCTCTTCCCCGAACTCAATCACGAACTGAACTGGCTCAAGACATATACAGCAGCAGCCATCAGGCAGGACAGGACAGAGGGCAGGACCAGCATCCGCCAGCCACTCAGCAATATGCGATATGCAGGACTCATCTACAATAACATTATATATAATAAGGCACCAGTCATGATGCGCAAAATGGTGGAGCTGATGGGCAAGGATGCGTTCCAAAGGGGCATAAAGAGATATGTAAAGGAATATATGTATGATAATGCCACATGGGACCAACTCATTGATATTCTTGATACAGAGACCGAGGTTGACCTCAAGACATTCAGTAAGGTTTGGGTAGATTCAAAGTATTGGCCTCATTACATAGCAACATCAATCAACGATTCTCGCATTGGCAAGGAATACGGATATATGGAGTTCACGGGGGAACAGATTGATAGTCTGTTGTCTGTTGGTATTGAGGAAAAGGACCAAACACGTCGTCAGGCTTTGCTGATGACTCTGAACGAAAACTACCTGAATGGTAAGATTGGGGATGTAGAGTGGATGGAAAGGCTTCTCAAAGACCTGCAGAACGAGACAGACCCACTCACTTCGCTCACACTTGTGAGTTATATGTACGAACCTTTGCAGTTGTCCTTCGATAAGGGCAAGACATTTGATGCTGAAGTGTTTGAGATGTCGAAGACTCATCCTCTCCAAGCAATACGTACACAGCTATTGCGACTTTTGATTAGTGAGGCTCGTACACCAGAAGTGGTTGATAGCCTATATAATATATGGAATAGCTGTGACTCGCCTTTGCTTTCAATAAACGACTTTATGTCACTCTCTTATCAGTTGTCGGTACGAATGCCAGAGAAGGCAAATGACATACTTCGAGAGCAGCGTTCTCGCATAAGTAATGCAGACCGTTTGGCTCAGTTCGACTTTGTATCAAGGGCTGTTAATCCTTCAGAGGCAGCAAGAGATTCGCTGTTTGAGTCGTTGAAGATAGCGAAAAACAGACGCATCGAACCGTGGACTTCTTCTGTTCTGTATTACCTGAACCATCCTCTTCGTGATAAGCAGTCGGTGAAGTATATCCGTCCAGCCCTTGAACTCCTCCCTGAAATTCAGCGTACTGGCGATATCTTCTTCCCTGGGGATTGGTGCAGCAACTTGCTCTCTGGTCATCGCTCGGAAGAAGCGTACCAAGAAGTGGAGAGATTCCTTGCCGATAATACGGATATGCTCGACTTGTTAAGGAACAAAATTTTGCAGGCAGAATACTATCTGAAGAGGATGCACAAGTGAGGCATTGTCCTTTTGTAATTGTATTCTTGACTTTGCAATTCGTGGGAAATGTGCCTTAAAGTGTTGAAAAATGATGTTTTTAAGGTAAAAAACACATATTTTTATTCCTCAGTTCGTTAAAAATGTTTAACTTTGCAGCCGTATTTAATTTAGTTAAGGTAAAAAAGTAATTCTTACACACATAAATCATTATGCCGAAAAAGAATTTAACTACTCCAGGATATATCTTTGAGACCTCGTGGGAGGTTTGTAATAAGAATGGAGGTATTTATACTGTTCTTTCTACAAGAGCAAAAACTCTTCAGGATACATTAAAAGATAAGGTAATATTCATCGGTCCTGATTTCTGGCAGGAGAAGAAGAATCCATTATTCAAAGAGAACAAGAATCTCCTTAAGGCTTGGCGAAATGCCGCTGAAAAGGAAGGACTTGGCATTCGTGTTGGTCGCTGGCAGATTCCTGGCGAACCTATCGCTGTTCTCGTTGACTTCAAGCCATTCGTAGAACAGAGAAACGATATCTTTGCATGGGCATGGGAAAACTTCAAGGTTAACTCTCTTCATGCTTATGGTGACTACGACGATAGTCTCATCTTCTCTTGGGCTGCAGGTAAGGTGGTAGAATCTTATTATAAGTTCTTTAAGCTTACTAAGGAAGACAATGCTGTTCTTCAGGCTCATGAATGGCAGACTTGTCTCTCTGCTTTATATATAAATAGGTATGTACCTGAGATTGCAACAATCTTCACTACTCACGCAACAACAATTGGTCGAAGCATCGCTGGCAACAACAAGCCTCTCTACGATTACCTTACTGCATACAATGGTGATCAGATGGCTTTTGAACTCGGTGTGGAGGCTAAGCATAGTGTTGAGAAGCAGGCAGCTCACAATGTTGACTGTTTCACAACAGTAAGTGACATCACAGGTACAGAATGTAAGGAACTCCTTGACAAGGAACCAGATGAGATTCTTGTTAACGGTTTTGAGAACGGTTTTGTTCCTTCTCCAGCAAAGGCATTCAACGAGGCTCGCAAGGAGGCTCGCGCTCTTATGCTCAATGTTGCGAATACACTTATGGGCACAAACCTCGGCGACGATACAATCATTGTCAGCACAGGTGGTCGCTATGAATATAAGAACAAGGGTATTGATGTGTATGTAGATGCTCTCAACCGTCTTCGTTGGGATGACACTCTCGACCGTAATGTACTCGCATTCGTGATGGTTCCAGCTTGGATGAAGGAGGCTCGCGAAGTCCTCAAGTCAACTCTTGCAGTTAAAGCAAAGGTTGCAAAGGCTTCTGCTGCTCAGCCAGAAACACTCTCTCCAATTGGTGACCCACGCATCACACATGAGCTTCATGAACCTTGGAACGACAAGGTAATGGGACAGCTCAACTGGTTGAATGTTCACAATGTTCCAGAGGATAAGGTAAAGATTATCTTTGTACCTTGCTACCTCGACGGATTTGATGGCATCTTCAACAAGCACTACTACGAACTCCTCATCGGTTGCGACATCACAGTGTTCCCATCATACTACGAGCCATGGGGTTACACTCCACTTGAGAGTGTTGCGTTCCATGTTCCTTGTGTCACTACAGACCTCGCCGGTTTCGGTCTTTGGGCTAACAGCGTGAAGGGTAGTGAGAGCGAGATTGAGGATGGTGTTAAGACTATCCATCGCAGTGACTACAATTTCGATGAGGTAAGCAACACAATCAAGGAAACACTTCTCAAGTTCTCTCAGTTTGATGACAAGCAGGTGAAGGCTGCTCGCAAAGCTGCTGAGAAGATTGCAGAGAAGGCTCTCTGGAAGCACTTCATCACATATTATTATAATGCTTACGACAAGGCTCTTGCTAAGCGTGACGAAAGAATTAAGTAAAAAACAAACCATATATTTTAATAAAAATTATTATGAGAATTAAGGCAAGCAATGCTAATGTACCAAATTGGCGTACTATTAGCTCACGTGCATCAGTACCAGAGGCTCTTAAGCCATTGGATGAGATCGCTCACAACATGTGGTGGTCTTGGAACAATGAAGCAGGTCACCTCTTCAATGACATGGACCCACAGCTTTGGCACGATGTACAGCAGAACCCAGTACTCTTCCTCGCTCGTGAGAACTATGAGAAGCTCGAGGCTCTCGCAGCAGACAAGAAGATCGTTGACCGTGTTAACAAGCTCTATAAGGAGTTCCGTGCTTACATGGATGTTAAGCCAGATGCAAACCGTCCATCAGTAGCATACCTCTGTATGGAGTATGGTCTCAGCCACGTACTCAAGATCTACTCAGGTGGTCTTGGTATCCTCGCTGGTGACTACGTTAAGGAAGCTTCAGACTCAAACATCGATTTCTGTGCAGTAGGTTTCCTCTATCGTTTCGGTTACTTCACTCAGACTCTCTCTATGGAAGGTCAGCAGATTGCTAACTATGAGGCTCAGCAGTTCCCAACACTCCCAATCGAGCGCGAACTTGATGAGAACGGCAATCAGGTTGTTGTTGACGTTCCTTACAACAACTATACTGTTCACGCACTCGTATGGCGTGTAAACGTTGGTCGTGTTAAGCTCTATCTCCTTGACACAGACAACGAAATGAACTCAGAGTTCGACCGCTCAATCACTCACGCACTCTATGGTGGTGACTGGGAAAACCGTATCAAGCAGGAAATCCTCCTCGGTATCGGTGGTGTTCTTCTCCTCAACAAGCTTGGTATCAAGAAGGATATCATCCACTGTAATGAAGGTCACGCAGCACTCGCTAACGTACAGCGTCTCGTAGAATACGTTGAGAGCGGCATGTCATTCAATGAGGCTCTTGAAGTTGTTCGTACATCTTCACTCTATACAGTTCACACTCCAGTTCCAGCAGGTCACGACTACTTCGACGAAGCTCTCTTCGGCAAGTACATGGGCCAGTACCCAGCTAAGCTCGGTATCTCATGGGATGAGTTCATCGGTATGGGCCGTGTAAACCCAGACGATAAGGGTGAGCGTTTCTGTATGTCAACATTCGCTTGTAACACTTGTTCATGGGTTAACGGTGTAAGCTGGCTCCATGGCAAGGTTTCTAAGGATATGTTCAACGGCATCTGGAAGGGTTACTATCCAGAAGAACTTGACAACGTAGGTTACGTTACAAACGGTGTTCACATGCCAACATGGACTGCTTCTGAGTGGAAGTCAGTATATGCTAAGAACTTCGACAAGAAGCACCTCAAGGATCAGTCTAACCAGAAGATATGGGAAGCTATCTACAATGTGCCAGATGAGGAAGTTTGGAGCACTCGTCTTACTCTCAAGGCTAAGCTCTTCGACTACATCAAGAAGGCATTCAAGGAAGACTGGCTCAAGCACCAGGGTGACCCTTCACGTATCGTTTCTATCGTTGAGAAGATCAACCCTAACGCTTTGACTATCGGTTTCGCTCGTCGTTTCGCTACTTACAAGCGTGCACACCTCCTCTTCTCTGACCTCGATCGTCTTGCTAAGATCGTTAACAACCCTAACTATCCTGTACAGTTCCTCTTCGCAGGTAAGGCTCACCCAGCTGATGGTGCAGGTCAGGGTCTCATCAAGAAGATTTACGAAATCAGCCGCCGTCCAGAGTTCCTCGGTAAGATTATCTTCCTTGAGAACTACGACATGAAGCTCGCTCGTCGCCTTGTTACTGGTGTTGATATCTGGATGAATACTCCAACTCGTCCACTCGAAGCATCTGGTACATCAGGTGAAAAGGCACTCATGAACGGTGTTGTAAACCTCTCAGTTCTTGATGGTTGGTGGCTTGAAGGTTATCGTGAAGGTGCTGGTTGGGCTCTCACTGAGAAGCGTACATTCCAGAACCAGGAGCAGCAGGATCAGCTCGATGCAGCTACTATCTACTCTCTCCTCGAGAACGAAATCCTTCCACTCTACTACGATAAGAACGCTAAGGGTTACTCAGAAGGCTGGATCAAGACAGTTAAGAACTCAATCGCTCAGATTGCTCCACACTATACAATGAAGCGTCAGCTTGATGACTACTTCACTAAGTACTACTGCCCACTCGCTGAGCGTCGTGCTGTTCTCTTCGCTGACAACTACAAGAAGGCTAAGGAAATCGCTGCTTGGAAGGAACTCGTTGCACAGCGTTGGGACAACATCACAGTTGTTTCTTCAGAAAAGGAAGAAGACATGATTAAGGGTGATGTTCTCTCAGGTAAGAAGTACAATGTTAAGTACGTTATCGATGAGCAGGGTCTTGATGATGCTGTAGGTCTCGAACTCGTTACTCTCTACACAGATGAGAATGGTCGTGACCACATCAACCAGGTAGAGCCTCTCACAGTTACTAAGCGCGAAGGTAACCTCTACACATTCGAAGGTACACACGTTATCCCAACTGCAGGTTCATTCAAGGTTGCTTACCGTATGTACCCAAAGAACGCAGACCTCCCACATCGTCAGGACTTCTGCTATGTTAAGTGGTTCAACTAATTTGCAACTTACATATAAAAAGAAAGCCAGATGGATTGATTTCCATCTGGCTTTTTGTTTGAAATGATTGGATTTGAATTCCAACTTCTCACCGTGCGAGTTAATTCTTCTTTATGCGAATGATGCTGAATGAATTGACTGGCAAAGTGAAGTTGAACTTATTTCCAACATTTATTGTCTTTGATTCAGGAGTAAGGTTCTTGCTGCGAAGATCCTTATTTGAGATGAATGTCACTTCTGCCTTTCCTGAGTAGTCGGCATTTTTCATTCCGAATGTGATGTCTGAACCGAGGTTGAGAGTGAGATTGTTGCTGATAGGAAGGGCATTCACAAGCTTTATGATGATGTCGCCTGTTTCCTTGTCAATAACAACGGAACTTGCAACACGCTTCTGGATGTCAGCACGGTTAACGTTATCTACGGTGAGTTCAAGGTCTGAATAAACGTATTCGTCTCCTGCATTCTGTCCGGAAAGTGCCTGTACCCAGTAGTTTGTTGTAGGTTTTACTTCTGTGTTATTGAAGTAGATAAGGTCTGGATTCCATTGTGTATGACCTTCTTTTGCAAGAAGTGGAGCGTATGACGACATTGTTACAACATCAGCATTGCGTTCTACATTTGTGATGTGGATTGCTTCTGCAAGAGCATTGTCGAGGTTGTTGCCCTTTGATGCCCATTCGCCAAGATATACCTTTGTGCCATTGCGATCATACTTGTCATAGTAATCCTGATGGTTCAAGTACCAACCAACTGGGTTGTAGTAATGCTCATCAACGATTGGAATCTGCTGTCGCTTAGCTTCTTTCCAGCCATATTCATAGTCTGAACCTTCCCAGAATGGACCAACAGTTCCTACAATTGTAATCTCTGGATGTGCTTTCTTTACACCTTCATAGAGGAATGTGAAGCGTTCGTTGAATACATCACCAAGGAGGTCCTCATTACCTATTCCCAAATACTTCATGTTGAATGGTTTTGGATGGCCTGCCTTTGCTCGCATTTGTGCGAGTTTGCTTGTTCTTGCATCACCGTTTGCCCATTCAATGAGATCAAGAAGTTCCTGGAGGTAACTCTCCATTGTGAGGTCCTTGCCCATATATTTATAAGGTGAAGGTTTGCCGTTAAGATCTTTTGCAAATGGAATACCACCGTTCTGACCATTACCACCTTTCCATGAATTTTGGCAAGGTACACCTGCGGCAAGAACAGGGAGTGGGGTAGCACCTATATCTTCACAGAACTGGAAGTACTCGTAGAAACCAAGACCACGACTCTGATGGTAGCCCCAAATATTGAAGTCAGGTATTCGTTCCCAGAGTTCACCAACAGTAGCCTGCCAGTGGTATATATTGTCCATACCTTGACCATGAGATGCACATCCACCAGGGAAACGAATGAATTGAGGTTTCATGTCTGCAAGGAGTTGTGCAAGGTCCTTGCGGAGTCCGTTCTTTCTTCCCTTGAATGTGTCTTGTGGGAAGAGAGAAACAAAGTCAATAGAGAGTGTTCCTGCCTGGAGAGGTTCGATGCAGAGCTTTGCTTTAGTTGCGTCTGCATTTGGAACAAGTACAGATTTCAGTTGCTTCCAATCGGCTGTTGCTGAAAGAATTGTAGAGGCAAGAGTTTTGCCATTCTCTTCAAGTGAAACTTTTACTTTTCCATTTCCTACGAGGAACATGCTGTAGTCGTACTTCGTACCTTTTTTCAAAGGGATGCCATCCCATCCTTCATTGACAAGTTTTGAACCAACAACATTGATATTGATTACGCTAAAGTGTGGATTGTTGGCGTGAAGAGGCTTTACTGTGCTGATGTTCCAAGTGATGCCATCACCTTCAGTTGCCCATGCATACTTGGCGTTACGTCCACGACCATCGTCTTCTGTGAACTCAAAGTCGCGGTTCTGAATGAGTTCTGCATAGATACCGCCATCTGCTGCGTAGTTAATATCCTCAAAGAAGATACCGAAAAGTTCAGGCGATATAGGTTTCTTATCGTTGAGGTTGATGTTCAATCTTGAGAATACAGATGCTTTTTCATCAAGTCTAATGCCCATATTCTCTCTATCGTGTTGACCATTTATCTGGGCTAATGCTGCCTTTGCGATAAGATTCTCAACTATAGAGTATGGAACCTTTATGATGTTGTTCTTTGATCCCTTCTCGAGTTCTGCCTTTGTTGCTTCAAATTCAGGTTCGGAAAGTTTTAGGTAATCTTGTGGTTTCCAGAGGTAAAGGTCTGAAGATTCTGTCGTTGCTATCTCTGCATGCTTTGGATTAGGAATAAATTCGGCATAGAATTTCTTTCCATCGTAACGAAGTACTGGATTGTACATCTTCTTTTCAGAACCCCAAGGACCGTAGTCGCTCTTGAAAAGGTTCAGGTTGTCACCAATAGGAATCCATGTCTTCTGGTCTGCAGAATAACTTACTCGAAGACCATCGCCCGGAGAAGGGTTGTAAGCCTTTACGTACACCGAGTCTGGATGGTTTGCAAGGACAGAAACTGATGAGGATAGCAATGCTCCTACCAGAATAGATTTAATAGTTAGTTTCATTAAAGTTTAGGTTTATGTTTATAGTGTTAATTGGGTATTACTTGACAACTAATGTTCCTGTTGCTGTATAAGCATCTCCCCACAAGTCTTTACCGCATACAATTGTTACTTGTCCCTTGAAACCAATGTTGTATGAACCTGGATTTTCTGGTGCAATAAAGTAGCATTGAGATGGGTTCTCGCATGATCCTTTATACATGGTTCCTGGAAGAATCTTTGTAGGAACAGAGAAACTTGCTGAGTACCACAACCAGTTGTCGCCTGCAACAGCATAGTTAAGACGGCAAAGTACAGTGTCGCCTGGTTCGCATGGGTTTGGAGTGAAGTCTATTCCACCGATAGTGGGTGCTACATATACGGCTTCTTTCTCACAACTTGAAACACCTATCATTAATGCAAAGATTAAAGATAAAAAAAGAAATTTACTTTTCATATTCATTCTGTTTTGATTATTTTTTCGCAAAGGTATTGATTTTTTTTAATAAAAGCAGTATCTTTGCCACATAATTAATAAATATTAATATTATGTTCAGTGGTATTGTAGAAGAATTTGCAACTGTTGTTGCTATTGAAAAAGAACAAGAAAACATTCACTTCACTCTGACATGCTCATTTGTAGATGAGTTGAAGATAGACCAGAGTGTTGCTCATAATGGCGTATGTCTCACAGTAGTCAAAATATTTGATGGTAAGTATGTTGTGACCGCAATGAAGGAGACTCTCCTCAAATCAAACCTCGGATTGCTCAAGATTGGAGATAAAGTTAATGTTGAGCGGTCGATGATGATGAACGGTCGTCTTGATGGTCATATTGTTCAAGGTCATGTAGATATGACTGCAGAATGTGTTGAAAAGATTGACCAGCAGGGTAGTTATACATTTACCTTCAAGTATCCATTTGACAAGGAAATGGCAAAGAAGGGCTACATGACAGTTGACAAGGGTAGTGTCACTGTAAATGGTGTTAGTCTAACTGTTTGTAATTCAGAGAATGACTCATTCCAAGTAAATATTATTCCTTATACATACGACAATACTAATTTCCACCAGATTGAAATAGGAACAAAAGTAAATCTGGAATTTGATATAATCGGCAAATACTTAGCTCGAATCAATAGTTTTGAATAAACATTGACTTTTTGTCGCATCATTTATCACAAATAACGGCAGATATCTTAATTTTTTTAAGATGTTTGCCGTTTTTCCTATCAAAAAGATTAGTTAATTCAATTATTTGTTGTAAATTTGCATCGATTTACCTCTTTTTCTGCCTAAGGTAGAAATGGTTGTTTATAGATTTATATACTGATGTTCCTTTGTGTTCGTCACCAATAAGTATAAAAAAGAGTAAAATTATATATGAAACATCAATTAAGAAGTGCAGTCTGCACAGAAGGTCGCCGTATGGCTGGAGCACGTGCTCTTTGGGTAGCCAATGGTATGAAAAGAGAGCAGTTTGGCAAGCCAATCATTGCAATCGTAAACTCATTCACACAGTTTGTGCCTGGTCACACACATCTTCACGAAATTGGTCAGGTCGTCAAGGCTGAGATTGAAAAGCTTGGTTGCTATGCAGCAGAGTTCAATACAATCGCTGTTGATGATGGTATTGCTATGGGACACGATGGTATGCTTTATTCTCTTCCTTCGCGTGACATTATTGCAGACTCTGTAGAGTATATGGTTAATGCACACAAGGCAGATGCTATGGTTTGCATATCAAACTGCGATAAGGTAACTCCAGGTATGCTCATGGCTGCAATGCGTCTTAATATTCCTGCAGTATTCGTTAGTGGTGGTCCTATGGAAGCAGGTCTAGTGAATGGCGAGAATGCAGACCTCATCACTGCTATGATTAAGGGTGGGGACCCAACAGTAAGCGACGAGGAACTTGAAGTTGTAGAGCATAGTGCATGCCCTGGTTGTGGTGCATGTTCTGGTATGTTCACAGCAAACTCAATGAACTCACTTACTGAGGCTCTTGGTTTCTCTCTTCCTGGAAACGGTTCAATTCTCGCAACTCATGTTAATCGTATTCAGCTCTTCAAGGATGCTGCAAAGACTATTGTGAAGAATGCTATGGCATACTACGAGGATGGAGATGAATCAGTTCTTCCACGTTCAATAGCTACTCGTCAGGCATTCCTCAATGCGATGACACTCGACATCGCTATGGGTGCTTCAACAAATACAGTCCTTCACCTCCTTGCTGTTGCACAGGAAGGTGGTGTTGACTTCAAGATGTCAGACATTGATGCTCTTTCTCGTAAGGTTCCATTCCTTTGCAAGCTTTCTCCAAACTGGCAGAAATATAGCATTCAGGAAGAGAATCGTGCCGGTGGTATTCTTGGTATTCTTGGCGAACTCGCAAAAGGTAATCTTCTCGATCTCAGTTGCAAACGTGTAAATGGTGCAACTCTTGGTGAAGATATCAAGAAGTATTCTATTACAGGCGATACTATTGATCCAGAAGCAGATCGCATCTATCACTCAGCACCAGGTCGTAAGTTCTCGACTAAGATGGGTTCACAGGATGCTCAGTGGGAATCACTTGATACTGACCGTGAGAATGGATGTATTCGTGACATCGAACATGCTTACACTAAGGATGGTGGTATGGCTGTTCTCTTTGGTAACATCGCACAAGACGGTTGTGTTGTTAAGACAGCAGGTGTTGCCCCAGAACTCTGGCACTTTGAAGGTCCTGCAGTAGTTTTTGACTCTCAAGAAGATGCATGTGAGGGCATTCTTGGAGGCAAGGTCAAGAAAGGCGATTGTGTTGTCATCACACATGAAGGTCCAAAGGGTGGTCCTGGTATGCAGGAAATGCTTTACCCAACTTCATATATAAAGAGTATGCACATGGGTAAGGAATGTGCTCTCATTACTGATGGACGTTTCTCTGGTGGTACATCAGGTCTTTCTATTGGTCACATCTCTCCAGAAGCAGCTTCTGGTGGTAACATTGGAAAGATAAAGGATGGTGATATCATCGTAATTGATATTCCAAACCGTTCAATCAACGTTAAGCTTTCAGACGAAGAACTTGCTGCACGTCCTCAGCAGCCACTCAAACGTAATCGTGTGGTTTCAAAGGCTCTTCGTGCTTATGCTCAGTCTGTTGCTTCTGCTGACAAGGGTGGTGTTAGAATAATTGACTAATAATTAATATGGAAAAAATAACTGGTGCAGAAGCATTGATGCGTTCACTTGAATATCAGGGAGTTGATGTACTCTTTGGTTATCCTGGTGGTGCTATCATGCCTACATACGATGCCCTTTTCGATCATAAATCAACTCTTAATCACATCCTTGTTCGTCATGAGCAGGCTGCAGTACATGCTGCGCAAGGTTATGCTCGTGTGTCGGGAAAGGTAGGATGTGCTATTGTAACCTCAGGTCCTGGAGCAATGAACACCATTACTGGTGTTGCAGATGCTATGATGGATTCAACTCCAATGGTTGTCATCTGTGGACAGGTAGGTGCAGCCATGCTTGGTACTGATGCTTTCCAAGAGGTTGACGTTGTAGGTGTAACTCAACCAATCACAAAGTGGAACTATCAAATTCGTCGTGCTGAAGATATAGCTTGGGCTGTTTCTCGTGCGTTCTATATCGCAAACAGTGGTCGTCCCGGTCCTGTAGTTCTTGACTTTACAAAGAATGCGCAGACTGCTATGATTGAGTATCAACCACAGAAGGTTGATTTCATTCGCAGCTATAATCCTGTTCCACCTACAGCTGATGGCGCTATTGAAATGGCGGCTAAGATGATAAATGAAAGCGTGAAGCCTTTCATGCTTGTAGGTCAGGGTGTTGAACTTGCTGAAGCAAGAGAAGAACTTCTTGCTCTTTGTGAGAAAGCACAGATTCCATTCGGTACAACATTCCTCGGTCTTTCCGCAGCTCCAACTGACCACCCACTTAATATGGGTAAACTTGGTATGCATGGAAATCTTGCACCAAATGTAATGACAAATCAGTGTGACTTGCTCATTGCTGTTGGTATGCGCTTTGATGACCGTGTTACAGGCAATCTTAAGAACTACGCAAAGCAGGCTAAGATTATTCATTTTGATATTGACCCTTCTGAAATCAATAAGAATGTCAAGGTTGATCTCGCTGTACTTGGTAATTGTAAGCAAACGCTTGCTGAAGTTGCAAAGTATGTAGATAGCGCAACTCATAATTCATGGATTGAAGGTTTCAAACCATACGATGAAAAGGAATATAACAAGGTTATAAATCCTGCTCTCAATCCTGCTGATGGTCCGCTTCTTATGGGCGAAGTAGTTCGTAAGGTAAGTGAAGCATCGAATAATGAGGCTATTCTTGTTACAGATGTTGGTCAGAACCAAATGTTTGGTTGTCGATATTTCAAGTTCACCAAACCTCGTTCAGTAGTAACAAGTGGTGGTTGTGGTACAATGGGATTTGGTATTCCTGCTGCTATCGGTGCTGCTTTTGGTGCTCCAGATCGTACAGTTTGTATGTTCTGTGGTGATGGTGGATTCCAGATGACAATTCAGGAACTTGGAACAATCATGGAGCAGCAATGCCCAGTTAAGATGATTCTTCTTAACAATAAGTTCCTTGGAAATGTTCGTCAATGGCAATATATGTTCTTCAATAAGCGTTATTCATTTACTCCAATGACTAACCCTGACTTTGAAAAGATTGCCGAAGGATATGGTATTCCATGTCGTACAGTCATCGACCGTAAGGATCTTGATGATGCAATCCGTGAGATGTTGGAGACAGATGGTCCTTTCCTCCTCCAGTGTGCTGTGATGGAAGAAGATAACGTGTTGCCAATGACTCCTCCTGGAGGCAATGTTGATGAAATGTTGTTGGAAGTAAATTAAGAAAACAATGGAAACTAATAAAAATATAGGTGCTGCTGAGTGTGGCGATTGCAATACTTGCGGAAAGTGTGACGAACAGAATTTGACAGATTCTTTTGATGCTGCTGTTCGTGCTGCCGCTTCTATTGATCGTGATTCTTATGAAAAGAATCTTGCTCGTCAGCGTAAAGCCACATTAGAAGATGACACTAAAAAGGATGGTCAGCGAGAAACATTCACTCGTAATGCTGTCGCTCGTCGTTCTACTGCTGGTCAGGAAGGCTCTCTCCTCAATCATGAAGGTTTGACACTTTATACACTCATCATTTATTCTGAGAACTATGCTGGTGTGCTCAACCAGATTACTGCAGTTTTCACACGTCGTCAGGTAAATATTGAGTCGCTTAATGTTTGTTCATCTTCTACACCAGGTGTTCATAAATATACAATAACTTGTTATTGTAAGCAGGAGATGGCAGAAATGCTTTGTAAGCAAATAGAGAAGAAGATTGATGTTCTTCAGGCAAACTGCTTTGTTGATGATGAAATATTCATTCTTGAGACTTCTTTGCTTAAGCTTTCAACACCAATGGTACTTGCTAATTCTGAAATATCAAGAATAGTTCGTCGATATGATGCTCGTATAGTAGAAGTTAATCCAACTTACACAACAGTTGAGAAGACTGGTGTGACAAGTGATGTACTTGAGCATTTTAATTATCTGAATGAACTTGGTTGTGTACTTCAGTTTGTACGATCTGGTCGCATTGCTATCACAAAATCATGCATCGAACGACTTGACCAGTATATTGCTCAGCGTGAAGAAGAGCATCAGAATGCATAATAAATACGTAAGTTATTATAATTATTATAAACCAGCAAGAGCATAAGCCCTTGCGTAATTCTATCAAATTAAAATGGCAAAAATGAATTTTGGTGGCGTTATCGAAGAGGTAATGACACGTGAAGAGTTCCCACTCGAGAAGGCTCGTGAAATCCTTAAGGATGAAACAATTGCAGTTATCGGTTATGGTGTACAGGGTCCTGGTCAGGCTTGTAACCTTCGTGACAACGGTTTCAATGTAATCGTTGGTCAGCGTCAGGGTAAGACTTTCGAAAAGGCTATCGCTGATGGTTGGGTTCCAGGTGAGACTCTCTTCTCTATCGAAGAGGCAGCAGATAAGGCATCTATCGTTATGTGTCTTCTTTCTGATGCTGCTGTAATGTCAGTATGGCCAACTCTCCAGAAGTACCTCACTCCAGGTAAGGCTCTCTACTTCTCACACGGTTTCGCTATCACTTGGTCTGACCGCACAGGTTGCGTTCCTGCAAAGGACATCGACGTAATTATGGTTGCTCCAAAGGGTTCTGGTACATCACTCCGTACTATGTTCCTCGAAGGTCGTGGTCTTAACTCATCATACGCAGTTTATAACGATGCTACAGGTAAGGCACTTGATCGTACACTTGCTCTTGGTATCGGTATCGGTTCTGGTTATATGTTTGAGACAACATTCCAGCGTGAAGCAACTTCTGACCTCACAGGTGAGCGTG